>CAJKQZ010000128.1 GCA_905202115.1 uncultured Prevotellaceae bacterium | reverse complement strand
ATATCTCAGACATATTTTTTGCTATATATACACCCGCTGATTTTCAAGTGCTTGGCAGGTGACCGTTTTTGTCTGTAAAACCTTTCTATAAAATAAGGAGGATTTCACAACAGGCAATTTTCCAAACATCTGAATCGACCATTATAAATTCACAGCGTTATACTTTCAAATACATCAGATATATTTTTCCGCACATTGCTCAACGGCACAAAAAAAACGCGACAGTCTCCAAAAAAGTCCTGTCGCGATAATATAAATATGCTTGCCTGTTCTTATCAATGGTGTTCTATAAGATCCAAAAACTCGGCCCGTGTTTTCGACTGATTGAACGCACCGGTAAAATCGCTGGTAACAGTTACGGAATGTTGCTTCTCTACACCACGCATTTGCATACACATGTGTTTTGCTTCCAGAACAACCATAACACCAAGAGGATTCAAGGCATTCTGTATGCATTCTTTTATCTGGCACGTCATGCGCTCCTGCACTTGCAAACGGTGGGAAAAAATATCTACCACGCGCGCTATTTTACTAAGTCCCGTTATGTAACCGTTTGGAATATAAGCAACATGAGCCTTGCCGTAAAACGGCAGCATATGGTGCTCGCACAAAGAAAAGAAGTCTATATCTTTTACGATAACCATCTGACTGTAATCTTCACGGAATTTTGCGGAGTTAAGAACCGCAGCAGGGTCCATTGAATAGCCGCATGTCAACTTCTGCATAGCTTTGGTTACCCGGCTCGGAGTCTTAAGCAAACCTTCACGGCTGACATCCTCGCCCAACAAAGTTATAATGCTGCTATAATGCTTTTCTATCTCTTTTTCTATCTGTTGTCGGGAAATATTTTCTATGTCCATTTACATGTATAGTATTATTAAAAGCAAACTAAGAGAAACTATCGAACTCGCAAGCGTAATATGATACAAAACAACATCAATAGGGTACCTGAATAGTTGTTTTTATAAGAGTTACACTGGAGAACACTTTCAGATTCCTAATCTGGCTCAGATAAGTTTCGGCTTCTCCCGATGTACGGAAATCCCCTACCCTGCAAATCCAACGGGGAGGATAAAAATGAGTGTAAACGGGTAGCTCAGGAAAATAATCCTTTATTTTTTGTCCGGCAGACGTAGCTTCTATACGCGACTTTCGGGAATTATTACCAGCATATATCTGAATGCGGAAACCCTCTACCTTGTAACGGCGGGTGTGAACTGGAGCAGACGGATTACCGTCATTGCTATCTGCACCCAAAGTATCGGGAATCTGCTTGCCCAAAGACAAATCATTCAAACCCTTGTTCTTGTTTTTAGAAGCAACCTTTAATTTATCGGACTCTAAATTTTCTCTGATCTTTGTAAAAGCAGAATCCGTTTCTAAAAGACGGGATATTCTATCGTCCTGATGAAAAACTATGGCACCTTCACTTCCTGTTTTCCTTTTTAAGCGTTCTACATAACCTGACTGCGAGAAAGCAGAAAGAGAAACAACAAATGATAGCATTGTCAATAAAACTCTCATATCAAATCAAAGAAAACACGGCAAGGGATAATACTATTTTTTCTACAGAATAATAGAATAAAGCTATATAAAAATATAAAGGAACCGCTTTCCGAACATTTTTCGGACAAGCGGTTTCCTTATATTCGTATAATTATTTCCAAGCATCAATAATGGCCTCAAAATCTGCAGCCTTTAACGACGCTCCGCCAATAAGTCCTCCATCAACGTCGGGCTTGCTGAAAAGTTCGCGCGCATTCGAAGGTTTGCAGCTTCCTCCATAAAGGATTGTAACGTTTTCTGCTGCTTCTGCGCCAAACTTATTCTCTATGGTCTTGCGGATAAACGAATGCATTTCCTCTGCCTGATCGGAAGTAGCAGTCTTACCTGTTCCAATTGCCCATACGGGTTCGTAAGCTAACACGATGTTCGAAAATTGCTCTTTTGTAAGCTCGAACAATGAACCTGCCAACTGTGCGCCTACAACCTCGTTCTGACGACCGGCCTCGCGCTCTTCAAGAACTTCTCCTATGCAGAAAATAACTTTCAGTCCATTATTAAGAGCAAGGTTTACTTTTTCTTTCAGTATCTCGGGAGTCTCGTTATAATAAGCACGGCGCTCGCTATGTCCGAGTATTACGTATTCCGCACCGGTAGAGCGAACCATACTTGCTGAAACCTCGCCCGTATAAGCGCCTTTTTCTTTGTCTGCGCAATTCTCGGCACCGAGATTCATAACGTCCTTGTTTATTATAGAAGCAACAGAAGCCAAATGAATAAACGGAGTGCAAATAACAACGCCGCAATTGGGTTTGTTCTTACTCAAATCTTCGCTCAATTCTTTTGCCAAAGCAATTCCGTCCTGCAGGTCCATATTCATTTTCCAGTTGCCTGCTACAATTTTCCGTCTCATTTTTTATTTAGTTTTAATTTGTTATTCTACTTTCTTATGATTGGAATCATTTACCTTATGCCGCTTTCGGCTTTGCCTGTATTTGTCTGCGAAAATAAGAAATAATAGCGGAATAATAAAAAAACCAAGATACTTAAAAACACCTTTCAAGCCCTTTTCCGCAGTTCCGTAAATTGAAGTTAACTTTTCCAACGGAGCTGTAAGCACTTCATCATCCGGCATATTATTTTTACTCCATTTATTAATGATACTTCCTTTATGCACAAGCATTAAACCAGGATTAGATCGTATCATTGTTTTCAACAATATGTCATCCGCCTGATAAAACGGGAAATCAATCCCCGCGCTATGCTTCCATTCCTGAACAGCTTCTTCTCCGGAAGAAGTAAAACCGT
This sequence comes from uncultured Prevotellaceae bacterium, assembly GCA_905202115.1. Taxonomy (GTDB): domain Bacteria; phylum Bacteroidota; class Bacteroidia; order Bacteroidales; family Bacteroidaceae; genus UBA6398. Next base: position 4,314 of record CAJKQZ010000128.1, on the reverse strand, counting down.
AAAGTTTATAACCATAAAGCTGACAGTAATCGTAAATGTCTTCTATGGCATCTATAACCCCGTTGTCAGTTTTTTCTATATACGGAATTATCAACCAGAACGAGTAATCGTTATCTCTCAAAACGTCATCAGTAACCTCATTCCCTGTTATAAATTCATACAAAGTGAAATTGGCTATAACAGGTTCGTATCCTTTTTTTATAAGTTTTGTTTTAGAATCGACGAACTCCCATGTAGAATCCGGATAGTCTTCCAAAGTAAACTGCTTTTCTATTCCGTTTTTTCTAAGCGTAAACACAGTTTCATAAACCGGCGGTTCTGCATCTGCAGGGATGTCCATTCCTTCTATTATATTCTGCCCAATATAATATGGACGAAAATCTATTAAAGGCAAGTAGTAAAGAGAATACAGATTCAACCCGCAAACAAAAGCAAAGGAGTAGACTTTTGCAAACCACTCGTTCTTCAGGCGAAGAGTTTTATATATTTCCGTTGGATAAAAAGCTATCACTATGGTCGCGCCAAGAATTATCACATTTTTATAGAAAGTATTCCAGTTGCTCAGATTGACTGCGTCGCCAAAACATCCGCAATTAGTAACGATGTCGGTCTTTGCCAAATAAAAGGTAAAAGCTGTCATGAAAATCATAACCACAAGCAGAACCTTAGATACAAGTTTCCGACGCATGCCCAAAAGCAAATAAATGCCTATCATAAATTCCAGGACCGACTGAATAAAAGCGAACAGCTCCAACAGATTTTCTTCGTCGAGCAAATCGAAACCGAAGGCGTTGAGGTACTCTCCGATTTTTATTCCCCCTCCTACAGGGTCAACGGCTTTGGTAAAACCGGAAAAAATAAAAATTGCAGCTACAAAGAAGCTGCAAATATTAACTGCAATTTTTATTATGATTCTTTTGCGTTCAATCGCCATAATTTATCTTGATTAAAGCAAAAATAGAATAATTAATTATATCATTATAATTAGCGTCTATGCCTTCGCTTTCCAAAGTAGCTCCTTCCAGATTCTCAATCTGCTTTGTGCGATACAGTTTCATTAGAATCAGATCGGTAAAAGAACTTATCCGCATTCCACGCCAGGCTTCTCCGTAATCATGATTCTTTCGTTTCATCAGTTCGAATGCTTTTTCGGAATACTTGTCATACAGCTTTATGGCTTCTTCCACACTGATATCTTCCTCCAACACCGGATGAAGTTCAAGTTGTATCAAACCTATTATGCTATAATTTACAAGGCCTATGAATTCCGATTCGATACCTTCGTTTACAAGCGCCACGCCCTTTTCTTCAATCGAACGTATGCGCTTTGCCTTATTCAAAATCTGGTCGGTTACCGAAGGGATACGGAGTATACGCCATGCGGTAGAATAATCATGCAGTTTTTTAACGTAAAGTTCGCGACAAATCCTTATAATTTCCTTAAACTGTACTTCGGTATTCATTGCTTCCTGATTATTCTTCATACCTCAGTATTTGTCCTGGACGCAGTTTCTGACGTTTAGATATGCGGTTAAGGCTACACAATTTATCTATAGAAGAACCTACTTTTTTAGCGATAGAACTAAGTGTTTCACCACGCGAAACCTTATGATATTTAACTTCGGCCATTACATTGCCCGAGACTGTAGAATTCTCCTTGTTCTCTATCGGCGAAGAGAAATACATATTACGGTTCGTTATTCCGTTTTTATAGAAAGTAAAGTAGTCGCTTACTATATCCTGCTCGGGAAAGTTGAACATAAGCACTGGATTTATTGTCACGCCCATGAAAAGAACTTCAAAATGCAGGTGTGAGCCGTTGGAGCGGCCGGTATTTCCTCCCAGGCCTATCGGTTCGCCACGCTTTACTTCATCGCCTTCGTTTACGAGCTGCTTGGACAAATGCCCGTAAACCGTTTCCAGGCCGTTGTAATGCCTTATTACAATATAATATCCATAGCCGCCGCGTTCAAATTTCCTAACCCGCACCTTTCCCGAAAACGCAGCACGAATGGTATCGCCTACGTAAACCTTTATATCAAGCCCTTTATGCATTCTTCTGAACGAAGGACGATAGCCATAGTTCGAAGTTATCTGGCGTGAGGGAGTAGGCATATAGAAATCGCGGAGATCCAATTTAAAAGAATCTGGAACGGAATTTATATCCATCGAATGTACCACCGCATTCGACCAGTCTGTATACAAGCCCCGTATTTCCTCCGTTTTTTCAGCATTCAGCAAATGCTGAAGCGAGACAGAATCTGCCGAACGGGTTATACGGTCTACCGGTGCCTGCCTTGCAATAAGGTCTTGCGCCTGAACAGAAACAGAAGTAAAAACGAAAAGTCCTAAAATTGATAATTTATGTCGTAAATTCATTTGAAAGATTAAGACCGGAGGTCTTTTATTTTTGTTCTAACCCTGCAAATATATCGATTTTGTTCTATGCAGACAACAAAATCGAGGTCATTAAACAGGTTTTACGATTATTTAACTTAAACACCGTTCGTAAATTCCAAATTCACCCACTCGTTTATAGCAAAAACCCGTAAAAAAGACTGAATACGCTTTAACAAAACAAATAGAACCGGCTAAAATCATAATTTAAATCGAAAATCCCACCTGAAAGCATTCAGGAATAAAATATACTGTTTTCTGTAAAAATCGCGGTGCTTTACCGGAGAAGTTTGCAGACAAAAACGGTCAGCGGTCAAGCACTTGAAAATCAGCAGGTATATATATGGTAAAAAATATGTCTGAGATATTTTAAAATATCTCAGACATATTTTGAATTATCTCCCTTGTATTTTCAATTTCCTGCGGGAAGTTTTTTACTACACAAAAAAAATATTTTTTTTCGCAGGAGGCATATTTTTTCAAAATTATCTCTCCGATGATTTTCAGCGAAACCTGTTCAGGTCTATACCGGATGAACGTCAAAATGTCTCGGACATATTTTTTCTACGCTAATATATTGCATTCCATAAGTTGAGCAACAAACAGAAAAACGTACAGACAGCACTATAAAAGCAGTCAACTTAATAATTCAACGCTTAAAATAAACGATAGCTCCCACATAGAGCAATAGTACAACGTTCATCATCAAAGCATAAACTATTGCCGGTATTGCTATCGCTCCATTATTAAATATAAAAGGACTGCTCGCAACGGCTATAGCCTGAGCCGCATTCTGCATCCCCACCTCGATAACGACAGTGCGGCATTCGCGCGACGTAAGAACGCACACACGCGACATCACTGCGGCGCAAGCCGAAGCGATAACTATCAAAAGAACTACACAAAGCCCGAGCACACCTATATTATCGCATATGGTCTGCCTGTGTTGCACAAAGAACATGGCGGCCAGGAACATCAGAGCTGGAAAAGCTATCTTCGACAGAACCCTGTCTATCTTCAAAGCGGTATTTTCCCAACGCCGGCGCACAAAAACTCCCAACAAAATAGGGATGAACATCAAAACAAGATTCTGAACCAACAAATTGCCTACGGGAAGGTTTATTGTCGCCGAAGTGTCCGCTCCGGCTGTTTTTATGGCCCATGTCATGATTACTGGCAACGTAAAAAGAGTTATTATGCTGTTCATCGCCGTAAGCGACACCGACAATGCCACATCGCCCTTTGCGAGCATGGAAAAGACATTCGAAGAACTCCCTCCCGGGCAGCATGCCACCAATATCAATCCAACATACAAAACAGGAGGAAGATTAAACACGGCGGCTAATGCGAACGCTATAGCCGGCAAAACCACAATCTGCCCTATCAAAGCCACTATCACAGGGCGCGGACGCCCGACAAGCCTCGTAAAATCGGAAACTTTAACTGTCAGCCCAAGTTCAAACATCAGCAATGTCAATATAGGCAAAACAATCAACACTGAATTCATAACAATATATTTACCGTAAATTTTAATGCGCAAAGTTATCACATTTATTCAAAAGGCCCACGCTCATTTCAGGCCCGCATTAAGTATGACAAATCAAAAAAAACGACAGAAAAACCGTATTTTTTGCCAAAATATTTGCCAGTTAAAAATAAATTCGTACTTTTGCAGTGTTTTCATGGTATTAGATTTAAGGTTAGTGAAGATTGGTTGTCGAGAGACAATCAATTTTTTTGTTTTATACCTTCTCTTTTAATAACATAAGCACAATAGAAACAGAAGAATACTCTACAAGAGAATCAGCAATCATAAAATCCAACCGAAACATAATTTTTATAGAAAGAAAATATACACGGTCAAAAAACTTCCCGCAGGAAATTGAAAATACAAGGGAGATAATTCAAAATATGTCT
>CAJKQZ010000127.1 GCA_905202115.1 uncultured Prevotellaceae bacterium | reverse complement strand
ATTCAAAATATGTCTGAGATATTTTAAAATATCTCAGACATATTTTTTACTACATTTAGGAGCATTGAAAATCAAAGCATTATAAATGTCTGTTTTTGTCTGCCAAGCAAGATTACGACATAGATATATTTCACAAACATTAACTCTTCATTCACCGCAAAGCATATAAGCAAAAACAAACGGCTTCGAAAGATTTTAAAAATCTATTACATCCTATATACAGGCTCATTTACTGTAAAAAACAACCTGTTCCGCAAATCCTCGGTCCAGTTTTTTTCTTCTATTCTCATTTTCTGCATAAGACGCTTTTGTTGCCGTCTTTCCAGCCGCCCTCTTTTTTGCAATTGAGTGGGAATAATCGCATTTGGTTCATAGAGATGTTGTATAACAGCTATATTTTTTCTTTTCACAAGATTATCCCCTATAATTTTCCACCACCGAGCGTCGGTATCCCCAAGCGAAACTCCAAACAATACGATTACATTCGCTTCATTAATCAATGTCTCGCATTGTATATGCCTTGTTTCTTTCATTACTCGATTCGATTGTATTTTTATCATCAAATCTTTAATGTCATCATTCTTCCTGAACGCTTCATTTTTCATTTGTTCTTCATTATCGACCCCGATAATGATAGAGCCTCCCAATCGACCGTGAACATGAATAATGTCACGCAAAATAATACTATGTCCAAGTTCTTTAGTTGTAGCGCCACCACTAAGATTCAATATCTTCTCAAGGGTATCCGTATAATTCAATGTAATAACAGAAATATCCTTAGAAGAAAAGCCGTGGGTTCTGATAAACGCATTATAGCGGTTTTTATCTAACGCACCTAAATATTTGCTGACACTAATAAAATCTCTCTGAAATTTTGTTTTCAGTTTGTCTGTTGGCAAAAACTTATCGTTCTCGCTTTTCAGATAACGTTGCAGGTGTTCGTTCAATTCAAAATAGAAATCGTAAAAATCCTCTGCATTATCAGACGACGCAGTAAAAGCTCCCAAACACTCTTCCATATCAGACCATAGCTCTTGCCTCTCATTTATTTCTTCTTTCATCCGATTAAGCAGAATGCTGCCACCTGTTATATTGTTCTTAAGATCTTTGTAAAATTCAGGATAACTGGTTGCCATTCCTTGCGCTTTATCAAAGCCGTTGCCAAATATGTACAATACATTCATTCGAGCATAATTGTTATTTAAGGTTATTCAAAAATTCGGGATTAAAAATATTAATAAACACTTCCCCGTTAATTCGATGCATTATTACTCCGCTTACCATATCCGAAATATATCTTTAAACAATATTAAGAGCCTAATAGTATTCTTCTTTTTACAAAGATATAAAAATGTTATACTATAAAGGACTACATGGAAATGTTTTTTATAGAACAGACTATAGTAAAATCACATTTCATGCAACTGAATCATTGTGATAGCATAAAAAGAAAGGCGTTTTTCTTTCTTTAAACTATATACATTGCAGCGAAAAAAGAATTCATATTATAAGATTTTACACTTTTTAAAGATTCACAATAAAAAACTTCCCGCAGGAAATTAAAAATACAAGGGAGATAATTCAAAATATGTCTGAGGTAATTTAAAATATCTCAGACATATTTTTTACTACATTTAGGAGCATTGAAAATCAAAACATTATAAATATCTGTTTTTGTCTGCCAAGCAAGATTGCGGCATAGATATATTTCACAAACATTAACTCTTCATTCATCGCAAAGCATATAAACAAAAACAAACGGCCGACGCAGGTATGCATTGGCCGTCATATACAAAAAGCCAGCTATAAATTGTGACTTATAAGCAAGTATTCACCAAAAGCGGAGAATTTATCTCTCTTTTCTATAAAATGAGCTGTTGAAAGCACCTCGCCCTCTGTCGCACAGTCATTGACAATACTCACCAAGCGGCAGCCGCATACCAACTGTCCGTCGTGCGGATTAATTATGTGGCGACGCTGCTCGCTGTCGTTGCCCGACGTAGTAAGACATTGGCCGTTAAGTACTACCGGAGACCGCACCGCACTGTTTCCAAAACCCACCGGCCAGCCTTTGCCCTCATCGGTACCGCCGAGAGCCATGACCGAACTGTTGCCCATGCTTACGAGAGCGTCGGAAATGCCAGCCGCTATTATTATGGGGCGAATCTGTTCGAGTGCGTAGCCTTTGAGGTAGCCTGACAGGTTAATACGCAATCCCCTGCGACGGAAACTTATAGTTCCGTCGCAGGGGAGTATTATGTCATGGGCGGCGGAAGTTCCGCCGCAAGGGCTACCGGCCGTAATGTCGAACAGCCCGTCCGTAATACTATTATAGCGCAGGCAATCACCTATTATGCGCTCGAGTTCGGGGCCAACGGGCACTTTTCCGTCAGCAGCCGAACAGTTTATAACTGAAAGCTTGCTCGCAGGGTCGAAACAGTTTCCTACGCGTTCTATTTCAGCTATCCGCCGGTGAATGGCCCTTACCGTTTCGAGCAACGCACCCTCCGACTCACAGCTTATAAAGGAAACATCGACGCGGGTGTGCATGGCTGCGAACCAGGCATACAGCATTCCGCGCCCGTCGGAACGCCGGCGGTATATATGCGGAAACGTGTATCCGCCCGTCAAAGCTGCTTTATCTTTATATTCTTGAACCAAACTTCGTTGCCATGATCCTGAAGCAGGATATTGCCTTTGGCATGGTTGCCGAAATTCTTCCAGTTTTTATACTTGCTGTAAGCCACAAGCGCGTTCCACATCTGATTGTTGCGCTCATACTCCAGCATCTTGGTTCCGTTGAGCCAGTGTTCCACATGGTTGCCGCGCACAATTATCGTAGCGTTGTTAAAGCCGTTTATGTCGAACGGTTTCTTCTCGGGCGCGGGAATCAAATCGTAGAGCGAGCCGAGCTTGCGGTTGCCCTTGACTCCGAGCTTGGCATCGGGATGACGCTCGTCGTCGAGAATCTGAAATTCGCAGCCAATGGCCGAACCTTCGCCCTTGTTGGCCTCCGGATCGACGAAATACTTTATTCCGCTGTTGGCTCCTTTCGTTATCTTGAAGTCAACGGAAAGTATAAAATTGCCGTAAGTCTCGACAGTAACTATATCGCCGCCATTTGTCGACTCTCCACCGTTTCCGGGAAGCACCTTAAGCAATCCGTTCTCTATCTTCCAGCCTTTTTCAGGGAAAGCGTCAAGCTTTGCACCGCGCCAGCCATTTGTCGTCTTGCCGTCCCAAAGAAGTTTCCAGCCCTCTTTGGCTTCACGCGGCGATATGGTATTGTCAATACAGTTTACCTGCGGCGTATTGTCCTCGGGCGTGAGATACTTCTCTACATCCGTAGTGCATATACGGATATCTTTCCATGCCACGGTCTTGCCCAGGTCTTTCTTGTTGTAAATGGCATGAACCTGCAAGGCTATAAGGCCGCTCAGCGTCTTGTCGTCTATGATATTGGCGCAGGGCACTCCGTTGACCCACGTGCGGATTGTGTTTCCGTAAGCCTCTATGCGCGCCGTATTCCACTCGTTGTTGCGGAAAGCAGTCTTTGCCGCCGGATTCTTGGTGAGCGGATAAAGCCAGCCGCGGCGGGCCTCATCGTAAATGCCGCCCGACCATGCGCGGGGCGAGGGGTCTATTTCGAACTGATAGCCATGCACGCGATAGTCCTGATAGTCTTTCAGACTCTCGCTTCTTATCTGAACGCCGGAGTTCAGTCCGTCTGTTATCTTGAACTGGAACTCGAGAATGAAATCGCCGTAATTTTTCTTAGTGCACAAAAACGTGTTCGGAGTATTCTCTTTGGTGTATCCCACAATTGTGCCGTTCTCCACCTTGTATTCGGCTTTTCCGTTTTTCTTTACCCAACCGCTGAGGTTCTTGCCGTTAAACAGCGGTTTCCATTCCTGAGCCACAGAAGGCATTGCCAACAACGCCGCCACGGCTGCTATGATAGTTTTTTTCATCTTCATTTATTATATTGCTTATATTTTCATTAATTACACCTTATAGAAATCTTCCCAGCCTTTTCTCGGCGGAAGTCCCGCGAGCAACGCATTTGCAAAAGCGTTATTGGTAAATTGTTTCGTGCGGGGATCGAAGAAAAGCTGCGTGTTGAGACGCTGCGCTATAACTCCGAGGCAGAACACCTGGCTAAGCACGCCGTTTATTTCGAACGGCGAACGGGTTTTCTCCTTTCCCTGGCACGCAAGAAGGAAGTTTTTGTAATGGTTCGACGGGCTTTTAGGCACCTGGGGCAGGCGGCTTTTCATTTCCTCGGCCTTGTCTCCTATAATGGAAAGCGTGCTGCCGTGACTTCCGCCCTTGAATGTAAGATCGCGGCTGTAAATGATTTTTCCGGGGTTGAGCTGCGCTTTCGGTGTGTCGCCCTGATTCGTCGAAGGTATATTGGCATTGTATTCCGAACCACCATAACCTTCGGGCAAAGGCGGAAGATTGTCAATACCGTCGTACCATGTAATATCGCAAGGCGGCATGTTTCCGCGCGCGCCGAAACGGAAAAGAATCGTAGAAGAATAAGGAAAGAAAAAGTCGTTATGCCCCTTTTCATAAGTTAGAGAAACCTCATAAGGCAGTCCGAGATCGAGAAATTCATGGGCCGTGTCGAGAATATGTGCCCCCCAGTCGCCGAGGGCTCCCATTCCGAAATCATACCAGCAGCGCCAGTTTCCCTGATGATACTTGTCAGAAAAATCATGCCACTGACAAGCGCCGAGCCAAGTGTTCCAATCCATACCTGCAGGCGCCTGCTGCCCCTCGGGAAAGCGATAAATATTCGCATCGTACCCGTGCCAGCGGCGGGAGTTGTTCATATGAGCCGTTATGGCAGTCACATCTTTTATTATTCCTGCGTCTTTCCACGCCTTGAACTGGAAATAATTCGCGTCAGAGTGCCCCTGATTACCCACCTGCGTCACTACGTTCGGGCATTTCCGCGCTTTCTGCATGAGAAGCTCCGCCTCGATGAAAGTTCTCGTCATAGGCTTTTCCAGGTAGATATGTTTTCCGTAATCGAGGGCCATCATGGCTATCGGGAAGTGAATATGATCGGGCACGGCAGCAACTACGGCGTCAAAATGCCCGCTGTATTTTTCGAACATCTCGCGAAAATCGCGGAAACGCTTTGCGTTTGGATATTTCGCAAGAATTTTCTGACATTGCTTGCCGTCGAGATCCACATCGCACAACGCAACAACATCTATCATGCCTGTGCGCGCAAATTCATCGGCGTCCTGTTCTCCACGGTTGCCTATTCCTATGAAAGCAATCTTTACTTTATCGTCTTTCGGGGCTTCTTTTGCCACGTTTTCCGGTGCTGCGGCAAAAGTTCTCATAGAGCCGAGACCCAGGCCGGCAGCAGCCATTCCCATTTGCTTTATAAAATCTCTTCTTGTTGTCATGATTTATTTGTTTTTCGATTTGATTCTTTTTATCAGGGGACAAGCGATAATCCTCAGACAGACCCACACGAAATACAGCACGACGGCAAATGTAACGACGTAGAATACAGACGTTATAAGTTCCGTCCACGGAGCATTATACCTGTTAACGGCATATACGTTAAGCAAGAACGCTATTACAAAGCACACCGCGAAACTTATCAGCTCGAAACGCTGACGGCGGCGGCTTATATGCAGATTTATGTCTTTCATGATTCAGCAGCTTTGGTTTTATAATTATCGTAATCTATGTAATATTCTGTCGGGAAATCGAGTATTTCTCCCTTTTCCAGCGCTTCGTGCCCCCATAAGGTTATAAGACTGGCATAGTATCCTTCTTCTGCTATGCGAGGAGGCTGTTTCCCTGTAATTACGGCTTCCACGAATGCTTCGGTGAGCAAAGAACTGCCGTCGTTGTCGGGACGTTTTCCGAGTATGTACTCGCCGTGGTTTTCGTTGGCCGTTTCTGGAGCCCAGCTCGTACCGGCAAAAGGAATGCTTCCGAACAGATTGTTTTCCCAATCATTGATCATTTGCATGAAAGCCGGTGCGGGGTCAACGTCCTCGAAGTAATATTTCCCGCGTTCCGGTTCAACCGTCCCGAGATTGCCGAGTATCTGCTCCTCGAGTCCATAGAATTTATTTGCGATATCGGAACCGAAAGTTATTTTCCGTCCGTCGTCGAGCACATATATACAATTAACGTTGTCATAAACTTCCCGCCCGTCTTTCCAAAAGGTTATAGCTCCGTGGCCCATTACTTTCGAAGGCAGCTTTCGCATTGCCCACGTGCCCACCTGCAGCTGGTGACAGGCCAGTTCGGTCATAAGCCCTTTCGACGACTGTTTGTAAAGTCTCCAGTTGATAAGTTTCTCGAGCTCCGGCTCAGGAACTTCCCTGCGCCAGTCGCCGTTGCGGTTCCAGAACGTATGTACGGCGGTAATCTCGCCGAACATTCCACGATGCACAAGATCCATAACCTTTATGTAACGCGGATCGAACAGCCTCTGTTGCCCTGTAAAGAAAATCCGTCCCGTACTCAGGTGTTTGTTGTACATTTCGAAGCACTCGCGCATATCGAAACCTATGCTCTTTTCGCAATATACATGTTTGCCGGCGTCGAGAGCGTCCATTACAATCTGGAAATGAGTATTAAGCGGAGTAGAAACAAGCACTGCGTCTATACTCTTGTCGTCAAGCAATTTACGGTAGTCCTTATAGGTTTTGGCCTTTGGAGCGATTGCTTTGGCGGCATCGAGCGACGGCTGATAAATATCGGCAAGAGCCACAATGTCGGCCTTCGGATTCTTAGCAATAAAGCCCATTAGAAATTGGCCGCGCGAGCCAGGCCCTATCACCCCGAGACGGCATACGTTTTTCTCGGTTTCCTTTACTTCCGAAAAAGCCGAAAGCCACGGACTCGTGGCGGCAAGCACTCCGAGGCCGGCAGCGCCAAGTCCTTTAAGAAAATCCCTTCTGTTTATACAATTATCTTCCATGTTTGTTTTAAAGTTATTCATAAATATGCGCCGCCTTAAAAGCAGAACGCGCATAGTGCACAAAATTAACGATTCTTCGGCGATATTGCGATTTTTTATCAAAAATAATATTACCGAACCGGTAAAAACGAATCCATGAATTCAGATAAACATAAAGCTTATTCATATCCGCAAAATTATCTCTGAGATATTTTGAATTATCTCAGACATATTTTAAAATATCTCAG
>CAJKQZ010000126.1 GCA_905202115.1 uncultured Prevotellaceae bacterium | reverse complement strand
ATACACCTGCTGATTTTCAAGTGCTTGGCAGGTGACCGTTTTTGTCTGCAAAATCCTATGGCAAGGCGCTGCGGATTTTCTGCCGGACATGTATTTTTTGCAACAGGCGGTTTTTCTTATGTAGAACCTGCATTGGTGCATTGAATTTATCGGAAAATAGTCGTCTGTTCCGTTTTTTTTTCCTTTTCTTTGCAGAAGAATTTTTCACTTACATAAATATCTTTTCGAAAATGAAGAAAATAATCCTTTCGGGCGCGGTTGCGTGCCTTTCGCTGGCGTTTGCCCATGCGCAGACTCCGCAGGGAGGCGCAACCGAAACCACACCTTCACGCTCGGAGTACTTTTCGTGGATAAACAATACCAACGAGGGTGCTACGGCCGAGCAGACACGTATAAATCTCGACTTCTTCCGTTGGCTTCACGACAAGTACGGAATGGAACTCGACATTTACGCTTTCGACGCAGGGGCAATCGACGGCGCCAATATGTACGGCAGCATGAAATCCGACCGTTTCAAGCGGCAGTTTCCCGAAGGTTTCGGCCCGTTGAGCCGGCAGGCGGCTGAAATGAACACACGTCTGGGAATCTGGTGCGGGCCCGACGGATTCGGCAACAGCGACGCCGAGACGAAAGAACGTTCCGACATGATGATAGACCTTGTTAAAAAGCACAACTTCGGACTTTTCAAAATGGATGCCGTTTGCGGGCAGTTGCGTAAGGACAAATACGAGGCTTTCGACAGGATGATGACCGAAATACGGAAACTTTCGCCCGATTTCGTGCTTCTCAACCACCGCCTGGACCTCGGCCCCGGCGTGCGTCACTCGACTACGTTCCTCCTGGGCGGAGAAGAAACCTATATCGACGTATTCATGACCAACAGCATGACGGCTCCTCATCATCGCGGCCAGGCCATAAGCCGCAAGGCGCCCGAAAATCTTACGCGCCTTACCGAAGACCACGGCGTCTGCCTTTCTTCATGCCTCGATTACTGGGAAGACGATCTGATTCTCCAGTCTTTCGGGCGTGAACTCATTCTTGCACCGGAAATCTATGCTAATCCGTGGTTCCTCCGCGACGACGAGTTCCCATATCTCGCATTCATTTTCAATCTTCACCGCACTTATCGCGACATTCTCGTGAATGCAGTGCGTCTGCCCGAGGAAACATGCGGCCCCGAGGCGTTGAGCCGCGGTGACGAAGGCACACGTTTCGTAACGCTCCGCAATCTGTCGTGGCAGCCTGTGACATATAAAATAAAGCTCGGCGGAGAAACCGGACTTAAAGACAGCGGAAAGAAAGTGAAGGCGAGACTGTATCATCCGTATGTCTACGATTTGGGCTCGCATAAGTACGGCGACGTGCTCGAAGTGGAGGTTCTGCCGTTCCGCGCCGCTCTTGTGAAACTTACCACGCAGCCCGAGAAGGATAAAGTGGCCCTGAGCGGTATACCTTATTATATAATAAACGACAAGGCCGGCAACGACGTCGAGATAAAGTTGCTCGGAATGCCCGGGCGGTCGTACAAGGTGAAAGCCGAGAAGGGAAACGCGCGTTTCGCCTCGTCGCAGATCGACGGCCGCGCTGCAAACGCCCTGGCCCGCGGCGGCTCGGTTACGGTGTCGTTCCCCGGAACGCCGTTCAAGGAGAAATACCACCGCTTGATAGACGAAATGAAATCCTGCTCCGTGCCCGCCGACGCGTCCTCGCTTTATTACGCCACTTGCTACGCTGCCGACAACAACGCCCTCGAGGTGCGCTCGCTCGCACGCTCGGGCGAAACGAACATTCCCCAGGTCAAGGCGGCGCGCGACGCTTTCACAGGGCAGGCAATCTTCCGCGCACGCGATTTGTGGGACCGCTATCTGTTCGACGGCGATGAAAAAACGTGTTTCTCTATTAAGCTGCGCCACGGCGACCGCCGCGTGGGCAATACATCGGCTTTCTATCTCGACCTCGGCGAGGAAACAACGCTCGACGAGCTTGTTTTCAAGGCGCCCGACGAGTACGCTGTCGCTCCTTACAAGTCGGAGGAAGGCGCGACGGTTTATTTGTCGAACAATCTCGTCGATTGGAAGCCTTTGACGTTCATTGTAGGTACGAAAGCGGTTGTCGACACGCGCAAAGCGGGTGCTTTCCGTTATGTTCGCCTTTCTTCCTGTCCGCTCCGCCTGAGCGAGGTTGAGGGCTGGCGCAACGGTCAGTCAGTAGACCGCACCAAGTGGCACGCAAGCAATATGTTCCGCGAGTATGGCTGGGCAGACTGCAATACGCGCCACGCCTGGAAGAGCGAGTTCGTTCTCAACGAATTTGCCGAGGGAGCTTATCTGTGCGTTGCAATAAACGGACATCACGGCCGCGAGGGAGCATGGGCGGCAATGAAGATAGACGGCCGCTACGTGGGATGTCCCGACCGTGCGCCCTCGTTCACGAGCAATACGTGGGAGCACCTAAACGTAGAGACCGCCGCCAACAATACCTATTATATACCTCTTACGCGCGACATGCTCGGCAAGAAGCTCGAGGTCTATGCTCTTTCGTTCGGTTCGGCCGAACTGAAGCCCGAGGTGTGGATTACGAATTATCCCATACCGTTCTCGAAGAAGACTCTCACACTTAAAAAATAATTGCTCTGTTCCGGCGGCGGCCGTGTGCCGTTCAGGAACCGTCATATACCGTTCCGCCCCTCTGCATAAAGCGTTGCAGAGGGGCGGAACGTTTGTATTTTATCTTGTTTATTGCTTTTGCAGGTCGCTGCCCACGGCCTGCCATAATTGCTCGCTTATGCTTTTCATGCCTTTGGCCGAGGGATGTCCTCCCTGCTTGTCGATGTCGTGCAGGAGTATATTTTTAATGCCGTAGTGCTTGCAAATGGTTGCCATAGAGCCGGTAATCTCTGTCGACAGCTCAGAGTTCGTGATGTTGTATATTTTTGTGTGGGGATACAACTGACGCAACTGGTACATAAGGTAGCAGAATGCGGGTCGGAAGCTATATAAGTCTTCCTTAGTCCAGTTTTTGTATTTGTATTCTCCTATCGGCGACTTTGCCCAGCTGTCGTTGGTTCCGCCGAATACGAAAAGCACGTCGGGTGCTCCGAGGTTGTGAATGCGGGTTATGAACGAGCGGTCGGAGTAGTCGTCTTTGCGATAGCCTGTGTGGCACACTGTGGAGCCCGAATAGGAGTTGTTCACGTCGACCGTGTATCCGTGGCTGCGGGCAAAGTCGAGCCACCAAGTCTGCTCTGCCGAAGCCACGTCGTTGCTTTTGTCGGCGTTCCGGCCTTCGCCGAAATACCAGCAGGCGTTATACGCGGGAGTTATGCGTCCCTCGAATGTGGAGTAAGAATCGCCGAGCACAGACATTTTCTTCTGTGCGCATAACGAAAGGCAGCACATCGCAATCAGCGCTGCCGAAAATATAATCCTTTTTTTCATCGTTGTTTTGATTTTCGGGGGAAAGGTAGCAAAAATGTGTGTTCGGGCAAATGCGCGGTTCGTAATATTTTCGGCAGGGTGGGATTTAATGGGGCCGGAGCCTTGTCTCTGTTAACTCAGAAGCAGGTTTACGTATGTTGTTGCCTTGTTCCGGCATCCGTGCCGCTATATAGGCGGCGCGTGGTGCCGAAACCGACTTTGGACTTTTCGGAACATGACATTTTTGTCAGGTGTCTGCACCTTCCGCTGGTATTGGGAAAAAACGTTCCCGCTTGTAGAAAAAAATATGTCTGAGATAATTTTTGCGGGGTGCTTTTCGTGTCTTTTCAAAACCACCTGACAAAATGGCAGTCGGGTAAAAGGTGAGCCCGTTTTTGCTTTCATCGTTTTTTGTTGAATAATAAATATAGTCTGATTAAAGAGAAATATTATGTATATGGAAAAGGATACTGCCATAATGGCAGCATCCTTTTGGAAAGATGTTACGAAGTATAGGAATAGCTATTTTACAAGCACTTTCTCGGCCTTGTTGCCGCGCACGCGGATGTATATACCGGTTGTGGGGTTGCTTACCTGAACGCCCTGGAGGTCATAATAACGGGTGACGGCTGTCGAATCTTCATCTTCGGCCGTGATATTGTCGATTCCTGTCAATGCCCTGATATAGAAGTCGCGCCATACTGCCGTTCCCTTGTACAGGCTAATCGCATCCTCGGGAACGGACAATGTGCATTCGGATTTTTCCATATTTCCGAATGAGGTCTCTTCTACTTCGGGAGGCGTTGGCGAGAACAGTGCTATTTCGCTGATTTGTGCGACAACCGACGCTTTGCTGCTTTTGCTCTCTTCGGTTTCATCGTCAAGGCGTGCAAACATGTAAGGCAGCAGCTTGTCGCAGTTCCCGCGCAGTGTCACCTTGTCGTAACGGGTGAATCCGTTGAAAGGCGAGTAGTAGTGGCGGGCAATGCCCATATCCATTACAGCGCCGCAAAGGTATGTGATGTTGCGGCCTATTACCACTTCGGACATGTTGGAGAATTGCCCTTCGGGCAGTGCAATACCGCTCATCGATACCACTCTCGACGGAGCTTTGATTATCCAGCTTCCGGTTGGGTCGAAATTGTTTCCGAACTCGATGGGCTCGCTGCTGTCCTCGATAACTAACTTTGTAAATCCGCATTGGCCGAAAGCGTTCCAGCCTACTTTATTGATGCCGGCGGGAATGGTGAGCGTGCCCGTGAGCCCTGCGCAGCCCTGGAAGGTATAGTCGCCTATGGTCGTTAGCGCGGCGGGAATTTTTAGTTCGCCTTTTATTTCGGAACAGCCTTGAAACGCTCTGCTACCTATGCTGTCTAAAGATTCCGGTAATATCAGTTCGCCGGTTATCTGTGCTTCGTAGAAAGCACGCTCACCGATTGTGCGCAATTTGGAGGGAAGAACAAGTTGTCCGCCCAGCCCCACGTCGTGAAAGCAGGCTTCTTCAATCTTGTCGAGTATGGATTCGGCTTCGAAGCTGACGCTTGTCACATGGTGGCCATTGAAAAGTTCTTTTTTCAATGTCTTTACATTCTTGCCAATGGTGACAGGCCCGTCGATTTTGAGTCCTTCGAATTGCGGATACATGTCTCCTGCCGCGTTCTCGGTGCCGTAAAAGAACGACGTTGCCGTGACGCCGCTAAAGGCGTTATAGCCAAGTGTCGCCAATGATTCCGGCAGAACAACGCTGACCGTTGCGGATTTACAGCCTGCGAATGCGTTTTCTCCTATCTCGGTGAGCGTATTCGGGAATTCAAATGAGTCGAAAACAGCAAGTTCATTGCTGAAAAATGCTTGCTTTCCTATTTTTTCGAGAGCGGTGGCCTCGTTGAAGAACACTTTTACGTTAGAGCTTTGTGCATTAAAGAAAAAATCCTCGGCTATGTTGCGTACATTCGGCCCGAAGTGAATTTCAAGGTTATCTATTCCGTATTCCGAAGCGTTGGGAAACTGCGCTTCGCCATATGCTACGTCATAATATAGGTATCGTAGTTCGGAGCACCCTTGAAGAACTTCCCTTCCCAGTTGTTCAACGGAACTCGGCAGCTTTGCTGACACGATTCCCGTATATGCAAAGGCGTAATCTCCTATCTTTTTTACCGACGCCGGCACTTCGAGCGGAGTTGTAATGCGCGGATTGTTCTGGAAAGCTCTCTCGCCGATTGTCTGAACGTTGCAAGTCTCGGGCCAGTGGAGCGATTTTATCATATCGCAGGAACCTTCATATCCGCCGAACAGATAGTCGGGAATTATCTGTACTTTTTTGCCGATGTAAAGGTCTGTTCCGCTCATTGCCTCGCGAATTCCTCCGAAAACAGGTGTTTCTACCGACGGGTTTCCGGTGTTCCAGTAAAGGGTTTGTATATCTTTGTTTCCGAGAAAGGCACTTCCTCCTATTGTTGTTACAGATTCGGGAATCGTAAGGGTTTTTATATCCGTTTCATAGAAAGCGGAGTTTCCTATAGTCTGCAGTCCTTCGGGCAGTGCTACTTCGCCCGTCAGTGTGGTGCCGCTGAACGCGCTTTCTCCTATTTCACGCAGTTTGCTGCCTTGCTCGAAAGCAAGTGAAGTAAGATAACTTCCATTGCAGAAGTAGGCTTCCAAAGATTCCACGTCCTTTCCTATTACTACAGCCAACGGTTGTCCGCTTGTACCTATGTTGGCGAAAGGCCGTGTTCTGCGTGTAGACGTAATGGCTTCGTATTGTGCATTCATATACAGCTCGGTCAGGTCCGAGCATCCGGAAAAGACGCCCGCTCCGAGCGCGGTTACGCTGTGGGGTATGCTTATTGATGTGAGGTTGCTGCAATTTGCAAATGCGGATTCGCCTATGGTGGTTAAGGTCGGCGGAAAGTTTATTGCGCCGCTGATTTTGCAACCTGAGAAAGCGCTGGCTCCGATTTCGCGCAGTTTGCCTTCGGGGGCAAATGCCAGTTCGGTAATTTTAAGTGAGCGGAATAGCATTTCGGGTATGGTCTGGACGTTTTTGCCAATGCTGACTTTTAGCTTGTCTGCCTCGTATCCCAAACGTTGAAAACAATTGTCGCCATACGTGCTCTCGCAGTCCAGACTGAGGCTTTCAACGGCGTAACACCTGTAGAACGCGTTGATTCCTATGCTTTCTACCGAAGAGGGTATGCTTATGGCAGTCAGGTATTTGCAGTCTTGAAACGCTCTGTCGCCAATGCTGCGTACCGACGAAGGAATATTCAATTCTCCTGTGATTGTTTTGCTTTGAAAAGCGTTCCCTGCTATGGCTGTTACGTGATAGTTGCAGTCGTTGTATGTAACTGTGGCGGGGATTGCGATTGGTTCGTTCGAGGCTGTCGAGCCTGCAACCTGTACGTTTAAGGCAACGTCATCGGTAATTTCATAGGTGATTTTATCGACTGTGAAATTAGTTTGGGCTACGGCCGTTGTAAGGTACAACACGGCTGCCAAAAATAAAAGCAAGTGTCTCATCGTTGTTTTAATGAATAGAAAATAGATTCAAATGTACGCATGAATCTTTAATATATATAATAAAAACTTCGCGGGCGTGTTTTTTTGTTAAAAAAATATTGCATAGGAAAAATATGTAGCGTCGTGCCTACGCATTTCGATGTATGAAAATTCATTTGACGTGAATATTTATTCACGCGTATACCTTGCCGGAAATGTCTTTCCGCAGATAAAAAAAATTATCTCAGACATATTTTAAAATATCTCTGAGATAATTCAAAATAT
>CAJKQZ010000125.1 GCA_905202115.1 uncultured Prevotellaceae bacterium | reverse complement strand
ATACACCTGCTGATTTTCAAGTGCTTGGCCGCTGACCGTTTTTGTCTGCAAACTCAGCCGACAAAGCACTGCGTACTTTATGGAAAGTAGCATTCGTCTACATCCGAAAACATCCGGACAGAAAAGCGGGAAAAGGCCGGAAATTTTTCCTGCCTACTTATCACCGTTCTCCCTTTCCACAATACATACCCACAAAAAACTCCAGCCGCATGGCCGGAGTTATCCATTATGTCATAAAAGCTACTGTTTTCCGCAGGTCACACGGTAAAGAAATGCCTGCTCGCACGCAGCAAGTGCCTTATCGTACTTATAAGCTCCTGCATTTCCTGGAGCGTGTTAAGATAAAGTATTCCTATCTGCAGGTTGCCTTCCTCGGTCTGCATTCTCACCTCCTGCTTGTCGCGCGTGGCCGAAAGCAGGTGCTTCGCGGCATTCGCATTCACGAGCACCTTGTCTGCGTCGTGATAGTCGCGCTCGGCAATCATCCTGCGCACATCGTCCAAAAGCTGCACCGTCTGGTCGCGCAAAGGAATAAGCTCGCTTATCCACGCCTTTGGCAACGGATTGAACTTGTTGTCTATATGTTCAAGGCACGGATCAGACATTCTCTTGAGGCAGTAAAGCGTCTGCGATATGCTGTTGCAACCGAGGTGGAACCACGTATTCTTTTCTATGGCCGTAAGATAATCTATCTTCTTCATGCCTATCAGCTCCTTGCGGCGCATTTTTTTCCAAAGGCTCTTCTGCTCGTCGAGCGAATTGGCCGCATGGCGCAAAGTCTTGTAATCATCGTTTATAAGTCCGTTGATGATTTGCATATAGTTGTTGCGCGCAAAATCTATAAGGTCAAGCTGCGTCATCTGCACATGGTCGGACAAAAGTTTACGCACCTGCACCTTGTCGTTAGTACGCACAAGCTGGCGGAATATCTGGTCTTTGTTCTCGTTGGCCTCGTTTTTCTTGAAAACCTTGTTATTCCTTATTATTATAAACACAACCAGCACAATGGCAAGCACCATAGCCACCGGACCTGCGAAATACATGAACAAAGATATGCAGAAGCACAGAATAAACGCCGCACCGGCGGTTATGAACCAGCCGCCTATCACGGAGATAACGCCCGTTATGCGGTAAACGGCGGTTTCGCGCCCCCATGCACGGTCGGCAAGCGAGCTTCCCATAGCCACCATAAACGCCACATACGTTGTAGACAGCGGAAGCTGCAACGACGTGCCCACGATAATAAGCAAACCGGCCAATACAAGGTTTATCGACGCACGCACAAGGTCGAACGCCGCTCCGTCGGCTATTATGGCCTCGTCGGAGTTGAAACGTTTGTTAAGCCACGCTTTTGCCCCGTCGGGAATGTACTTGGTAATGGTGTTTGAAATGCTCATTACATTGCGCACCGTGGAGCGGGCAATGCGCGACGAACTGAAAATCTCTTCGCCCGCGTCCTGCCGCGAAAGGTTCACAGACGTATTTATAACCTTGCGCGCCTTTTTCGAAGTAATAAGCGCAACAACCATTATCAATCCGGCAAGAAACAGGAAATATACGGGTGTGTGAGCGCTTTCGTGCAGCTGCGACACGCAGAACTGCGACGGATCGCCAGCACCGGCGGCAACATAATACTGATACGAAGACAACGCAGCAAGCGGAACGCCGATGAAATTCACAAGGTCGTTTCCGGCAAAGGCCATCGCCAGTGCAAACGTACCGAAAAGCACTATAATGCGGAAGATGTTCACTCCTATCGAATTTAGAACCTGCATTATTATGCTGAACACTACGAAACAGCTTATGAAAATGGTTGTTTTATTCGTTTCAATCCAGTCTTTTATCTCCGCCGTCATGAACGACGATTTTCCAATGCCGCTTACAAGCAGGAAAAACAGAATGAGCGTTATGGAAACGCCACCGAAAAGGCCCACAGCCCAGCGGCTGTGACTTTTATACTTGAACGTAAACACAAGGCGCGTTATCCACATCACGATATAGCCGAACACAAAAGCGATAGCCACCGAAAGGAATATTCCGAGTATTATGGACAGGGCCTTATCGGTGTTGATAAGCTGCGCATAAGTGAAATCGCTGTTGTTCATGAGTTTCATTATGGCCAGCGCCGTGCTGCCGCCAAGCAGTTCGAACACCATAGAAACCGTCGACGAGGTAGGCATTCCGAGAGTGTTGAAGACATCGAGCAATATTACGTCGCTCACCCCCACCGCAAGGAATATGCACATAACCTCGTTCATATAATAATAATCGGGGTTCAGAATGCCATGCCTCGCAATGTCCATCATTCCGTTCGAGGTGACGGCACCAACAAAAATGCCCACGGCAGCAACTGCAAAAAGAACTGAAAGTTTTACTGTTCTTGAGCCCATGCCCGCACTCAAGAAATTTCCGGCGTCGGTCGATACTCCTGCGGTAAGGTCGTAGCAGGACAAGGAGAAAATAAAAATAAGGACTCCTAAGTAGAGATATTCCATATATGGTCGATAACTTTCTTGGGGTTAGCCTTTGCAAATTTAGTTTTTTACCGCCACACCGCCAAACATTATTTTAAATATCGAAACATAAGTTTGCTCGTTTCAATCAGCAGTAATATCACAGGCCGCAGCCGCTACGGGCAATAAATAAAGTGACAGCACCTACAGTCAGAAACTCTTCTCGACCTGACAAAAATGTCAGGTCTTCCCACCTCCCGCAGGCATTGGAGAAAAAACCTCCCGCTTGTAAAAAAAATTATCTCAGAGATATTTTGAATTATGTCAGACATATTTTAAAATATCTCAGAGATAATTTTCCGGACGCTTTTTGCCGATATGAAAAAAGCTGCCTGACATTTTGTCAGGTAAGTAAAATAACTTCATCTCCGCCACACGGATATCCACAGATCCGCATTCCTGCAAATATCAATCAAAAAAGAGAAAACAAAACAGGCATGACGTACTTTGAAAAGATGTCATGCCTGTTTTATGCAATGCCGTAAAATTTAACCGTTCCGAGAAAAAAGAGAAGTTCCCCTTCGAAGAACCTACCGCTTTCAGGCACCGGTACAATACTACCTGCTGAAATCGAGAATTTCTCCGTCGGGAAGCACCGCACGCGCCGTAATGCCCAGCTCCACTCCCGTAAGAGAGTTCGAATAGAACACCACCGAAGCCTTTCCCTCCTCATCGGCAAGAACATCGGGATTCCAGTAAAGCGTACGACGGAAATCGCGCTTATCGGGAAGCTCGCGCTTGCGGTAATCGGGAGACGGGAAATCCTCGTCTACGCTGTACCCGAAAAAGCGCACCACATGCGACTTTCCTTTTTCCTTCATCAGTTCCGGATCATCGTTCATGTAAACGAACATCACATACGTGGATTTCTCAGAATTCACTCCGTAATTGCGGAATTTGCTCAATGTTTCCCGTTCGGTGGCTATGTAAACGCTGCTCACCTCATTGGCGAAAATAGTAAAGTCGTGCAAATGGAAATCCTCGGGTTGCTCCTCGTTTTCTATTACAATCAATATGGGTTCGTTCCTGTATTTAAAGGTATATTCCCCGTTGTCGTTATGAAAATAGTCGAACTTGTCGTTCAGTTCCCGCAACAGTTCCCACAACAAAGGCGTCCGCTCGCCCTTGTCGCAGTATCGCATGGTTTCGTAAGGAATGTTATAGTAAATGTTGCAGTTGCGCCGCGCAAAGTTCTCTCCGCCCATCCACGTGCGCCGCCCGTTGCTATAATTATCCCTGCGCTTGGCTTTCACAACAGCTGCTCCCAAAAGAATATCTCCTTTCGAGATAGTGTCGGTCCATTCGAAAGTGTTTTCTTCGGCAGCCTGCGGTTTGTGCACATATGGGAAAGTCTCGAATTCCAGCGGGTCGAGAGTGCGCAAGGCAGGAGCGAAATTCCGGTCGAGCCTCACGCGCATGGATTTCTCCTTGTCGCCTATGAAAGTTCTGAACCGGCCTATGCCTTCATTGTAATACGCCGGCGGAAGCAGGGCGAAATTTCCCGCGCTGTCGGTAAGACACGAGCCCGAAACCTTCAGTCCGGGGAAAAAGATATTAACGTCGAGGCGGGCTCCCGCAATAGGCGCCCGTTTGCCGTTGTCGGTGAGCAAGGAGCCGGTAAGCAGCTGTCCCTCCTCCACCGGCTGCACGAGTTTGAACGGTTTCACGCCCGACATCTCGCGCCAGTCATACCGTCTCCAGCCCTGAACCATAAGCAGAAGGTCGAGGGCACGCCGGTGCTCAGCGTCGTCGCTCTCGAAGTAGTATTCCGGCCTGTACACAAAGCCTTTCAGATCGGAAGAAAGCAACAAATCGGCATTTGCGGTGATGTCCGTACCGTTCTTCTCGCCAAGAACATCGTGCACGGCAAGCGAAAAATAAGCGTTGCAGGGATTGCCGTTCCTGTCGGCCAATTTCATATCCAAAACAACAGGCTCGAACGGACTGTAAGCGCTTGCATTCTGTTTTACGGTAAGCGCCACCGGCCACTGCGGCTTTTTCCACACAAGACGTTCCCAAAGAATATTGCCGTCAGCGTTGAAAAGCGTTATCTGATTTATTCCATAATTCAATTGCCGCTTCGGCATGCTCCATATTCGCCTGCCGCCCTGGCGTATGGTGTCGAAAAGGCAGGCCGCTCCGCGGCACGTCACGCTTATTCCCGTAAGGCTGCCTGCAAGGTCGGCCGTAGAATTAAGCTCGAGGCGCAGACTGTCTTCGGTCTCCGTTATCGAAGCCGCAACGCCTGACATCCGCGCCGCCGGAAGCTTGAAATCGCGTTCCTTGCCGTCGCCGCCCGTAAAAGTAAGGCGCAAACCGGTTCCATTGGCCGGAAGCAGGAAAGACCCCATGCCTTCATGTTCGGTTTTCGAAGCACTCACGACAGCTCCGTTGCTATCATACAGGCGACAGGTGGCCTGTTCGGGCAATCCTTTCTTATTCGTGACCCGAAAAGCTACCTGCTGCTTGAGCCCTTCTACCCTTGCGCCGCCCTCGGGATAGAGCTCCACGTAAATTTCATTGCGCTGAACGGAATCGGAACGGAGCGTGGAGGGTTCCTTTCGCGGAATAGGAACGTCGTATTTGCGTTCGCTCCTTCTTATAAAGGCATTGGTGAACATTCCGGTGGTATCGTTGGTTTCGTAAACGGGAACGAGACGCGAGAAACAGTAATCGCCGTCCCAGTTAAGCATGGCGCGGGTAAAAGCACGCACCTCATAGAAACCGCTGTGCATTAAATCGGTGAGCGGAAGGCTTCCGGAGGCCTGCCCATAGACTATCTCGTAGTTTTTCCGCAGAACCAGGTTGCCGTCCTCGTCCAGAAGCTCCACGTAAAGCACCTTGCTCATCTCCGTAGGCTTCAGCGTTGAAGCACGTACCACATAAGCCTTGAAATAAATGTTTTCGGAAGTAAAATATCCGTTGTTGTCAAGATGAAGATATACTTTCTCCTGACTGCATTTACTGTCGTATTCCGACAAGTTTCTGAAAAGCGAAAGAAGCTTTTCCTGCGCAGCCGCCTGCTCCTGAGAGAATGCCGGAAGCAAGGCGAGCAGCAGAACTGATAAGGCAAATAATCTTCTCATCTTTTCGTGTTTTTTCAAAAGGTTGTGATTAGTTTCAAGACATACGGCTTACCCTGCGGCATGGCTACGCCGGATTTTCACGCCAATCCTTATAGTCCGGCAAAATAATGCTGTTTTTTAAGTTCCTTTACCATAGTTTCGAGTTCCTCATACCATTCTTTGCCGAAAGCCCTCACAAGAGGCTGCTTGAGAAACTCGTAAACAGCAATGTCCAGCTTTTTGCCGAGAGTGCGTGCGCAATCGCACACGCTCCAGCGGTGATAGTTAAGCGCTAATGTACCGTCGCTCAGGCGCGTGACCCTTATGGGATACAACGCACACGATATCGGCTTTACGAAATCAGTTTTCCCTTCGGCATGAGCCCTTTCGAGCGCGCACATGCAGCATCCGCCGTTTTCCTTGCAGGTAAAAACACAGTCGCGCCCGTTTATTATGCTCGTCACCAAGTCGCCGTCGGCGTCGGCATAGGCCACTCCCTGGCGCTCAATCGTTTTCAGAGCGGCACGGCTCAATTTATCCTTAACCGCCGGCAACGCGTTTTCTATCTGCGCTATTTCTTCTACGGTCACAGGCGCTCCCGCCTCGCCCTCAATGCAGCATATTCCGCGGCACACGCTCAAGTCGCAGCAGAACTTCTCGGTAATGCAATCGGCCGAGACTATAGTGTCGCCCACCTGCAGCATCGGAATCTCATATCGCGAGTTCATCGTTCTTTACACATTATTATATATAGAGGCATAAGTATTCGCTGTTACCACACCACCGGAGTTTTTCCCTGCCTGCGCAGGTAATCATTGGCGAGCGTGAAATGATGATTGCCGAAAAAGCCTCTGTAAGCCGAAAGAGGCGACGGATGAGCCGACATCAGCACAAGATTCCTCGAACGGTCTATCAGCGCTCCTTTACGTTGGGCAAACGACCCCCAAAGCATGTAGACAATTCCCTCGCGTCGGGTTGCGAGAGCGCGTATTGCCGCGTCGGTAAAGGTCTCCCAGCCTTTGTTCTGGTGCGAACCCGCCTGATGCGCCCGCACTGTGAGCGTGGCGTTCAGAAGCAGCACACCCTGGCGCACCCAGCGCGTAAGATCGCCGCTCTGCGGTACAGGCGCACCGGTATCGCTGCTCACTTCGCGGAAGATATTCTCTAACGAAGGCGGAAAACGGGTTCCTTCGGTAACCGAAAAACTCAGTCCGTGAGCCTGTCCCTCCTCGTGATACGGGTCCTGCCCTATTATAACCACTTTCACGTCATTGAACGGACAAAGGTTGAAAGCATTGAATATAAGCCCGCCCGGAGGATAGCACCGCGTGCTTGCATATTCACTCTTCACAAATCCCGCAAGCTCTGCAAAGTAGGGTTTCGAAAATTCCTCACCGAGAACCGCCTGCCAACTCTCTTCTATTTTTACGTTCATATCAGCAGAAAACTATTATGTTACAAAGATATAAACTGCGAGGCTAACTTTGCGCAACCGAATGCGCTTTTTTAAAAGCCTGCAGAAATTTAACGGGAAAGAGCGACTTGTTACGATAAGTCAGAAAGAAAATCATGATACGTCTTTCTCGTTTCCTTACAGCCGTGACGTCTGCACTGCAACGGCACACGCCGAAACCGGCAACGGACTTTTCAGAACATGACAAA
>CAJKQZ010000124.1 GCA_905202115.1 uncultured Prevotellaceae bacterium | reverse complement strand
ATTTTCGATTATCTCCCTTGTATTTTCAATTTGCTGCGGGAACTTTTTTACCATGTAAAAAAATTATTTTTTTTCGTGAGAGGCAGATTTTATAAAAAATCTCTCATGGATGATTTTCCGCGGACAAGTATCTATCTGCACAGGCCTCTCGTTCAAACATCTCTGAGATAATTTTTTCTGCATGCCGTAAGTTCTTTAAAGAATGTGCGGTGTGTATTTATATATTTTTAAACAGGCTCTGGCGATACGTGTCGTAATTTTGTTCTTACTTTGCGTTATTCTTAAGAACCGATACACGAACAAGATTATGAAAAAAACGGCTTTCTTATTTCTGCTTTCAACCGTTTGCACTCTATCCTACGCACAGAATTACTCGTCGATGTGGAAAGAATTCGACAAAGCCATATCGAAAGACCTCCCCAAAACAGCGCTTGCGCAATCGCAGGCCATTTACAATGAAGCCTTAGCCAAAGGCAACAACGGGCAAATGCTGAAAGCGGCATTAGTGTCGCTGCAACTGCACGAGCGTATCGCTCCCGACAGCGCAATGACTTATCTTGCAAGGCTCGACAGCGCAGCCGCGCTTGAAAAACGCCCCGTAGAGCAGGCACTGTTCAACCTTGTGCTGGCACGGCTCCACAGCGACAAGCAACGCTACGACGATCCGTCGGAGGGCGACAAAGCGCTGGAATATTACCGCTCAGCTGTGAAAGACATGAAGATTTTCGACGGACGACGCGCCGACGAATTCATTCCCGCCACCGTAAAAGGAGCAGACAGCAAATACTTCAAGCACGATTTGTTCAATTTCGTATGCCGCAAGGTAATAGAGGGTCTCGACAGAATAAACTTTTCATCAGCCGAGGCCGATGAAATTCAGGAACTGCGCCGGACTGTGTCGCACGGATTCATAGAATATTACCGCCACGACGCAAATAATGACGCCATAGTCCTTGCCACTCTCGACTCCATGAACCACGAAAAAGAGAACTATTACTACATATCGGAGGAACAAACCGACAACAGCCGGTTCAAAACCGCCGAAACGCTCATCAAACAATATCCGGAAAGCACATGCACCGTAGAAGCCTACATAAGTATCTGCCGGTTACTCGAAACAGACAGCAAGTCGAAAGGCCTGCGATTGGAATACGCACGTAAAGGAGCGGAAAAATACGCTGCAAATCCGCGTTCTGCCGTGCTGCGCAATATAATAAACACCATAACCTGCCCAGAATGCCGTGCATATTTCGGCACAAGCACCTTGCCGGAGGGAAAAGCCCATAACGTTCGCCTTGAAGCCGTAAACGCCAGCAAAATAAGCATTGCGTTCTACCGCCTGCCCTACGCGGCCAGCGATGCGGCGCTTTACAACTACGATATTCTCAAGCTGCGCAAGAAAGTACAGAAGCCGTCGTTCACCGTATCGAAAACGCTCAACCGAATAAACGACTACGACAGCATTACCGACTCGATAGAAATCACGCCGAAACAAAAAGGCGTCTACATTGCCGAATTGACCGTCGACGGGCGCTCGCAGAAATCCTATACACTGCTGTATGTAAGCAATATGCGGATAATAAGCCTCGCTATTCCAGGAAACAAAACCCGAATGGTAGTGGTAGACGCCCAAAGCGGACACCCCGTATCGGGAGCAAAGGTTTTGGCGTTTAACCAAAGCGGAGGCCAACGCAAAATCCAGTCAACTTACACCGCCGGCAACAACGGCGAAATAATCATAGCCAATACCCAAAACAAAGGGCGCATGATATATTTCCCCGTAAAGGAAGACGACAAATATTCGCAAGGCTGCAACATCAGAGGATTTAACACCTTCGTTAGCGAAAACAACTCCGGTAATAACAGAAACAACAAAAACACGCAGTTCAGGCTATTTACCGACAGAGCCGTGTACAGGCCGGGACAGAAAGTGCATATCGGTGGCATAGTCTACACGCGCGACGGCGATTCTTTCGGTACGCTATACGATGAAAAGCTCACCGTAACGCTCCGTGACGCCAATTACCAAACGATTCTCACGCGCGAAATCACAAGCGACGAATACGGAGCGTTCGGAACGGACCTCGAGCTGCCACAGTCGTGCCTGCCGGGAACTTTCTCGGTGAACGTCAACAACAAATACACCCAGACATTCCGCGTAGAGGAATACAAACGTCCCACATTCGAAATCAAGACTTCCGAACCCGAGAACGGATACGCCTTAGGCGATACCGTAAGTGTGAAAGGGAACGCCGTAACCTTTACCGGCGTAGGCGTATCGGGAGCAAAGGTAGTATACAACGTAAAACGGCATTATTATTACTGGAGATCGGCGGGCAGTAACCAAAATTCCATATTCAGCGACACGACCAGCACCGACAGAGACGGAAACTTCAGCATACGCATTCCGCTAACGGCGAAAGAAGGTTCGCTTGTACCTTTAAACAACGCCTTCTACAATTTCGTGGCCGACATAACCGTAACTTCTCCCGACGGCGAAAGCCAGTTTGCAAATGCAAGCGTTACGGCAGGAAAGAAGTCCCTGTTCCTTACATCCGACATGCCGAAACAAATTCTCAAAAGCGCACCGCCACGCGTAAATTTCTCGCTGCGCAACGCTTCGGGACAACCCGTAGAACGAAACGGAGAATACATTATATATAAAGGCGCGGAAAAATGCGCTTCGGGCAAATTCACGTCCAACAAATCCGAAAACATTCCGGCAATGAAAGAACTTGAATCGGGAATATACCTGCTCGAAGCCAAAATAGAGGGAGAGAATGACTCCACAACCGTTCTGCGATCAAAATTTACTTTATTCTCCCTCGACGACAAACGTCCCGCCGACAATTCGCCGGCATGGATGTACGCTTCCTCCTCCACCCTGCCGGAAGACAGCGATGTAACGGTGCAAATAGGCTCATCTCTGAAAAACATTGTGGCTTTCTATGACGTGATAAACAGCGAAAAAATAATCGAAAGCAAACGTATCCTTCTGAACGACACGATTATCGCGATGAAATACCGCTACAAAGAAGAATATGGCGACGGAGCAACCGTTCTGTTCGGTTTCATGCACGACGACGTGGTTTACAACAAATCCGTACGCCTTACCAAACCAGAGCCCGACAAACGCCTGCATTTTAAATGGACTACTTTCCGCAATCGCCTGCAACCTGGGCAAAAGGAAGAATGGAGCCTAAACGTTTACGAACCCGACGGAAGTCCGGCCAAAGCATCTGCAGTAGCCACTCTCTATGACGCCTCGCTCGACAAGTTCGCAAAAAATTATTGGGACGCCTCACTCGGATTTTATCGCTACACTCCCAATGTTCGTTGGGCATATACCAATTATTCCAACTCTATCTACAACTCGAAAAACTTTACTTTCCTCACGGAAAAGGAACTTGCGTTCGACGATTTCGACAATAGTTTATTCTACGGGCATTTCTCGGAAGTAAAAAGAATACGTTCTTCTATCAAATTCGCAAGTTCGAAAGCAAAACAACTGAATACCGTATCGACAACACAAGATTTGATGGCTGTAAAAGACACATACGCCGCCGAAGATGTGACAGAAGCTCTGCAAGGACGCATTGCGGGACTGTCAGTAGCAGAGGAAAAAGTCAGTGAAACGGAAAAAGGAACAGACGGAACAGAGAAAGAAGAAGGCGAAATGGAAGAAATACCCGACATAAAGGCGCGGGAAAATTTTTCCGAAACGGCATTTTTCTTCCCCACGCTTAAAACCGACGAAACAGGGCAATTGTCAATCTCTTTCACCGCTCCAGAAAGCATGACGCGCTGGAACTTCAAGCTTCTGGCGCACACAAAGACTATGAACATAGGTATGCTCGACACGACAACCGTAGTTGCGAAAGAATTTATGGTACAACCTAATCTTCCCCGCTATCTTCGTGCCGGCGACAAGGCCGTTGTTTCCGCTACGGTGAGCAATCTTACAGCCAAAAGTCTGACAGGATACGCCTATCTCGTGCTACAAGACGCAAAGACCGAAGCCATAATAGAAAAGCAACGCATTAAATTCGCCTCGGCAGGCAACTCGCAGACAGTAGCGACGTTCAATTTCACCCCAAGCAAGGAATATCCGCTGCTTATATGCAAAATAACAGCCGACGCAGGCACATTCGCCGACGGAGAACAGCACTATCTGCCTGTTCTCTCGGACGAGACGGAGAAAATCTCCACCATAGCGTTCACAGCGTCAGGAGCCGGCGAACACACAACGAACATTTACGACAAATTCCTCGACACTGCACCCAACGCCCGCAACCGCCGCCTCACCGTCGAATACACGGCCAATCCACTCTGGTACGTCGTACAGGCGTTGCCCGACATAGCAACACCCCGCTACGACAATGCGGTATCAATAGCCTCGGCATTCTACGCCACCACGCTCGAACAAATGATAGCCAGGCTTTCTCCAGAGCTCTCAAAAGCTGCCGAGCGCTGGGCGTCGGAGCAAAGCGGCGATACGCTTATAGAAAATGCCTTGTTGCGCAATGAAGACCTGAAAAACATAGTACTCAATGAAACGCCGTGGGTAGCCGAAGCAAATGACATCAGCACACGTCGCCGCAACCTCGCACGTGCGTTCGATTACGATGCTTCCTCTGCGCGGGCGCGTAACTTATCAGAGCGCCTAAGTCTGTTGCAACAAAGCGACGGTGGCTGGAGCTGGTATCCCGGTATGCAATCGAACAATTACGTTACAGGCCGCGTACTCGACATGTTAGTGCGCCTCGAAATGCTAACTGGCGAAAAACCTGTTGCCGGAGTTGTTTCAAAAGGCATTTCCTACATGGACAAATACGTTGCCCGCACTATAAAAAGAATGAAAGAGCTCGAGCGCACAGGAATAAAAATAAACAGAATCGACAACGACCTAATAACCTATCTCGACATTCTGCGCCGTTCAGGCCGCAAACTGTCGTCTACGGCAAGCGACAACCAACGCTATCTGTTGGGAATTCTCATAAAGAATCCTGTTTCGTACGACATGTACTACAAGGCTCTGACCGCCGAGATACTCTCGGCAGCCGGTCACAGGCAGGAAGCACGCACCACATTGCAAAGTCTCATGGAATATACAGTCGAAAAACCTGGAATGGGACGATATTTCGACACCAATCTCGCCAAAAATACGTATGACAGCTACAAAATTCCCACTCACGTAGCTGCAATAGAGGCGCTGCGACTTATAAATCCGTCAGACAAGGAGACACTGCAGCAAATGCTCACGTGGCTCATACAGGAAAAGCGTACTCAGTCGTGGGACAACGAGCGTAATACAGTCGACGCGGTTTACGCACTGTTGCTCGACGCCGACAGCACAAGCGGCATGCTGCATTTCAAGACCACAATGCCCGAAAAGGCCGAACTCATTTTCAAAAAAGGCAAGACATCGGACATAACAGACGCCGGCACGCAGGCCGGAGAAACGCTCGGCTACATACGCGCCGACTACGACCTTGACGCAACAAAAGCAAAGCCCGTAAAACTCGTCATAACCAAAAATGACGACGGCATATCGTGGGGAGGAATATACTACCGCGCTCTCGTGCCCATTGCCGAGACAATAAACAGCGGCAACGAACTCACGGTGGAGCGCACATACCTCATCGAACGCAACGGCCGATACGAAACAATGCCTAAAAACGCCGTGCCGCGAATCGGCGACCGCATACGGGTGCGCTACACCGTGACAGCAAGCCGCGACTTCGACTTCGTAAGCCTGCAAGACGCTCGTCCGGCATGCTTCGAGCCCGTAAAACAGACTTCGGGCTACACATTCAACAATGGCGAGGCTTATTACTACGCCGTTCGCGACGCATCACAAGGCTTCTTCTTCGAACAGATGAGCAAAGGCGTTCACACGTTCTACTGCGACTATATCGTAGACCGCGCCGGTAAATATCTGGCAGGAACAGCCGTTGTGCAATGCCTGTACTCTCCCGAATTCACAGACTGCGCCAAAGGTTTCGTAATAAACACCGAACAATAAAATGCTCCGCATACTCACAATAGCATTTGCAACCGTCTTGGCAACGGTTTCTCCAGCCTTTGCACAGAAAGCTGAAGTTCTGAAACAACAGAAACTCGGAAAATGGGGAGTAACTCCCGCCAACTACAGCGGCATAACCCATATCTCGGGCAACCGCTACGCCGTAGTGAGCGACAAGGAAGAAGCAAGCGGTTTCAGGATATTCACAATCGACATCGACACCGTTACAGGAAAAGTGCTTCGCGTCAACGCCGACACGCTACGCGGCTTCCACCCGCATTTCCCGCGCGACGAAGAAGGGATATGCTACTTCCCCGAGGACGGAACGCTTTTCATAAGCGGCGAGGCAGACCAGATTGTAATGGAATACGACACCCTCGGAATCCCTACGGGTAGACAATTCGATGTGCCTGAAATGTTCTCCCTCAAGAACATACAACCGAACATGGGTTTTGAAGCCCTGACCTACCATTCCGCCGGAAAACGGTTCTACACAATGACCGAAGGAGCCCTTCCGCGCGACGGAGGCAAAGCAAGCCGTGCCCTGCGCCTTGCAGCGTTCAACGACAGGCTGCAGTGCGTTGCGCAATACGCCTACTCAATGGAAGCGCCCACCATGAAAGACGGCGGGCGCCTGCACCTGCAAGGAGTTTCAGCAATTACAGCACTGCCCGACGGACGTATCATAGTGCTCGAACGCGAAGTGCGCATCCCATCATCATATTTCGGCGCAAAAGTGCGCTGCCGCCTGTTTTCGGTAGTTCCCGCCAACGAAAAATTTATCAAGGAAAACACAGACATACAGTCACTGCCCGTCTCCGAATTTATGAAAAAGACAGAAATAGCTGACTTTACGACACAGTTGAACATACAGCACATGAATTTCGCCAATTACGAGGGAATGTGTTTAGGGCCACGCCTTTCCGACGGACGACAAACATTATTGCTCATCGACGACACGCAGGCAGGAGCCGGCAACGGCCTGTTCAGACTCAAGGAACACATAAAAGTAATCGTGTTGTGAAAAAGGAAAAAGCCTGCATAGGCTGACGCCCATACAGCCATGTAGAATAACAAATCCCTGCTCTTAGTCCTAAAGCCGTCTCAACAGAAAATCAACGCAAAGATATTCATACGGAAATCTACCTTTTCGAAAAAAAATATTTTTTTTGAACACGAAAAAAACTTCCCGCAGCAAATTGAAAATACAAGGGAGATAATTCAAAATATGTCT
>CAJKQZ010000123.1 GCA_905202115.1 uncultured Prevotellaceae bacterium | reverse complement strand
TTATCTCAGACATATTTTAAAATATCTCAGAGATAATTTTTATTTGCTGCGGGAGCGTTTTTCTTACATCGTAGAAAAATTATATTTCTTTCACATTTGCCTGTTCTTTCT
Source organism: uncultured Prevotellaceae bacterium (assembly GCA_905202115.1). GTDB lineage: Bacteria > Bacteroidota > Bacteroidia > Bacteroidales > Bacteroidaceae > UBA6398. Next base: position 7,229 of record CAJKQZ010000123.1, on the reverse strand, counting down.
CCGAAACTCCGCAGCGAGTAAGACGGGCATACAACCTGACGAGCAATACGCTGCCGGCCGCACAAACTGCCAGCACGAGCAACGCACCGGCATTGCCGCCAAAACAGGGAACAAGCTTTGCATCGGGGAAAAGGTGGAAAAGCAAAACGCCGAGAGAATTGTTCAGCACATGGCATACAACGGGAACAACCACGCTACCGGTGCGCACGTAGAACCACCCCAGCAACAAACCCATTATGAAAGCCACAGGCATTTGGGCGGGATTGATGTGAACCACGGCAAACAATGCCGCCGAAACAGCAATGGCTGTCATGGGCCGGTAGCCGCTTTCGAGAAGCGAGCCGATAGCTACGCGGCGGAACACGAGTTCTTCGACAACAGGCCCAAACAACGCTATGCAGGCCACACACAACGGATTGCGCATGAGCGGCGGCAGCATGTCGGCCGCCATGTCGGGCAAATCCAACAGCTCGTTTATAACGTTGGCCGCCACAATGAACAGCAGCATTAAAACCAAAGCCACGGGCACGGCCTTGCGGCGCACAGCCAGGCCCGAAACCGGCGAAAGCATTCGCCAGGCATAAAGCGCCCCGACGGTGAGCAGATAAGAGAACAGCAATTCTACAGCAATGACTGCCGGACTGAGAGTGGCGGCTGCTACATCGACAGCAACACCGGCTTTCTGACCGAAAACCGTTACGAGATAAGTTCCCACGGCAGGAACTATCGCCTGCATGGCGAGAAACACGAAAGTGGCTATTATCGCTTTTTTCATTTGTTTTATTTTGTTCAATGCCGCCGCTATCTTATTACGCAAGCGGCAGTCATGCTTTGTTTTTCAATATGTCGACGACCGCAGCGGCGTCGCGGTTTATCTGTTCACGTAACTCATCGAGCGAATCGAAACGCCGCTCGTCGCGCAGTCGGCCTACGAACTCCAGTTCCAGCACACGGCCGTAAATATTTCCGTCGAAACCTATCAGATGCGCCTCTATGGTAGTGTCGTTTCCGTTGTGAAGCGTAGGACGCGTGCCTATATTCACTACCGAGGCGTATGCGTTTTCGCCCACATGCGCCACGGCAGAATAAACGCCCGCGGCGGGAATAACCTTTTGCGACCCCGCCATTGAAATGTTGGCCGTAGGAAAACCTATCCGGCGGCCCACGCGCCGGCCGTCGACAACAATTCCGCACAACGCATAGCGGCGCCCCAACATTAGCGCAGCCGTTTTAACATTTCCGGCATACAACTGCCGGCGTATCTGAGTTGAGCTTATCTTCAGGCCGTCGGGAGGAACGAATTGTCCCGCCTTTATCACCTCTATGCCCACCTGTTCGCCCGTTTTACGGTAATCGTCGAAAGTAGACTCCTTATCGTGCCCGAAAGAATGGTCGTAGCCTACCACAAGAACGGAAACGTTAAGCCGGCGGCGCAGATACTCGCTCATGAAATCCTTTGCCAACATTTTGGAAAGCGCAAGAGTGAAATCAAGTACGGCACAATAATCGATGCCGGCCTCGCCAAGCAGAGAGCAACGCTCGTCGAAATCGGTAAGCAGCTCCTTGAACGTTCCGGGACAAAGAATCTCCGACGGATGACGGGAAAAAGTCACCGCCATAGACTTGCCGCCGCGCCGGCGTGCCGTATCCTTCGTCTGAGAAAGCAGAAAACGGTGACCGCAATGCACGCCGTCGAAAAATCCTATGGTGGCAACAACCGGACCGGCGGAAGGAGAACAATTTTCGCGCAATACGATCATATCATCGGCCTTTCAAGGAAAAAGTTTCATCCAATCGCCGCCGGAAACCGAATGGAACGTATTCACGCCTGCACTGCGGGCGGCCGAACAATTGTCGGCGCTGTCATCAATAAAGAGAGTTTCTTCAGGAACAACGCCCGATTCCGCGACAGCGCGGCGGAAAATCTCCGTATCGGGCTTGGCGAGGCCCATTTCGAAGGAAAGAAACAGTTTTTCGAAGTAATACGATGCCGAATGTCCGTCCTTGCTGAAGAAATTCTCCTCGGAAAAACGCCAGTGTATAACGTTGGTATTACTCAGAAGGAGCAAGCGGTATTTTTCTTTCAACCTGACTAAACATTCAAGGCGCTCGCGGGGAACATCTACGAGAAAATCATTCCACGCCGAGGAAATCTGCCCGTCGGAAAGGGACATGCGGCCCGACATGTTGCGAACTGCGTCGAAAAACTCCCGTTCCGTAGCTTTTCCCGTCTCGATACGGCTGAAAATTCCGCTCTGCACATACTGTCCGAGGAAGCCGCGGGCGTCTACGCCCAACCTCTCGAACGATTGCAGGCAACGTTCCTTGTCGAGGTCTACGAGAACGCCGCCAAAGTCGAATATTATGTTTTTTATTCCACCAGGGAAATCCACTTGTCCACAGGTTAAATCCATTTGTCTGCAAGTTAGATCCATTTGCTTGTCGGTTAAACTCATTTGCTTGCTTTTTATCTTTTCCGTGTGGCCGGCAAATACGCCCGCCACCGTTATTTTTTTGCGTAAGTCCGTTTTAAACGCCGGCTTACAGCCTTCACTATTTCAGGAATAAAGAATATCAGCGACGTAGACAGGCCTATTTCCAGCCACACTATGAAATTCAGATGACAGGTGCGGAACACCGCGCCGCCGAACTCCACTATAATCACTTGTCCTACCAATATAATTCCCAGCACAGTGAGCAAACCGCGGCACTGGAACAACTTATGGAAAGCAAAGTTGCCGCTGTCGAAGGCTTTGACGTTCAAAAGATTCCAGAACTGCAACATAACGAACGTGGTAAAGAACATGGAAAGGCTTTTCAAGGTTATGGCGCCGTTGTTATCTATCGCGATAAGCATTGTCAGCAGCACCGCGACAAAAACAAAGCTCGTAGCCACGAGATGTTTCGACATGCGGCGCGTTATGATGAAATCTTTCGTGCTGCGCGGCTTTTCGTTCATCACCCTCCGCGAGGGCGGCAGCGACGCGAGCGCCATAGCGGCGAAAGTATCCATTATAAGATTCACCCAAAGCATTTGCGTAACTGTCAGCGGGAGTGTCGTGCCTATCACAGTGCCCAAAAGTACCACAGCCAGGGCCACGAAATTGATTGTAAGCTGAAACATCACGAAACGCTGGATGTTCTTGTAGAGCGACCGCCCCCACATCACGGCGGTCTCTATGCTGGCAAACGAATCGTCGAGCAGAGTTATGTCGCTCGCCTCTTTGGCAACCGACGTTCCCGAGCCCATAGAAAGGCCCACATCGGCAAAATTGAGCGCCGGCGCGTCATTCGTACCGTCTCCCGTAACCGCCACGACTTCTCCCTGTTTCTGCAAAAGCTGCACGAGACGCTGTTTGTCGAGCGGGCGCGCCCTGCTCATCACTTTCAGACGCGCGGCGCACTGCGAGGCTTCCTCGTCGGAGAGAGCCGCGAATTCCGGTCCGCTTATGGTATTTTCTGTGGTATCTTCCTTAGTCCAAAGCCCTATTCTGCGTGCAATTTCGATTGCCGTGCCCGCAGTATCGCCCGTAACCACCTTCACTTGTATTCCGGCGCGGCGGCAACTGGCTATGGCTGCGGGAACTTCATCGCGCACAGGGTCGTTTATAGCAGCCACTCCCATGTAGGTGAGGCCGCCTGCTTTGGCGAGAGCCTCGGCCGAATTGTCGTCTGCCGTAGCCTCCTTATAAGCGAAAGCGAGTGTGCGCATGGCCTGCGACTGATAATCTTTCAGACGACGGTGAAGCTCTTCGCGCTGCGCATCGGACATGTCGCAAAGCGCGGCCACGATTTCGGGAGCACCTTTCACAAACAATACGCGACGGCCGAGCACGCGGCTTTCGGCGAGTGTGGCCATATACTTCCGTTCGGTCGAAAAAGTGAGTTGGTCTACCACCACGGCGCCCTCGCGCAGGAGAGCGTAATCCTCGCCCGCGCTTCTCATCCACAGCAGCAGCGCGCATTCGGTAGGATTTCCCACTCCGTGAAAGTTATTGTCCTTTTCAAGATGTGCGGTAGAGTTTGCGGCTATCGACTCGCAGAGCAGTTTCTTGTCGCAACCGTACACAATGTCGTTCACCTGCATACGGTTCTGGGTCAGCGTGCCCGTTTTGTCGGTGCATATCACCGTAATGGCTCCCATAGTCTCGCTGGCGTGCATTTTCCGCACCAGATTGTCGGTTTTCAGCATTCTGCGCATGTTGAGCGCAAGACTCAGCGACACGGCCATAGGCAATCCTTCGGGCACAGCCATTACGATAAGGGTAACAGCCAGCATGAAATTGTTTATGAGCAGTCTGAAAACAGTGAGCCAGTCGGTTTTCGTCCCGTAGTTCAACGCTGCGAGCTCGTGCACCGTGAGAACGAAGAACGTTATTATCGCCACACTGAAAGCCACGCGACTTATAAAGTGCGAAAGCCTTTTCAGCTGACGATTCAGCGGAGTGTCGCCCACAACGAAGGTCGTGGCCTGGCGCTGCACCTTTCCTATTTCGGTTTCGTCGCCCACGGCGGTTACTTTCATCATTCCGCGCCCTTCCACAACCATTGTGGAGCGCAATGCAACGTTCTTTGCGTATGTAGATTCCGCTGCCTCGCCAGCTTCGGTGCTTTTCGAAACAGCCGGTTCGCCGGTAAGGCTCGATTCGTCTATCTGGAGCGATACGGCCTCGAACAGAATTCCGTCGGCAGGCACCTCATCGCCCTGGGCGAGTATCACTATATCGCCCACAACCACGTCGGAACGGGGAATTTCGACCACATTTCCGCCCCGAACCACCTTGACGGAGGTTTCGCTACCGATAGCGTTGAGCTCGTCGAAGCGGCGGGCGGCATCGTTCTCGAAATAAAAAGATATTCCCGTGGCAAGAAAAACCGCGCAGAATATTCCCACCGTCTCGGCGTATTCATTCTGCATTACCGACACCACAAGCGACAGACAGGCTGCCAGCAGAAGAATGCGGATTATAGGGTCGTTGAATTTTGCAAGGTACATTCTGAAAGCCGAAGGGCGGCGCGGAGGAGTAAGCACGTTACGCCCGTGAGCGTTGCGCGCAAGTGTCACCTCGGCTTCGTCGAGCCCTCGCTGCAGTCGGATTTTCTTCAGGGTTTCGGCCATATAAATTATAAAGTTATGGTACTTCTATGCGCAAAGATACGAAAAGGCATGGCTGCATATCCGAAGCGCACGGCAAAATTAACAAAAACTTAGCAGCGGATTGTTTGTTTTTCAATTTTATAAACCTTGCGGAACAGGAGCCTCGAAAAAAGTGAGATATGCAACGCCTGCAAAAAAATCGCTTCGGGATGAAAAAAATATTTTTTTTACACGGTAAAAAACTTCCCGCAGGAAATTAAAAATACAAGGGAGATAATCGAAAATATGTCTGAGATAATTCAAAATATCTCAGACATATTTTTTGCCATATATACACCTGCTGATTTTCAAGCGTTTGACGGGTGACCGTTTTTGTCTGTAAAAGCGCGGCGTAGCAGAGTCTTTAAGGTCGTTAAAGTCATTAACGACCTTAAAGACCCCGGCGAACCTCCGCGACAGGGCACACAGGCTTTACAACCGCACAAAAAAACATCCCACTCTAAGAGCGGGATGTTGCATAAGCCTTAAAGCGTTGTCAGTTCTTGAACAGATCCTTTATTCCTCCTATCGAGCCGAGCAAGTTCGTGGCCTCGTAGGGCAGATAGACGGTCTTGGTCTTGTCGCCCTCGGCCACTTCTTTCAGCATCTGAATATATTTCTGCGCCAGGAGGTAGTTGGCCGGATTTGTGCTCTGCCCCACCGCCTGAGTTATAAGCTCTATGGCTTTTGCCTCGGCTTCGGCCTGCTTTACCTTTGCCGCAGCAAGACCTTCGGCGTTGAGAATCTCACGCTGCTTGTCGGCCTCGGCGCGGTTGATAGTAGCCATTTTCTCGCCTTCCGACTTGAGTATGGCGCTCTGCTTCTCGCCCTCGCTGTTGAGAATCTCGGCACGTTTGTTGCGCTCGGCCTGCATTTGTTTCTCCATAGCCTGGAGAACACTCTGCGGGGGAGTGATGTCCTGAAGCTCCACGCGGTTCACTTTTATGCCCCATTTGTTGGTTGCGTCGTCGAGCACGGCGCGCAGCTTGGTATTTATAGTGTCGCGCGAGGTGAGAGTCTCGTCGAGCTCGAGTTCGCCTATGATGTTTCGCAAGGTGGTCTGCGTGAGCTTCTCTATGGCGTTGGGCAGATTGTTGATTTCGTAAACCGCCTTGAACGGGTCTACAATCTGGAAGTAAAGCAGTGCGTTTATCTGGGTCTGAACATTGTCTTTGGTTATGACGTTCTGTTTGTCGAAGTCGTAAACCTGTTCGCGCAGGTCGATAGTGGACGTGTAGAGGTATCGGCCGTTGCGCATGGTAACGAAAGCCTTAGCCTTGTCGACGAACGGCACTATTATGTTAACTCCGGGCTTCAGCGTGGCATGGTAGCGCCCCAGACGCTCAAGAATTATCGTCTCGCTCTGCGACACGATGGTTATGCTCTTCGACACTACTATCACTGCCAGGAGCACGAGAACAATCAATAAGTAAATCATGATTCTATTGTTTTTAAGTTGTTTACAGGCTTAACCGTAAGGATTATGCTTTCGCGCGCAACGACCTCGACGCTTGTCCCTTCGGCAATCTCGGAACCGTCGGCCGAGACGCTGCGCCACATATCGCCGTCGATAGCGACGTATCCCGACCCTCCGCGCCTTATGGTTTCGCGCACAACCGCGCGGCGGCCTATCAGGGCGTCGGCATTGCTCTTGCGCTCGGGGCGGCGGGCATGCACACACCGCAGCACGAACGGACGTACAAAGAATATGCAGATAAGGGAGCACACGGCAAACACACCGATGCTCACATAAAGACCCACGCCTGCAGCGGCGCACAAAGCGGAAACCACAGCGCCGACCACGAAACACATCATGAAGAAATCGCCGGCCGAAAGTTCCGCAACAAGGCAAAGAAGAGCGACTATCGCCCATGCCTCCCACAAATGATTAAGGATAAACTCGTACATAACTGCCTGCTAATTTAAAAAATTTGGAAGACAAACAATGAAAAACCGCGATTTTTTACTCGCACGCCGCCCTGCCGCAGTATTTTGCAGACAAAAACGGTCAGCGACCAAGCACTTGAAAATCAGCACGTGTATATATAGCAAAAAATATGTCTGAGATAATTCAAAATATCTCAGACATATT
>CAJKQZ010000122.1 GCA_905202115.1 uncultured Prevotellaceae bacterium | reverse complement strand
TATCTCAGACATATTTTGAATTATCTCCTATGTAATTTCAATTATCTGCGGGAAGTTTTTTTGCAGTGCGATTTTTTTTCTTTTTATGAATAATCCGGTTAAAGCCGTAATGTTTGTCATATGGCTTTTCGCACGGACTTTCAGGCAGATGTGGAACTTATGTTACATAATGTCACTTGCCGCGCAGAATGCGCTTTATTCCGTTGAGCTTGTTGAGAGCTTCTACGGGCGTAAGGTTGTCTATGTCGAGATTCAGTATCTCGTCGCGTATCTGCGACAGCACAGGGTCGTCGAGCTTGAAGAAACTGAGCTGCATTCCTTCGCGGGTGTCGGCTATGGCGGCGGTGTTTTTCGTGACGTTTCCGCCGGGGTTTGTCGATTCGAGCTCTCCGAGTATTTTTTCCGCGCGGCGCACTATGCTCGGCGGCATTCCCGCCAGTCGCGCCACGTGTATGCCGAACGAGTGTGCCGTGCCGCCGCGCGCGAGCTTGCGCATGAACACCACACGTCCCTCGGTTTCGCACACGGATACGTTGTAGTTCTTTATTCTCGCAAAATGTTTCTCCATTTCGTTGAGCTCGTGGTAATGCGTGGCAAACAGCGTGCGCGGATGTCCCTTAGGACCTTCGTGCAAGTACTCTGCAATGGCCCAGGCAATGCTTATGCCGTCGAAAGTGGAGGTGCCGCGCCCGAGTTCGTCGAACAGCACAAGGCTGCGGCCGGTCATGTTGTTGAGGATGTTAGAGGCCTCGCTCATTTCGAGCATGAAGGTCGATTCGCCCGCCGATATGTTGTCGCTCGCTCCCACGCGGGTGAATATCTTGTCGACCATACCCACACGTGCGCTGTCGGCGGGTACGAAACTTCCCGCCTGGGCCATGAGCGCAATAAGTGCCGTCTGCCTGAGCAGGGCCGATTTTCCGGCCATGTTTGGGCCGGTGAGTATTATGATTTGCTGGCGTTCGGTGTCGAGCGTCACATCGTTGGGCACATAGCTCTCGCCTGGAGGCATCTGCGTCTCTATCACGGGGTGGCGGCCGGCGGATATGTCGAGCACCTCGCTGTCGTCTACCACGGGGCGCACGTACCGGTGCTCGGCGGCAGAGAGCGCAAACGAAAGCAGGCAGTCTATGTCGGCAAGTATTGCGGCGTCGAGCTGGAGCGAGGTTATGTATTGCAGCGAGTAGTTCATAAGCTCGTTGTAGAGCTGGTTTTCGAGAATGAGTATCTTGTCCTCGGCGCCGAGAATCTTGTCTTCGAGTTCTTTAAGCTCGGGAGTGATGTAGCGCTCGGCGTTCACGAGCGTCTGCTTGCGTATCCATGTCTCGGGCACGCGCTCCTTGTGCGTGTTGCGCACCTCGATGTAATAGCCGAACACGTTGTTGAAACCTATCTTGAGGCTCGGGATTCCGGTGGCTTCGCTTTCGCGCTGCTGGAGCCTTAGGAGCAGGTCTTTGCCGGAGTGGGAGATTCTGCGGAGCTCGTCGAGCTCGGCGTTCACTCCTTCGGCTATCACTCCGCCTTTCGATGCCGCGGCGGGCGGTTCGGGCACTATCTCGCGTGCTATACGTGAGCGCAGTTCCTCGCACACGTCGAGATTTTCGGCCATGTTGTGCAGGTTTTCTTCGTCGGTGGCGGCGCAGGCGCGCTTTATCACGTCGACAGAGTTGAGCGCATAGCGCAGCTGTACCATTTCGCGCGGCGAAATGCGGGCCACGGCTATTTTCGATACGAGCCTTTCGATGTCGCCTATGCCTTTGAGACTTTCTTCTACGGCGTTGCGGAAATCGGGACTGCGGAAAAAGTATTCGGTTACGTCCTGGCGGCGTTTTATCTGCTTTAGGTCGCGCAAAGGAAAGAGCAGCCAGCGGCGAAGCAGGCGTTCGCCCATAGGCGAGGCCGTGCGGTCGAGCACGTCGAGCAGCGAGGAGCCGCCTTCGTTCATTGTGTTCACCAATTCGAGGTTGCGCACGGTGAACTTGTCGAGTCTAACGTAGCGTTCTTCGTCAATGCGCCTGATCGAGGTGATGTGTCCGGTAAGGGTGTGCTGCGTCATCTCGAGATATTGCAGTATGGCGCCCGCGGCAGTCACGCCGTTGTGCATATAGTCTATGCCGAAGCCTTTGAGAGTGCTGACCTTGAAATGTTTCAGCAGCTTTTCGCGTGCGGAGCGTTCGTTGAATGCCCAGTCGTCGAGTTCGTAGACGTAGTATTTGCCGAAACTCTTCGTGAACTTGTCGCGCCGGCCGCGCACTACGAGAACTTCCTTAGGAGAGAAGTTCGCGAGCAGTTTGTCTATGTTTTCGGCCGTGCCCTCGGCGGTGAGAAACTCGCCTGTCGAGATGTCGAGTAGGGCCATGCCGCATGCCCCGCTGCCGAAATGCACTGCCGAGAGAAAGTTGTTCTCTTTCGAAGAAAGCACATTGTCGCCTAATGCGACGCCCGGCGTCACAACCTCGGTAATGCCGCGTTTCACTATCGTTTTGGCAAGTTTCGGGTCTTCGAGCTGGTCGCATATTGCCACGCGGTGGCCCGCACGGATGAGCTTGGGCAGGTAAACGTCGAGCGCATGGTAGGGAAAGCCTGCCATTTCGGTGTTCTGTGCCGAGCCCTTGTTGCTGCGGTGTGTCAGGGTGATTCCCAGAACGTCGGCGGCCGTAACGGCGTCCTGCATGTAGGTTTCGTAAAAGTCGCCGCAGCGGAAGAGGATGATTGCGTCGGGATGTTCCGTCTTGAGCCGGCGGAACTGTTGCATCATGGGGGTTAGCGTTTCGCTTGCCATGTGTGTGGTTGTTTTTTTTGTCGTTTTTGGGCATGAACAAAAGTAATAATTTTTTGAATTATGCAGCTATTCGCGGGTGCGGTTCTCTTTGCGCCGTTGCGGCAGGTGCTGCGCGCTTTTGTATATGCTCCGTAAATATGGGGTTGTCTGGGAGGAAAGGACTGCCCATGCGTGGATTCTGTTTTGTAGCGCCGGCCGCGTCGCGGGGTTATGCTGAAAATGACTATCTTTACCGTTCGTAATAAGATTGTGCCTATGCTTGTGCGTTCGCGTGCGGTGGTGCTCCGCACAGTAAAGTATAACGATGTCTCGGTGATAGTCGAGGCGTATACCGCAGCCGAGGGGCGGGTGGGCTTTATCGTGCGCATTCCCAAAACAAGGCGTGCGGCGGTGAAGAATGTGCTTTTTGCTCCGCTGGCCTTGCTCGAAATAGAATGGAACGGGTGCCCTGCGGCCAATTTGCAGCGGGTGAAGAGCGTGAGACCTTATGCTGTGTTTTCGTCAATACCTTTCGAACCGCCTAAAACGTGCATAGCCTTTTTCCTTGCCGAATTTCTCTGCAACGCTCTGCGGGCGCCTGTGGCCGATGAGGGTATGTTCGGTTTTATAGAGACTTCCGTGCGCTGGCTCGACGCCACGGCCGACAGCTGCGCGAACTTTCATATAACGTTTCTGCTTCATTTGTCGCACTATTTAGGTTTCCGCCCCAATTTCGAGGGATGTTCGGAGAACAGTTACTTCGATTTGCAGAGCGGCCGCTATTGTGTTGTGCGGCCGCCGCACGAACATGTGCTCGAACCTGTCGAGGCGGCTCTCCTGCCCAAGTTGATGAGAATGAAATACGCTACGGCGCCGCATTTCGAGTTTACGAGAGCGCAGCGCCGGCGGCTGCTCGAAATCGTGAACGAGTATTATTCGCTTCATCTGCCGTCGTTTCCTGCGTTGAAGTCGCCCGACGTTCTTCACGAGGTGTTCGGATGAGGCAGGAATACGCGGATTTTTGCTCTGCCGCCGTGTGGGTGTAACGCCGTGTGGCATATATTTAACGGGGTGCGGAAACGGAACTCTTTTAATCCACCTGACAAAATGTCAGGTGGATCTTTTCATGCCGGCAAAAAGCGTCCGGAAAAATATGTCTGAGATATTTTAAATTATGTCAGACATATTTCAAAATATCTCAGAGATAATTTTTCTTGCAGGCGGGAGGCGTTTTCCTCCCATTGGGAAAGGGATTGGAAAACCTGACATTTTGTCATGTTCTGAAAAGTCCGTTGCCGGTTTCGGCGTGTGCCGTTGCGGCAGAGGCGGTACTGTTGTTGCGAAAAGAGAAGAGTGCATGAAAACCTTCTCCGGAGGCATTATTAACAGACCGTTCGTTCCCGTTAAATTTCTGTTGAGTTTGAATTTTGCACTCAAAGGTGCGCTAAAAACGCATAACGCTTGTATCTTTGCAGTATAAAAAATGTATTTTTGGAAAAAGAATGTGAAAACAGGTTTAAAATAGAAGATTATAATTATGGGTAAGAGAATAGTTACAATGGGCGAGATAATGCTCCGCCTGTCGCCTTCGGGCAACGGGCGTTTCGTTCAGGCGGATAGTTTCGACGCCGTTTACGGCGGCGGTGAGGCCAATGTTGCAGTGAGCATAGCCAATTTCGGTCACGAGGCATGTTTTGTAACCAAATTGCCCGAAAATGAGATAGGGCAGGCGGCTATAAATTCTCTCCGCCGTTTCGGCGTAGATACGCAATATATCGTGCGTGGCGGCGACCGTGTGGGAATATATTATATGGAACGGGGTTCGGCCATGCGGCCCAGCAAGGTTATTTACGACCGTGCCCGTTCGGCAATGGCCGAGGCTTCGGAGGAAGACTTCGATTTTGACGAGATAATGCGTGGCGCCGACTGGTTTCATTGGACTGGCATTACTCCTGCCATATCCGACCGTGCGGCCGGGCTTGTGGCGGCGGCCTGCAAGGCGGCCCGACGCCACGGACTCACCGTGTCGTGCGATCTTAACTTCCGTAAAAAATTATGGACGAGCGAAAAGGCCCGCAGCGTCATGCGTCCGCTAATGGAATACGTAGATGTGTGCATAGGCAACGAGGAAGATGCGCGCCTTTGCCTCGGCTTCGAGCCGCAGGCCGATGTAGAGGGCGGACATACCGAGGCTTCTGGCTACAAGGCCGTATTCAAGGCCATGCATGAGGAGTTCGGGTTCAGATATGTTGCTTCTACGCTGCGCGAATCGCTTTCGGCCTCGCACAACGGCTGGAAAGCTATGATTTACAACGGGGCGGAGTTTTACGAATCCCGCCGTTATGAAATTCTTCCCATAGTCGATCGCGTAGGCGGAGGCGACTCGTTTGCCGCAGGTCTTATTCACGGTCTGCTCACAAAGCCCTCTCAGGGCGAAGCTCTTGAGTTCGCTGTTGCCGCGTCGGCTTTGAAACATACTATCGACGGAGACTTCAATCTTGTGAGCGTCGGAGAAGTGGAGAATCTTGCGGCCGGCAATGTTTCGGGCCGTGTGCAGAGATAAAACTACCTTATAATATATAATATGAAGAATCTTTTTGACATAACGGGCAAGGTGGTCGTGATAACCGGCGGAACCGGTATTCTCGGACGGGCCATTGCCGCATATCTTGCGGAGCAGGGAGCCAAAGTGGCCTTATTGGGGCGTAATGTGTCGGTGGGAACCGAAATTGTCGGCGGCATAAAGGCTGCCGGAGGCGATGCCGTGTTTATCGAAACCGATGTGATGAATCGCGCCCGCCTTGAAGAAAATCTCGACAGCGTGCTTTGCCGCTACGGCAGCGTGGATGTTTTGCTGAACGCGGCCGGAGGCAATATGCAAGGGGCAACCATTCCGCCCGAAAGTTCTATTTTCGACATCGACTCAGAGGACTTCAAGCGGGTGGTGGAGCTGAATCTTATAGGAACCGTTCTGCCTACGCAGGTGTTCCTCAAACCTATGGTAGAAAAGGGTGCGGGAGCTATAGTGAACTTCTCGTCCATGTCGGCGTTCCGTCCGCTGACGCGTGTGGCGGGTTACGGCGCGGCCAAAGCAGGCGTGAGCAACTTCACCGCCTTTATGGCAACCGAGGTTGCAAAGAAATTTTCGCCGGCGATAAGGGTGAATGCCATTGCCCCAGGCTTTTTTCTCACCGACCAGAACCGCGCGCTGCTAACCAATGCCGACGGCACGTTTACTCCGCGCGGAAACGATATAATAAGGCAGACTCCTATGGCGCGCATGGGAAAGCCCGAGGAGCTTTGCGGAACAATACATTATTTAATAAGCGACGCCTCGCGCTTCGTTACCGGAACAGTAGCCGTTGTCGACGGCGGATTCAACGTTTTCTCGATATGATACTTTGCGAACAGACATTCCGTTGGTACGGCCCCGACGATCCCGTGAGCCTGTCCGACATACGCCAGGCGGGAGCCTCGGGCGTGATAACCGCCTTGCACCATATTCCCAACGGTCAGGTGTGGAGCGTTGAAGAGATAGAGAAGCGCAAACGCGTTATAGAAGCCGCCGGTCTCAGGTGGTCGGGCGTGGAAAGCGTGCCGGTGCACGAGCATATCAAGACGCGCACTGGCGAGTTCGAACGCTACATTGAAAACTATTGCCATACCTTGCGCAACCTCGGAAGCTGCGGGATAAAGTTGGTCACCTATAACTTCATGCCCGTGCTCGACTGGACGCGCACCGACCTCGCGTTTGAAATGCCCGACGGCTCGCGCGCGTTGCGTTTCGAGCGGGCGGCTTATATGGCGTTCGATCTTTTCATTCTCGAGCGTCCCGCCGCGCAGCAAGAGTACTCCGAAGCCGAGAAAGCCACGGCCTTAGAACGTTATAACCGTATGGACGAAGCCGAGAAAAGCCTCATAACGCGCAATATGATAGCCGGTTTGCCGGGGTCGGAGGAGAGTTTCACTCTCGGGCAGTTCAAGCGGGAACTTGCCCGCTATGACGGCATTACGGCCGAGCGCCTGCGCGAAAATCTGATTCTGTTTCTCAAGGCGGTATGCCCCGTTGCCGAGGAGGCTGGCGTGAATCTCGTGATACATCCCGACGACCCGCCTATTCCCATACTCGGACTGCCGCGTATAATGAGCAGCGCCGACGATTTCCAGAAGCTCGTCGACGCTGTGCCCTCCGTGGCTAACGGCCTGTGTCTTTGCGCGGGCAGTCTCGGCGTTAGTCCCGACAACGATTTGGTAGACATGATGTACCGTTTCGGCGACAGGATAAATTTCGTGCACTTCCGCAATACACGGCGCGACGCCGAGGGGAATTTCTACGAATCGGGCCACCTCGAAGGCGACACCGACATGTACGCAATGATGAAAGCGCTGCTCGAGGTGGAGCAGCGGCGCGGAGTGTCGATACCGCTGCGCCCCGACCACGGGCGCCAGATGATAGACGACCTGAAAAAGCAGACTAATCCCGGTTATTCCTGCATAGGGCGCCTGCGCGGTCTGGCCGAACTGCGTGGTCTGGAGGTCGGCATAGCGCGAAGCATGGAGAAGGTCTGAGCCTACGGTGAGCGTAATGCTGAAAAGCAGAAGGGGAGGGCGTGGATAAATAAATTTTCACATCTTTCAATAAATTGCAAGGCTTGTGAAAAACACCGTCCCGCAGATAAAAAAAATTATCTC
>CAJKQZ010000121.1 GCA_905202115.1 uncultured Prevotellaceae bacterium | reverse complement strand
GTATTTTCAATTTCCTGCGGGAAGTTTTTTACCACACGAAAAAAAATATTTTTTTTCGTAGGGGACTATTTTTATATGAGACCTTCCGCGTCCGGCTCCCTGCGGAACGGTTACGTTTTATATAAGAATTCCGTTGAAATATATCGGGTATAAATCTCTCTTGCCGCAGGAAAGGGTTGCGGAATGCAAGAATAGAACAAAGAGATTGTAACCAAAACTCCCGCGTTTATTTAAGAAACGCGGGAGTTTGGTTTTACGGATGTCTGTTCCCTTATACGAGCTGCGCCACGAGGGTTTCGCGGTCGCCGGGCAGGAGGTCTATCACCGGTATTTCTATCATGGTGTAACAGCCGGGCTTCTGCCTCATCGACGCACGCGCCACTCCCACGAGCACTTGCCCTGTGAGGGCGGGATTGTTTATCGACATATTGAAATCGAAGCGTTGGTTCTGCGTATCGCCCGACACGCCTTTGCGCGTCATGTGCACACCGTGCCCCATGTCGAGCAGGTCGGCCACACACGGCACCTGTATCACGTGAGTTTCGTCGTTAACGAAGTAAGGATCAGTCTTAACATCGTGTTCAACGGTTTTAAAATCATATCCGTCCTCTACCTCAACATATACAACGCGGCGATGTATTCCTGTTCCGAGAGGAATGGTCATCGAAAGAGCGGCCTTTACTCCTTGAACCGCTTTTACGGCTACGGTGTGGCCCATACTCATTCCCGGACCGAAGTTGGTGTAGGTTACACCTTTGGGAGCGAGTGCGAGAAGCAATGCGCGCACTACGCTGTCACTTCCGGGATCCCAGCCGGCGGCTACAATCGAAACGGCGCCGTGTTTCTTTGCCACTTCGTCGAGCTTGCTGCGAAGCTCGGGTATCTGCGTGTGTATATCGAAGCTGTCGACGGTGTTTATACCGAGGGCGAGGGCTTCGCGCGCGTATTCCTCCACTTTTCTCGTGGGAGTGGCAAGTATCGCCACGTCAACATTATCTAATTCCGACAAGGTAGCTGTTACCTTATACGAGGCCAGCTCGACGGGTTTGTTTTCTCCGCCCTGCCGGCGCACTATGCCTGCAATTTCAAAGTCGGGAGCCTGTTGCAATGCCTGAAGCGCATAGCGTCCGATGTTGCCGTAGCCTACTACGGCTGCTCTGATTTTTTTCATACGTTTTGAGAGTTATTTATGATTATATGTATTGATTAGCTTTTTACGAAAACAATGTCAGTCTTCGTCATCGCGCGGAATCGTAAACCTCATAAGGTCGTACATCGAACCGTTGTATATGTCGAAGTCCACGTCGCCTTTTATTCCGTCGAGCTTTCCGGCGTCGGTGTGCTGCCAGAGTTTCCATTTTCCCTTATAACGCAAGGTATCCACGTAATAGTGTGCAATCCAATAAGGATATTCATCGAAAACAGAATCGGAAAGGAATGTCAATTTGAATTTATAATATGTATATATAACTGGTTTTACCTTGTATCGGGCTTCCACTATGCGCAACCAGGTTAGGGCTTCGTCGGCAACCTGCTCGGGAGTCAGCGAACCCTGTTTCTCAAAATCAAGTACGGGGGGCATATCTCCTTCCTCGAGGCTTACCTGCCCGAGAAAATGCTCTGCCTGCTCGCGGGCGGGCACTCCGGGCACAAAATAATGGTATGCACCACGAATAAACCCGTAATCCTTTGCATTATTAAAGTTGTCTTCGAAATTAGAATCGATAAGAGAGTTACCCTCTGTCGACTTCATTATGATAAAACGCACAGGATCGCCGTTAATCGAAGCGTCACGCAATTTTTTCCAGTCAATATCGCCCTGATAATGGGAAATGTCTATTCCCTGAATCGAATATCCTTCGGGATATCTGGCATCACCGTAAAGAGCTTTCCAGCGAACAGTGAAAGGTCCTACGAAAATGAAATAAAATACAAAAGCATATGCCGCGGCTGCAAACAAACCGCCACACCAAAGCACCCAAACGGGAAACTTCCGCAAGCGATCGAAAAATCCGACGTTGCGTTTCTTTCTGTAACGCGTGCGACGCATTTTTTTCCTGGACATCTCTGCTTTTATACATTAAAAAGTTAAGTTCTCACCTACCGGATAACAACGGTGGCGGAGAACTTAACTCTTAATCCTTACATGTGAAGTCTAAAACGGCTATCCGTATTTCGCAACAGGCACGCAGTCGTTACGAACAAAGCGATAAGCCGCATTGTATGCAACTTTCAGTCGTTTATATTATTTTCCGCGTTCCAGTTGCAGGGTTTTGGTTGGCTGGTCGCAAACTTCGGTAGGACCGAAATACTGAATCGGGCCGGGATAAACGAAGCAGGTGTTACGGCTCCACTCTTCGCGGTGAGCAGCGAACTCCTTGAACGGAGCAGCGTCGAGTTCTACGAGAGCCTTGCGGATAACGGGCTTCATCTGACCGTTACGACGCTCCATGTTAAGCATCATCGTGATAGGCACACCGCCTGCAATCCACTCTTCGGCGGAAGCGGTAGTATTGTTTACTATCGCCATGTAACCGGTTTTGCCGTTCGCAATAAGTTCCGAAGCACTCACGCCGAGAGCATAGCAATAGTCGGCGTCGTAATTGGAAGGAGCGGCGCAACGTCCCTCATAACCGAAGAAATGGTGCTGGGGAGCGAATTTTCCTACGTATTTTCCTTCCGCTTTCCACTGTGCGAGCTTCTTGCCTACCATTTCCGAGAGAAGTTTCTCCGTCTCGATGAGCGAAACCTGGACGTTTCCGTGCGGATCGCGCTCCATTGTGAGCTGTTTTGCCACACCTTCGGGAAGAGAAGCGTAAACGGCTGCATTCTCTCCATTGAGTTTCGTTTTAATCCACTCATAATGATCTGCCGGAGCCACTTTCTGCCCCTCTTCGCTTGCAAGCAGGTCATTAAGTTCGGCAATAAGGCGTTTGATAGCCGGAATGAACTCTATAAGTCCCTCAGGAATGAGCACAGTACCGAAATTGTTGCCCTCGGCTGCACGATCGGCAACAGCCTGTGCTATATAAGTGATAATATCGTCGAGAGTCTGGTTTTTCTCCTCCACTTCTTCCGAAACGATAGTGATGTTGGGGTGGCATTGCAGCGAGCATTCCAATGCGATGTGGGAAGCGGAGCGTCCCATAAGCTTTATGAAGTGCCAGTATTTGCGTGCCGAAGCAGCGTCGCGCTGTATATTGCCAATCAGTTCGGAATAAGTCTTCGTTGCCGTGTCGAAGCCGAAGCTCGTTTCTATCTGTTTGTTCTTCAAGTCGCCGTCGATTGTCTTGGGGCAGCCGATAACCTGTATGCCATATCCTTTTGCAGCATAATACTCGGCCAAAACGCAGGCGTTCGTGTTCGAATCATCTCCGCCGATGATTACAAGCGCCTTTATTCCCAATTCTTTTACAATCTCATAGCCTTTCTCGAACTGCTCTTCCTTTTCGAGTTTGGTGCGGCCAGAGCCAATCATGTCGAAACCGCCGCTGTTGCGATATTCGTTGATTACATCAGCCGTAAGCTCCTTGTATTTATGGTCTACAAGGCCGCCGGGGCCGAGGATAAAGCCGTAAAGGCGGTTTTCTGGGTTCAGTCGTTTAATTCCGTCGAACAAGCCGCATATAACGTTGTGCCCACCGGGAGCCTGTCCGCCCGAAAGTATCACACCCACGTTCATAGCGGCGTGCGTTGTAGCTTCGCCGGCAACGAATTCCACGAGGGGAAGTCCGTAGGTGTTGGGGAAAAGTTTTTTGATTTCTTCCTGGTCGCCCACGCTCTGAGTAGGCTCGCCTTCCTTTACTTTCACATTGCCGCGGAGAGCTTTAGGCAGCTTGGGGCTGTAAGCTTCGCGCGCTATTTGCAATACACTTTTTTCCATTTTATAAGGTTTTGTTTTTTCTCACGCAAAGATACGCATTAAAAATGAGATTTTGAAAAAACATAACAATAAAGCCGCTATCAAACGTTTAAGTTCAATCGCGACCTTTATGTTCTGGCGAGAGAAACGCCTGTATTTTTTCACTCGCATTCCGTGTTCTTTCCACACGCCAGCCCCACCCGGACAAGCACAATTCCCGCAAGCAGAAGAACCTACAGGGAAAGACTCCCATCCCTGCCCTATTCTGCTGCCTAATACCCTTATACGTAAAAATACCGTTCGCCATAAAATTCCGTAATGCCTTGCTGTAAAAGTTTGCAGACAAAAGCGGTCACCCGCCAAGCACTTGAAAATCAGCAGGTGTATATATAGCAAAAAATATGTCTGAGATATTTTAAATTATCTCAGACATATTTTCGATTATCTCCCTTGTATTTTCAATTTGCTGCGGGAAGTTTTTTACCTCGCGAAAAAAAATATTTTTTTCGCGAGAGACCATTTTTATATAAAACCGTCCAAAACCGATTCTGTGCGGAAGAATTTCGGTTTATAATGCAATTCCGTTGAAATTTCTCCTGAATATTCTTTCCGCACCGTGAAGCAATGCCTAAACTTCGCGGAACCGGAAACCGCGGTCGTTATGCCGCATAAACCACGGATGAGTGACGAGCAGATAGAAAGCAGTCGACAGCAACAGAAGCGCAAGCGACATCTCGACCAGCACCGGCACAATAAAAGCAAGCAGGAAACCGAGCGCATAACCGCACTCGCGCGACAAAAGATAGGTGTTCTGAGCTGTACCTCTTTGGCAATGACCTGTAAGTTTAAGAAAGTAAAGCAGAAAACGCGTAGAAGCGAGCGAAATTCCGGCGCCGAACATAAACGCAGCAACACGGCAGGGCGTTTCCGTATCGCGCAACATGAAAATAAGCAGCGAGAAACACATACATACAAGCCCCGTCACAATTTCCGCACGCACGTCGGCATTGCGGAACACGGCTCTGCGCACCGAATGTGCGGCCACAACTCCAACGGCAGCCAGCGCATAGTAAAGAGGAGAGGACAGAGAGGCTATGAACACGCCGGCAGGAACCGATATGAACAACAAATTCAAGAAAGGAAGCATATCGTTTTTCTGCCAGAAACGGTCGAGGCCGAAAACAGCGGAATGTATCGGTGCGCGGAAAGGAACGTTCATGCTCGAAACCAATGCCACCGAAAGCAAAAGCATTGCTATTGCAACAGCAATCACGACATTGAAGCCGAACTGCCCCATGAGGAAGCAGGCGAGCCCCGCACCCGCCGGTATAGCCAGCAATGCGGCCCAGGCAAAGGAGTAATCGGACGAAGTTCGCAGCTCCGAAGCGGCAAGGTCGTTCAAAAGGGTACTTCCCAGCGCAACCTGCGCAAGTCCGTACATCATACCCTCGACAAAACGCACTGAAGCCACTATTTCCGCACTCCTGCCAAAATACAGAACCGCCGAAGCCGCCGCCGCAACCAACAGCGACGAACGGTAAACGCTTTGGCGACGAAACCTGTCGACAAGAAAGGCTCCTACCGGCCCGAGTACGAACAGTCCCAGCACGAACGCCATATTTGCAAAGGCAAGGCTCTCTAAAGAACAGCATGACGGATATTCCGACTCCGACATAGCCACAATCTGCATTACCATTGCCGTTACCAAAAAGATGTTGGAAGTGCACATGCAGTGCTTTCTCCTTTCGCACAGCGCTACCATATCCGATTCGTGTTCTGCCATTCTGCAAAAAACTCGATTAAATATTTCAACGTCCTATATTTATCGGCCTGTATCCTTTCCGAATAATCGTGTATGCCTAATACTGCTCGCTTTCATCGGGAAAAGCTCCGCTGCGAACGTCGTTCGCATAATTCTCTATGGCTTCGGTCATGATTTTATGCAAATCGGCATAACGGCGCAGGAACTTAGGCGCAAAACCGTTGTTCTTGCCAAGCATATCGTCCACAACGAGCACCTGACCGTCCACCTGCGCGCCGGCACCTATCCCGATTGTAGGCACAGATACCTTCTTCGTAACCTCGGCTGCCAGAGCGGCCGGAATCTTCTCGAGCACCATGCCGAAACAACCGGCCTGCTCTATACAGACTGCGTCGTTCAACAGTTTTTCGGCTTCTGCCTCACTGCGGGCACGCACTCCGTATCCGCCGAACTTGTGAACGCTCTGCGGAGTAAGGCCGAGATGTCCCATTACAGGTATTCCCATATCGACCATTGCCTTAATGGTAGGGGCAATCTCCTCGCCGCCTTCGAGCTTGAGCGCGTCGCAACCGCTCTCCTGCATTATTCTCACGGCGTTTCTGAGCGCGTCGTCCTTGTTAACCTGATACGTACCGAAAGGCATGTCGCAAACCACAAGAGCATGCTTGGTTGCACGCACAACGCTGCGCGCGTGATAAATCATCTGCTCCAAAGTTATGGGGATAGTGGTTTCGTTTCCGGCCATTACGTTCGAGGCCGAATCGCCCACCAGAATAATGTCCACTCCGGCTCCGTCTACAATCCCCGCCGTGGTATAGTCGTACGAGGTAAGCATTGCTATCTTCCTGCCTTCGCTTTTCATTGCGACAATCTGCTGCGTCGTAACGGGGCGCGCGTTGTTCGAAATATAACCAGCCATTGTATACTTTTTTAATTAGGTATTCCCACCGCTATGGCCGTTTTCAGGAGCCGCAACAAGTGAGCAACCAAAAATTCGGGTGCAAAATTACGCAATTAATTATTCATGCGCAAACAAGCCCCGAAAGCACTTTCAAGGGCGCTAACCGTAAAACACGAAAAATCGGGGATTACAATATCCGCATACCGCCCAACGACCTCCGCGCTATTGGTTGTGGAGAGTCCCACTACGAAAGCTCCCGACGCCAGGGCGGATTTCAGCCCGTTCACCGAATCTTCCATAACCGCACACTCGGCAATGGGAACTCCCAGCCGCTCTGCCGCCGTAATATAGCATTCGGGCGAAGGTTTCGACGCTATGCAATCCTCTGCGGTAAAGATACTGTCGAACATTGACTTCATTTCCGGACGCGCGGCATACACACAATTCATCTTGTTGAGGTCGGAGCTCGTAACAACGGCTGTTTTCATGCTCGCTTGCCTCACGGCGGCAACAAACTCCGAAGCTCCGGCAACATCGTCATAGCGCATGGTGCGTTCAAAGCCCACAAGCTCGCGCCCCACAGCCGCCTGCAGCTCGGGGTCGGGCAGATATTTCTCATAGATATTCCTGAGCGTCTGTCCTTTCACCTTTTGGGCAAAGTCTTCTATGTCGGGAATATAATGCCCCGCCACCTGTTTCCAGAATTCCGTGTACTGCGTTTCGGTATCGACTACAACTCCGTCGAAATCGAACAGTACAGCCTTCAATTTTTTCTCCATAACAATTAATTTTCGGGTAAAAATAGCCGAAAAGTCCGATTATGTAACGCCCGACGCCTGCAAACTATAGGCTAAATGCGTAATCTACACCTCTAATGCAAACAACAGTAGTCACATAAAGGATATTCTGGCCTATGTATATTGATAAAGAAAATATGCTCCCGCAGAAAAAAAATATTTTTTTACACGGTAAAAAACTTCCCGCAGATAATTGAAATTACATAGGAGATAATTCAAAATATGT
>CAJKQZ010000120.1 GCA_905202115.1 uncultured Prevotellaceae bacterium | reverse complement strand
ATATACACACGCTGATTTTCAAGTGCTTGGCCGCTGACCGTTTTTGTCTGCAAAATCCTCCGGATTTTAGAGTCATTAACGACCTTAAAGACCTTAATATTGTAATGAAATCAGTCGACAAGCCGGAACTCCTGCCACTTTCCGCCCGCATAGCGGAACACAAAAATCAAACCCTTTACAATCCAGTCGACAAACAGGCCGAGCCATACTCCAAGCACACCGAAGCCGAAAATCACACCGAACACATAAGAAAAAACCACCCTGCACAGCAACATGCACGCCACGCTCACCACCATAGGAAAGCGCGTATCGCCCGCAGCGCGGAACGTGGCCGGAAGAGCGTAACTCGCAGGCCATACCACTACTACGAACAGCGCGTGAACCAACACTATCTGCCGCGCCATAGACGTGGCTTCTTCGGAAAGGCCGTAGAGAGCCAGCACAGCCGGAAGCAGCGCCGCAACAAGAGCGCAGCTCAGCAAATGCACCGCGTAAATACCTTTTATGATACGACGATTGTATAATCTGGCCATATCATATCTTCCCGCACCCACACAACGCGAAATAACAACGGGAATGCCGGCCGCGGCGGCCATACCGGGCAGCACCTGAAACAACGTAACGGCCTGCGCCACGGCATTGGCCGCAATAGCAGCCGTGCCGAACGACGCCACCATAATGAGCACCAGCACGCGGCCGAGATAGAACATGCCGTTCTCGAAACAACACGGCAGCCCCACCGCGAAAATGCTGCGTGCAACCGACGGGATAATCCTCATGCGGAAAGCCATGCGCCGGCGACGGGCATGGAAGACGAGCAAAACCATTATGGCCGCCGCCGAAAGTATCCTGACGGCAAGAGTGGGATAGGCAATGCCTTCGGTCTGCATTCCGAAGCCGTAGATAAGCACGGCATTGGCCGCGACATTGAGAATATTGGCTATAATCATTATGCGGAGCGGCAGCACGGAGTTTCCCATAGAGCGGAAGACGGCGGCTCCCGCGCTGTAAACGCCCATAAACAGCAGCGAAGCCGCAAGAATGCCGAAATACACGTCGGCATGATAATGCACATCAGCGGCCAGTTCTCCGAAAAGGCGCCCCGTGATAAACGGTCGCAAGGCATAGGCCGCCACAGCGAGCAGCGTTCCCGCCGCAGCAAGCAACAGAACCGTCTGCACGGCCGCTTCGGCCGTTTTGCGCCTGTCGGCATTCCCTATATGCTGCCCTATCACTACGGTTCCGCCTACGGCAAGAGCCGTAAGCAGGCTATTGAAAAACGAAACCGTAAAATCCATTAGCGAAACGCCCGAAACAGCCGCCTCGCCTACGCTCGCAATCATTATGGAGTCGGCAATGCCCACGGTGTAGTGCAGCAGCAGTTCGCCCGCTATGGGGAGAAACAACAGGAGTATTTCGCGGTTGGTGAAATGAATGCTTGCGGTGTTCATGCCTTAAAACCTGCGGCGCGGCGGCCGGAACAAATGAAAAAACCGCTGCCTGCTTTCGCAAGAAAACGATGACGTTCTGTGAAAGCAGGCAGCGGCATTGAATATCTGTAGATTCTTTCCGATACAGGCGCGGAGCACGCGCCGCATGCGGAAACTAACGCAAATAATCGGTGAAGTAGCGCGTAATGCGTTCGTGAAGGTGCACCATATCCTTACCCATCATGTTGTGGCCGTCGCCGGGGTAAGTGAAATAATCGGGCTGTGTTCCTGCATCCTCGCAGGCGCGCAGGAAAGTGAACGTGTGCTGCGGCACACAGGTGGGGTCGTTGAGCCCGTTGATTATCTGCAGGCGCCCTTTCAGATTTCCGGCTTTCGGCAGCAGACTGCTCTCCCTGTATCCGTCGGGGTTCTGCTGTGGCGTGTCCATGTAGCGCTCGCCGTACATCACCTCGTAGTATTTCCAGTCGACAACAGGACCGCCGGCAACGCCAACCTTGAAGACATCGGGATATGTGAGCATGAGATTGGTCGTCATGAATCCGCCGAAGCTCCAGCCGTGCACGCCGAGTTTGGAACCGTCGACGTAAGGAAGCGACTTGAGAAATTCAACGCCCTTTATCTGGTCTTTCATTTCCTCGATACCGAGGTGGCGGAACGTTACGTTCTCGAACTCGAGACCGCGATGTTCGCTTCCGCGGTTATCGAGCACGAAAACGAGATATCCTTTCTGCGCCATGTAGATTTCCCAGCCGCGGGCCCAGTAGTTGCGCGCGGCGGTGACATTGCGCGCGTGCGGACCACCGTAAACGTAAACCACGGCAGGATATTTCTTTGTTGCGTCGAAGTCCACGGGCTTGACCATACGGTAATACAAGTCGGTGGTACCGTCGGCAGCCTTGATAGAACCGCATGTTATCTCGGGTACGTTGTATTCCTTCCACGGATCTTCGGCTATGAGCAGATTTTCACGCTTGGCAGTCTTCGTGTCGGCAATGTTTATGCTTCGCGCAACCGTAGGCGAGGAATAAATGTCGACGATATGCCTGCCCGAAGCCGACAGCTTGGCCGAATGAACGCCCGTACCGTCGTCGAGAAGCGTGGCACGCGGCTTTTCAACGCTGAGCGAGAAAATATTGTACTGAATCGGAGAAAGTTCGTTGGAAATAAAGATGACACTGCGGGCAGCCTTGTCGAAACCTACAAAGTCGGTAACGACGAATTTGCCTTTCGTGAGCTGTGAGGTCTGACCGGTTTTCAAATCATACAGATACAGATGATTGTATCCGTCGCGCTGGCTCTGGAAAATGAACTTGTTTTCGTTCCACGGCAGGAATACAAGCGGATTTTGCGGCTCGACGTACTTGGGATGACGCTCTTCGAAAATCTTTCCGCGGCTCTCGCCCGTCTCGGCGTCGTAGGCCATAAGCTCCATGTGGTTCTGATCGCGGTTCAGCTCGAAGATGTAAACCGTCTTCTCATCGGGCGACCAGCTTATGTTGGTGAAATACCTGTCGGTAGGGTCGGCCGTCTTCAGATAAACCGTTTTCGCGGTAGCTACGTCGAACACTCCCACGTAAACCTTGTGGCTCGTTTCGCCGGCCATAGGATATTTCGTGGGCTCGAGCTTTGCAATGCGCGACACACCCGCGGAATCCTTGCAGTTGTCGGCGCAAAGCGGAGTTACGTTTATGAGCGGATAATCGGTAACCATACTCTGGTCCATTTTGTAGAACGCGAGCTTATTTCCCTGCGGACTCCAGAACGTTCCCTTGCTAATGCCGAACTCGTCGCGGTGAACCGACTGCCCGTAAACGAGATTTCGCGTTCCGTCGTGCGACACCTGCAGAGATTTGCCGTCGGCCGTCATTACGTAAAGGTTATCTTTCAGCACGTAAGCCTCGTTGCCCGAAACAGAATGGTAATCCCGCGCCGATGACTGCGGAACAATCTGTTGCTTTCGCACAAGGCGGCCTGCTTTCCAGTCGATAACCAAACGATGCTTAGGAGTGGAAACCACTACCTCGGTCTTGTCGGCAAACGGAAAGGAGGCGTAATAAAGACTGCGCACCTTTTCATCGCCGAGATTTGCCCAGGCGTTTATCTGTTCAAGCGTAAAAAGAACTTTTTCCTCTGTTTTCACGCCTTTGGCGTTTGTCAAGGCGCTGCATTGCTCTGCGTCGAGCTTTACAAGGCAGTCGCCCCACCATGCGGTGTAAATATTCTTTGGCTGCAGGTTCCAAAACGTTTCGCCGCCCGACAAAAGGTCGTCGAGAGTGAATGATTTTTTCTGCGCCGGAGCTGCTGCGACTAATAACATGCAAACAATTGTTGCGATTAGGGTTCTGCTATTTGTCATAACGTTTTCCTTTAAAATCGCCGCCCGAATTTCTGCGCCCGTTCCGGTCGTAGCTATCCCTGCGGCTGTCATTTCGTGAAAAATTTTTTTTTGAATCCGAGAATCTACCCTCAGATTTACGTCCGTCCCTGCTGCCGTCACGACCATTTCGGCTGTCATTGCGACCGAAACGGTTGTCGTTCCTGCCGCCGGCGTAACCGCCACGACGATCGCGGTCATCACGACGGAAAGAACGAGCGCCGTCGCCCCGCTCTGCGCGATTTGCCTCGAATGCCGCGCGACGTTCCTTGCGTTTCTCGTTGGCTTCGAACTCACGGTGTTTGCGAACGCGATAATCCGGAATATCACCGTAATCTTCTTCGATAGGCTCGTCAACACGTTTCTTAAATTCGCGTTTTTCCTTGAAACGATGCTTCTCAGACATGGCACGCAGCTCTTCTTCTGTCTTGAGTTCGTTGCCGCTACCGCGGAATTCATTGAGCTTACCGCTGAAAATCTGATATTTCTGCAACTGACAATCGAGCGAGCCGTTGAAAAGCGGGATTTTCAGGCTCGGTTTCAGCCCTATACTGTCGAAACATTCTTCGTGGTTTGAGATAATCCACGCCTCATTGCCAACGAACTGGTGCTTCAGGCGCTCGCCGATCGTACGGTAAAGCCCGAGCAGGTTTGCCGTTGAGATGCGCACGCCGTAGGGCGGATTCGTCACCATTATGGCTTTTTCCACCGGCTGTGTGAAGCTGCGGAAATCGCTGCACGCTATAGCAAAATCCTTCGACATGCCTGCCGCCTCGACATTGGCCTTAGTTGCGGCCACCGCCTTAGGGTCGTTGTCATAAGCATATATCATATGTTCGAACGGACGTTCGGTTTCGTATTCCTTCTTTACGGCCTCGAAAATGTCGGCATTGAAATCGGGCCATTTTTCGAAAGCATATTCTTTTCTGAACCGCCCGGGCGCGATGTTTCTTGCCAGCATGCAGGCCTCGATTGCTATTGTGCCCGACCCGCACATGGGGTCGATAAAGTCGCATTCGCCCTGCCAGCCGGTAAGCATTACCATTGCAGCCGCAAGTATCTCGTTCATTGGTGCGTCTACCGTTGCAACGCGATAGCCGCGCTTGTGCAGGCTCTCTCCCGAGGAATCGAGCGACAGGGTACAGTCGTCGTCCGAAACATGTATGTGAAAGCGTATGCCGGGATTGGTTACGGAAATGTTAGGCCGCTGCCCGTAGGCTTCGCGGAAGTAATCGACAATAGCGTCCTTCACTTTGTATGCCACGAACTTGGAATAGCGGAAATTCTCGGAGTAAACCACCGAATCGACCGCGAATGTTGTTTTAAGGTCAAGCATACTTCCCCAGTCGTAGTTTTTCACCGCGTCATACACCTCGTCGGCATTCGAGGCCTTAAAGTGCTTCAGAGGTTTGAGTATGCGTATTGCAGTGCGCAGGGCGTAGTTGGCGCGATATACAGTCTCGCGCGTGCCGGTGAACGACACTACTCTGCGTCCTATCTGGATATTGTTCGCACCTATTTCGGTAAGCTCGCGCGCCAGTATCTCTTCCAGTCCCTGAAAGGTCTTGGCTATGAGTTCGAATTCTTTTTCCATTAATGTTGTTTGGGAGTGTTTCTGTTTTGTTGTATTTGCGCTCCGGCGGGCACATCTTCCGTAACCCATATATTGCCTCCGATTACAGCGCCTTTGCCTATGCGTATCCGCCCGAGTATCGAAGCGTTCGAATAGACTATCACATCGTCTTCGAGTATGGGGTGGCGCGGTATTCTTTTTATGGGATTTCCGTTTTCGTCGAGCGGGAAACTGCGCGCACCGAGGGTTACGCCCTGATAGAGTTTGACATTGTTACCTATGATACAGGTTGCGCCTATCACCACTCCCGTGCCGTGGTCAATGGTAAAGTGCTTGCCTATCTCGGCTCCTGGATGAATGTCGATACCTGTCTCGCTGTGAGCCATTTCGGTGAAAATGCGCGGCACGAGCGGCACTCCTATTAGATACAGTTCGTGAGCTATGCGATAGTTGGTGAGAGCTTTTATCACGGGATAGCAGCTTATCACCTCGCCGAAGCTTTCGGCAGCAGGGTCGCCGAGAAAGGCTGCCTCGACATCGGTAGAAAGCGTTTCGCGTATAGCAGGCAGGCGGCGTATAAGCTCGGCAGCCATGTCGCGTGCGCGCACACGGATGTCGGCACGGGCCCGGTCGTCGCCGTCGCGGTTTTCGAAACACAGCCCCGCCTCTATTTCATGGCGCAGCAGGTAGAAAAGGCGTTCGGTACTCACACCGATAGTGTAGAGCACGGTTTCGGCATTGATTGTAGACTTGCCGTAATAGCCAGGAAAGAGTATCGCGCGACTAAGATCTATCACCTCGGCAAGCGCCTGCCCAGAGGGCAATGCATCGCCATGACGATGCTGGCGGCAGAGCCCCTTCATCGTAGAAGTCTGTGAGAGAGAGCCGACGGTATCGGTGAGCAGCCGCGTTATTTCGCTGGAATTCATCAATTATTAAGGTAACACCGGTTTATTGTTGCAAAGTTAGTGCAAGGCGGGCGAAAGGCAAAAATAAAATGCAGTTTATTTTCAGGCCGGAGGCCACAAAAAAGGCCGCCAGCGCCGCTTTTGCGACGTGACGACCCGTTTTGGCATGCCCGTATCAGGGGCAGCCGAGAATGCGGCGGAGCACCGAAATCTGTCGGGGCGTGAAAATATGCTGCCCCTTGCGGTAGCCGGCGCGCACAAGGGCGCGGCAAAGCGTAGGGTCGCTGTCTATCCACCGCCTCAGACGACGTGTGGACGAAGCCGCCCGAGGAGCGGGAAAATATGCCGAAGCTATATCGGCCACTTTGCGGGAACGTATCATAGCAATGCCTCCTTTCCTGCTGCAAAGGCAGCAAACCATTCGGCGTTGTCGCGGCAAAAGAGTCGGGCATAGCGCAGCGACTCGTCGTCGGTGCAGGCAATGGCGCGGTATGCTCCGTCGTAAGACAGCGATACCTTTCCGCCGGCATTTATACGCACACCCACGGTGTGTTGCGGGGCTGCGGCCACTAAAAATACGTTGCCATTGCGCTCGAGCGTCACAGAAGTGAGCGAATAACGTCTGCGCGTAATCCTGTCGGCCAGGGCGAAGAGCCAGGTAAGCCGCAGACCGCGGTCGCAACCGTCGGAAACGGCGCCGTTCCCCGCAAGCGCCATAAGGCTTAGGTTGGCCGTGAGATTCTCGGCATACACAATGCCGTAAAGGCTGCGCGTTTCGCCAAGCATGAAAAGCTCGCGGCGATTGTCGGCGCAAAACGAGCGCAACAAACCGGTAGAGGCAGGCTCGGCCGACGGCAGCGCTCGGCCGTTGCCGGCAAGAGAGCTGCACAGACAGGGCGCGGCGCTAATGCTGAGCCGCGCGGCGCGCCGGCGGTCGCTCACCTGCATGGCTCCGTAACCGGCAATGGTTATGCGGTGGAAAACCGCCGAGGGATAATAGCTCTTATAGAGTAGGAAGATGTTTTTAAGTTTCATGGATGTCGATGTTTTTTAAAGGTTAAGGTTGGTTGTTGTGAATGTTATGGTTCCGCGGAACGGACCGGACGCCTCGCGCGCCCTCATGTCCTACGGTGCAAAGGTAGGGTGCAGATGTCCGAAAAAACCGGAAAGGCGAAAAAACACACCCGTGCTGCGGAGCGGAAGTTTGCAGACAAAAACGGTCAGCCAGTAAGCACTTGAAAATCAGCAGGTGTATATGTAGCAAAAAATATGTCTGAGATATTT
>CAJKQZ010000119.1 GCA_905202115.1 uncultured Prevotellaceae bacterium | reverse complement strand
TGTATATACAGCAAAAAATATGTCTGAGATATTTTGAATTATCTCAGACATATTTTCGATTATGTGCCTTGTATTTTGAATTATCTGCGGGAAGTTTTTTACCGTGTAAAAAATATATTTTTTTCGCGCGGCCGATTTTTTCTGCAAATCGTTGCCGGTCTGTTTTTATGCCGGCCGGTTCGGTCTGTCTTTTACTCGCGTTGAAATATATCGAATATCGTATTTTTTGCAATGTTTATTGCTGTGTGAGTTACGGCGGAGAGTTACTTTTTGTTTTCCCCGTGTGTCGTTTCGTCGTGTGCCGGTTTCCTTTCTATGCAATCGGGGCTGAAAGTGCGGCGGTACGGCTGATTCTTGAAATAACGGGTAGGGCCGGAATCCTATGGTTGATTATTATTGCCGCTTCCAATCATTAACAACTTCCTATTATGGCAACAATTAAAGTAAAGTTCCGGTCTTCGTCGGTCGAAGGCTGTGAGGGTACGGTAGTCTATCAGATTATTCACGAGCGTAAGGTTCGTCAGCTTTTTACGGACATACGTGTTTTTCCGGACGAGTGGGATAAGAAACGTTCGGCATCGGTGTGCGGCGCTTCGTCCGAACGGGTATTGCTTATTGCCTGTGCGCGTGAGCGCATGGAGCATTACGAGCGGCGGTTGTCCAATATAATAAAGAACCTTGAAAACCGTGGCTTCAGGTATGACGCCGACGAAGTGGTGTCGGAGTTTGAAAAATATCTTAGCGACTGTTCGCTTTCCAACTTCATGACATCCATTATAGCCCGCCTTAGGCAGAACGGAAAGCTCCGGACTGCCGAAACATATCAGTCTGCCCTTAACAGCTTTATGAAGTTCCGCAATGGCAGGGACATAATGCTCGACGAGTGTACCGGCGAGGTAATGGAAAGCTATCAGGCTTATTTGCGTGAACGCGGAATAATACCGAACACGGTGTCTTTTTATATGCGTATACTGAGGGCTACGTACAACCGCGCGGCCGAAGCGAAACTTATAAAACAGGACAACCCCTTCAGGCATGTTTATACCGGAATAGACAAGACGGTTAAACGCGCTTTGCCCTTGCGCATGATACGCAGGATAAAGGAGGCCGATTTGCAGCGGTATCCTTCTGCCGACTATGCCAGAGACATGTTTCTTATGAGCTTTTATCTTCGCGGAATGAGTTTCGTCGATATGGCTTTCCTCAAGAAATCCGACCTTGAGTACGGTCACGTCATTTATTGCCGCCGCAAAACAGGGCAGCGGCTTACCATAGCATGGACAAAGGAAATGCAGAGTGTGCTCGACAAATATCCTGTGAATTCTACGCAATATCTGCTGCCGATTATAACCGAGAAAAACGTGAGCGAGTGGGAACAATACCGGAAAATAGGACACAATATAAATAGTGGTCTGAAAAAAGTGGCCAATGCGGCCGGAGTGCCGTCACGGCTCACCATGTATGTTGCCCGCCACAGCTGGGCGTCGGCCGCAAAAGTGAACGGAGTGCCGATAGGTATTATAAGCGAAGGATTAGGTCACGATTCGGAAGCCACGACGCAGATATATCTTGCCTCGTTCGAGACCTCGTTGATAGATAAAGCAAACGAAAAGATTCTGAAATCGATATAGCAAGGCTCAGAACCTTCAAAAATAATAAAAATAAATCCCAGGAACTTTTAAATCTCTAAGCAAGAGATGTAAACATTTCATAATGCGTTGTAAAAGCATTTGTTAGTCGCTTTTCTGTAATCAAAGGCAAGCGATTTGTCGAGAAAACACAGAATATTCCATTAATGAAATATCATAAAGTACTAAATGAAAATAAATTTGTATTTTTGCCGACAAGAAAACAATCTCTTGCTTAGAGATATCCTGGGGATGATTGATTCCAAGATTCTCGAATTTCTGTCTTTCTCGTCAGAGAATTTTTATAACTGCCTGGTAAGCAAAAAGATATTGCTCTAAGCAGGATTAAGAAGTATATCCATTGCCGAAAAAGTGGCTGTATTGAATGATTCCACGCCGGTACAGAAATGTGAGGTGCCGCGTGCAGACGAAACTCACGGTTTGATGCAATGGTTTGCTTTGCGTGATTTGAAACGTCCCAACGCAAAACTTCCGGCTTATATACAACTGTCGTCCGAATTCGGCCTTGATGTTTTTACGCCCCTGAAATGGAGCGTTTGTATAAGTGAAGGAAAGCGTGTTCGGAGACAAGTGCCGTTTATCAGCGATTTGCTTTTCGTGCGCAGCAGCAAGGAAATTCTTGATCCTATAATAGAATCGATAAAAACCCTTCAGTTCAGATATTTAAAAGGTGGAAAACAATTCCAGCCGGTAACTGTCAGAGATCAGGAAATGGATGCTTTCATCACCGCGGTGAAAAGCGCCAGGTCTGTGAAATACTATCTTCCTTCTGAAGTAACCACATCCATGATTGGCAAAATGGTAAGTATCGTTGGCGGACCTCTCGACGGATATGTGGGTAATCTTCTTTCAATAAAAGGGCTTCAGAAGAAAAGATTTCTTATAGGCATTTCTTCATTAATAACAGCGAGCGTGGAAGTCGACCCTGAATATATCCGTTTCGTATGAGCGTGAGAATAACTCCTTTTGATTACAGGAATAGAAGCCGCAGCGCAGTGGATACTGCTGTGGCAAATCTTATTCCCGAGTGCGGAACAGTCGATTTTTATGATGCAGACGCTGCTGCGGGATATGCTCATTTGCTTATGTCCTTATACCAGGCTTGCGGAGGATTCATCAGTTATGACAGGAAAGACAGTCGCATTGCCGCACTTGAAAACCGCGCGCGCCAATGGGCGGACAATTGCATGAGGCGCGCTCACTGCATGGAAATCCACAAACTGCCTGCGGTGCTTTATTTGTTCGACTGGGTTTATCGCTTAGGTTACGGCGCGCCCGCGTCCGAGGTTTTTGTCAATGAAAACTATGAACGCATCTTTAGCGCATGGCGCGGAGGAAACAAGTTGATTTCATTGTACGATATAATGAGTATCGTCAGGCAAGCCCCCGACGTTTATGACGGTTCGTCGGCCGCCGGTTTGCTTTGGTATGCAGGGATAGAGAAAAAATGGATAGACGAGAGCGCTTTGCGGTGTCGTTTCGATAATATCCCACAAAATGACGCTCTCTTGCGGATAATTATATTGCTTGCCGACGATTTGGGCGCATTCCTGCCGGAACAGCAGGAGTACAAGCGGAGGATAGTCGGAAATTACCTTGCGGCGTTGGATGATGTGAGCGGACAATCGGGAAAAACATTGAAAACGAAGCTCCTGTTCGCGAATCGGATTTTTCCTGATTTTATATCCTCTAAGGAGCACGAGAAACACGAATGCCGCCTTCTGAGTGCGCTCTCCGTTTGCTCTACTATTGACGAAGCAAGCCGTCGCGCATACTCTCTCGACCTCGAGTACCGCCTTTGTAATTCGTGAAACGCGTGACCCACTCAGTCCACGCAATAATCGAATGCCCGATAGGCGGGTTCTGTTTCGTCTGAATATCCGCCATATTCCTTTCGCTCATCAATATTCCTAAGCGGAATAACCGCTTCCCGCACCAAGAAAAAATTATCTCTGAGATATTTTAAAATATGTCTGAGATAATTCAAAATACCTCAGAGATAATTTTTGAGGCCCTCGTATGGGTGCTTTCGTTTGTATGCCTATTTGGTTTCATAAAATATCAATTTTGGAATAAGCCGCCTTGTAATATTACAACTCTGTAGGTATAGATACATATTACAGCAATGAATTCACACAAACGAATTGCAAGAAATACAATCGCTCTTTATATAAGAATGATTGTTATGATGGCAATTTCTCTTTATACGACGCGAGTCGTTTTAGAGACCCTGGGAATTATTGATTACGGTATATATAACGTGGCCGGCGGTGTCGTAGGTTTTATCACGATGATAACAGGCGCGTTGACGTTGTCTGTACAGCGTTTTTTGAATTTTGAGATAGGCAAAGGTGCCGGCGGAAATGTGAGCGAAGTCTTTACTTCGGCAATATATATACAGATAGCTATATCCCTTGTGCTTTTTGCAATCCTCGAAACTATAGGATATTATTATTTCAAAACATCGATAAACATTCCCGTCGATAAATATAATGCCGCTTTGGCTGTATTTCATTTCAGCTCGATTACCGCCTGCGTAACAATTGCTTTCGCTCCTTTTTCGGCAATGATTATTGCTTACGAACGAATGGATATTTTTGCATATCTCAGCATAGTGGATGCAGTTCTTAAGTTGGCTATAGTTTATCTGCTTCTTTCGAAATCTACCGGTCGCCTTGTTTTTTACAGTGAGTTAATGTTGGGAGCAAGTTGCATTTATGCTTTGATAAACTGGTTTGTTTGCAGGGTGAAATTTCCTCATGTGAAAATAACAAGGAGTTTTAATAGAGGATTGTTTAAGCAAATTTTTTCTTTCGCCTCGTGGAGTGCTTTAGGGCAAATGGCCTGGGCTTTTACTTTGCAAGGCTGCAATATATTATTGAATCTGTTTTTTGGAAATATACTGAATGCTGCATATGGTGTAACCTCGCAAGTGCAGGCTGCGGTTACGAAATTCGTACAATCGTTTCAGACGGCTTTAAATCCGCAGATTGTAAAGAAATACGCCGAAAATGATATCCAGGAAGTGGGTTCGCTTCTGTTTTATGGTACCAAATTTTCTTGTTTCCTGCTTCTGATCATTTGCATTCCGTTGTTTTATGAAATGGATGTGATTTTGAATCTCTGGTTAGACGAGGTGCCTGATTTTACATTGATATTTTGCCGCATTTCTCTCATAAACATAATTCTCGATGCCATGTCAAATCTTTTTGCGACAGTAATTCAGGCGTATGGAAAGATTCGAAAATACCAAATCGTTGTGTCTGCAATCTTGTTTCTCAATTTCCCGCTGTCGTATCTGGCTCTGGAGATATGGAACATCCCTTATCTTATTTATATTGTATATGGAACTGTTTCTATATTATTGCTGTTTGTGAGAGAACGATTTGTTTCGAAAGCGCTCAATAAGTCCTTGTTCCGTCCTTTCGTTTGCAATGTATTGCTGCCTGTTTTGAAAGTGCTTGTTTTTGCCTTGCCGTTATGTTACATTGCTTACTTGTTGTGTAAGAATCTGAGTCCGTTCTCTCAAATCCTTTCTGTAAGTTCAATATGTATATGTTTTATCGGATTGGTAATACTCTGTATCGGACTGACAGGGCAAGAAAGGAAGAGGATAGCTCAACTTGTTAAGTCACGGCTCCATAAATAATCCCGATTCTACAAATGACTCAGAATAAATTTCAAACCGCGATTATCACATGGATTTCATATCCCAATTACGGGTCTATGTTGCAAGCTTATGCGCTGCAACAAACTTTGAAGCGTTTGGGAGTAGACAGCAAGCTGGTAGACGATAGTCGTTATGTGCGACCGAAAGGCTTTAAACGCAGAATCAAAAGTCTTGTTTGCTCTTTGCTTAAGGTTTTTCTCTTTCAACGGCGTAAATCCTTTTCGTCTTTCGCGTATTTCAAGCAAAATTTTCTGCAAGTCGACGCCGATTGGAAAAACACATCGCAGTTAAGCGACCGATATTCCAGGATCGTTTGCGGGAGTGACCAGATTTGGTCTTCAATACTTCCGGATCATCATAACGGTTTTTATTTTGCAAGTTTTGCGTCGGCTGAATGTGAAAAAATTGCTTATGCTCCCAGCATAGGAAGCATGACATATTCAAAGGAGTATGCAGAATTGGTCAGGTCCTGGATAAAAAATTTCAAATCGCTTTCTTCGAGAGAAAAATCGGGCGCTGATATACTCAGGGAGATAAGCGCCAGGGACGATGTGGCGGTAGTATTGGATCCTACGCTTCTGCTTTTGTCGGAGCAATGGAGAGAACTTGAAAAACATAGTGACTATCCTTTGCCCGACGGCCATTATATGTTTGCATATTTTCTGACATTTAATGAAATCTATCTCCGTTTTGCCAAAGGAAAGGCTGCGGAAATGGGGCTGCAACTCGTGACAATAGACAATTTGCCCATGTTCGGGCGCTATGCCGACAGAGTTTTGAGCGACGTCGGCCCTGTTGCGTTTCTACGCTTGATTGCAAATGCCGATTATGTGGTAACCGATTCGTTTCACGGGTCGATATTCTCCATTCAATATCGAAAACCGTTCATCACCGTCAAACGTTTTTCCGACAACGAGCCGCGTTGTCAGAATTCCCGCATATATAATCTGTTCGAACTGCTTGGCATTCGCGACAACTTCCTTAGCGGGCAAGAGCTTGACAGGCAACCGTGCGTTCCCGATTGGAATTCGGTGGAACGTGCCCTCGAGACCGAAAGGCAGATGTCGATAGATTATCTTAGAAAAGCATTTGCATGAGTATACGATTGACAGATATCTGTTCCGCGCAGGATTGCACAGGGTGCATGGCGTGTTTGAACGCATGTTCTCATGCTGCAATCACTATGGTAACCGACAGCTTAGGCTTCAGATACCCTAAGAAAGATTCCGATAAGTGTATAAACTGCGGGCTTTGCGAAAAGGTATGTCCGCAACTGAACGAGACACGTTTCAGTCGTCCTGTGAAATGTTACGCAGCGGCGATAAAACCTGAAAACACGTTGCTTTCGTGTGCAAGCGGAGGAGCCGCTACAGCTCTTGCCGTGCATACAGTCTCTGAAGGAGGAATAGTGGCAGGCTGTTCGGGAAATGACATGCACAACGTTCGACATACGATTGCGGAAACCATTGCCGGGCTCGAGTCGTTCAAAGGTTCAAAATATGTTCAGAGCGAGATTCCTCAAAATCTTTACAGAACAATCCGCAGCTACTTGTTAAAAGGTCGTCGGGTGCTGTTTGTGGGAACAGGATGCCAGGTTGCCGGACTTCGAGGCTTTCTCGGAAAAGATTACGAAAACCTTGTCACAGCCGATTTGGTGTGTCATGGGGTACCGTCGCAACAATTGCTTGACGACAACATAAAACGATACAAAAATATCGATGCAAATTCGATAACGTTCCGTTATAAAAAACTACGCAAAACGAATTCTATTCGTTATGCGTTAACTGCGTTAACGCATAACGGAGGCAGGCGAATCACAAAGCCCTGGTATTCCGACCCGTACATGGGAGCGTTCATTGCCTGTGAGAGTTTTCGTGATTGCTGTTATTCCTGTCGTTATGCGCGTCCCGAAAGGCAGAGCGACTTAACACTCTGCGATTTTTGGGGGCTTGGAAAAGACAGCCGGCTTGCCGGCTCGACAGGCGTAAGCGCTGTGATTGTCAATACTCCAAAGGGATTGGCCTTTTTCAACAAGGCTTCCGACATCCTGGACTTTGAAGAGAGAACTGTCGAGGAGGCCGTAAAAGGTAACGGCCAGTTGCAATATCCTTCTCCTAAGCCTGCTGACAGAGAGAAGTTCGTGAAAATATATGCTTCCGAAGGCATTCGTGCGGCTTATCGGGCTACGGCTCGCCGGCGGATGATTAAGAAACACCTCAAGACAAAGATTTATCCATTGGTAAGGGTGGCGTACAGGATAGTAAAGGCGCTAAAGATAAGGTGATTCGATGTAACCTGACATAGGCGCGGAAAGATGACGTCCGGCGGGCAGTTGTTTCGGCAGCGCTCTGAAGAAAAAAATATTTTTTTTCGCACGGTAAAAAAGTTCCCGCAGCAAATTGAAAATACAAGGGAGATAATCGAAAAT
>CAJKQZ010000118.1 GCA_905202115.1 uncultured Prevotellaceae bacterium | reverse complement strand
TATTTTCGATTATCTCCCTTGTATTTTCAATTTACTGCGGGAACTTTTTTACCACGAAAAAATAAAATATTTTTTTCTCGCAGCCATTTTTTACGATACCCTCCTCTTTCAGATTTTCCGCAGGGCCAGTTTCGGTTTATATCGAATCGGCGTATGTTCTATCCAATTCTTCTCTTGTCGGCACCGACGACTGCGCCCCGACACGGGTTACGGAAATCGCAGCCGCGCTATTACCGAACCTTACAGCCTCGGCCACAGTCCGTCCCTCGGAAAGAGCCACGACAAACGCACCGCAGAAAGTGTCGCCGGCAGCCGTCGTGTCCGAAGCCACGACTTTATGCGCCGGAATGAAGTCACAAATCCCGCTTTGACGCACAAACACCCCTTTACATCCCATAGTGATGATTACGGTGTCCACACCCATATCGGCTATGGAATCGGCGGCACGGCGCGCCGAGGCTTCGTCGTCGATATGCACGCCGGTAATCAGTTCCGCTTCCGTTTCGTTGGGTATTATGATATTGACATTCACCAGCAGTTCACGCGGCAAGCTACGGCCAGGGGCGGGATTAAGAATTACAGTCATTCCCTTTGCCCGAGCCGCAGCAGCCGTATAGGTTACCGTCTCAAGCGGGGTTTCGAGTTGCATTAACAAGAAATCATTGCTGCCGAAATGCGGTTCCACAAGTTTGATGTGCTCCGGCGTAAGCGTATCGTTGGCGCTTTTTGCTACCGAAATACAGTTCTCGCCCTTCCCGTCGACCATGATAAGAGCCACTCCCGAGGGCGCAACAGGGTCGACAGAGATAAACCGCGTGTCTATGCCTTCTTTATCATATCCCTCAATATCCTGACGGCCGAAAAGGTCATCGCCCACGCGGGCCACGAAAGTGACATCGCCCCCAAGACGGGCAGCAGCAACCGCCTGATTCGCGCCTTTACCTCCCGGATTCATCAGGAATTCGCCACCGAGCACCGTTTCGCCAGGCACGGGTATATGACCCGAGCGAACAACCATATCTGTGTTGGCGCTGCCTACAACAAAAATCTTATGTTTCATGAAATCTTCGCGTATATTAACATTGACAGTCCGAAAACAAAGAGAACGAACATGCAAATGTTCAATATATTGGAAGTTCTCGGAGCGTTTTTGAATTCTTTCCAAATCAGTATTCCCCAAAGAGCCGAAATGAGCGTGGCTCCCTGACCGAGACCGTAGGAAATGGCAGGCCCTGCCGTTCCTGAAGCTATCATGCTGCAGCTTTCGCCCACACACCATATAGCTCCGCCTGCGATACCCACAAGATGAGTTGCAAAAGAGCCGTGGAAATAACCGGAAGGCTTGATCGGTTCGCCCTGCACAGGGTGCCGCATGGCAATATAATCCCACAGAAAATTCGAGACGAACACACCTACGGCAAAAACAAATACAGCCGTGTAAGGAGTCATCTTTCCTGCTTCCGGATGTGCAAAGTCCACAGCCGTAGCCGCCGAAACGAGATAGAAGAAGAACGCCATGATGATACCGGCCGCAATAGAAATCGCAATACCTTTGCGGGTAAGATTCTGCTGACCCTGCTGCGCCTTTTTATACGCCAATCCGTTAAGAACTATCGCTATGGCAATGAGCAGCACGCCGATAAACAGAATCATCGGGTCTCCTCCCGGCTTTGCTATGTAGTTGACAAAAACGCCGATAACAAGCGCGAGGCCTACTCCCACAGGGAAAGCCACCGACATTCCGCACAACGAAATTGCCGCCGACAAGAGAATGTTGGAAAGGTTGAAAATAACACCTCCGGCAAAGGCCAGTGCCACATTGCTGCCCGAAGCCTGCGAAAGGTCCTCAATGAACGGCCGGCCTTCCGCGCCGGTACTGCCGAAAGTAAATGCCGACAGAACCGAGAACAGAAGAACACCTATCACGTAGTCCCAATAAAAATATTCATATCGCCACGACTTTGAAGCGAGTTTTTGAGTATTACCCCACGAGCCCCAGCAGAACATTGTAATGATACAGAAAATCACTGCAAGGCTATAACTATTAACTATAAACATATTACAAATAATTTATGAATGAATTCTTATCCAATCTATATCCGGCAAGATTAAGTAATTAACGATTCAGCTACCGGCAATAAAGATATTTATTTTTAACAAGACACATTCATCGCCATGTACACTAATTACGGAAACACTGAAAATTTCGTAACAATAGATAAATTATGACAGCTTTTTCCGTACACCGGCACCTCCCAACCGCCCGATTCCTAAAGAATAATTTTAGTTATGAAAACAAAATGACAGCAACATTCGCAAATGAGCGCAAAACCCTCTCTTTTCTTCCCCCATCAGAATACAAACAAGAAAAGAAAGGAAAAGTAAACTTTTCATACATGTATGAAAAAATCCTCCCGCAGGAGAAAAAAATTATCTCTGAGGTAATTTGAAATATGTCTGAGATATTTTTTACAGCGCAGAAAAGGGGTGGCGGCAGGAAAGAAGCCGGCGGGATATTCTACTTCTTTTTTGCGCGGGAAAGCTTTACGGTAACGATATAGTCTGCCGTGTTTCCGATAGTGTCGGGCAGCTGCAAAACCGTGCCCTCGGCCGTGCGGCGGAAAGGTATCTTCTCCCCTCCAATGAAGGCTTTCGCCTCAAGTACTTTCCTCCCTTCCGGCAAAGGCAGGAGTATCTCTTTTTCGGGCGACAGTATGTGCACGAACAAATCGTTATCGCGCTGGGTGGTAACGCCCCATGCCTGCTCGGGAATGCAGCCGCCTTCCGTTCCGTAGATACTCTCCCCGTTTTTCTCGAGCCATTTTCCTAAATCCTCAAGCCTTTCCACGGCTTCTTCGGGCAACGTTCCGTCAGGCCTCGGACCTACGTTCAACAACAAGTTTGCGCCTTTACCGGCAGTCCTTACAAGATACTTTATTATATTGTCTACCGATTTGAATTTGCGGTCGGTTATCTGATATCCCCAGCTTTGACTTAATGTCTGGCAGGTTTCAAGAGGCAGCTGCGATATATCCTGTCCGGAAAGTCCTGCCTCGTTGTGCCCCGGTATGTCGCGCTCGAAAATCTGCATGTCCTCGCCTTCGAACGGCAGCAGGTGATGATTGTTTCCTACGAGGCAGGCGGGCTGAAAACGGTGTATAAGATTATATTGGTTGGTTAGATTCCATATTTCGGACTGTTGCTCGCGCGGTTCGCTGTTCTTGTCCCACATTCCGTCAAACCATATCGCTCCTATCGGGCCGTATCCGGTAAGCAGTTCTGTAAGCTGCTTGTTCATGAATTCAAGATAGTTGTTCCAGTCGCCGTCTTTTCCGTCGGGCCGGCCTGTTCCGTTTCCGGTGCGCCCACGCGGCCAGTAGTCTGTCCGTCCCCAGTCGAGGTGAGAGTAATAAAGGTGGAGCGCAATACCTTCGTCGCGGCACGCGTCGGCCAGTTCTTTCAGAACATCCCGCCCGAAAGGCGTAGCCTCTACTATATTATAGTTGCTTGCCTTAGAGTCGAACATCGAGAAACCGTCATGATGACGGGAGGTAAAGGTTACGTATTTCGCTCCCGAGGCTTTGAATATCCTGGCCCATTCTTTTGCGTCGAACTTGGCGGGATAGAAGCCGCGCGCAAGCTTGGCGTACTCCTTATAATTGATGTTTTCGTTATTCATCACCCATTCGCCGTGTCCGAGCATGGAATATATTCCCCAATGTATGAATATTCCGAAGCGGGCGTCGGAGAAAGCCTTACGGGCGGCAAGGTTTTCTTTTTCCGCACCGGCTGCCGTGGGGTTTCCCTGCGCCGTTTCCTGCGCGTTTGCAAATGTTGCGGCCGCCATAAGCATAGCGACGATAAAAACAGTTTTCTTTAAGTATCTCATATTGCCTGGTATTATTTTTAAGTTTCTGATTTTTCCGTTCATACGGCCTTTCGGGCTCCGGCACCGCGAAATTATCCACTGCACCTTGCAAGCAAATATACTCAATTTGCTTAAAATCCTGTTTGTGAGTATAAAGAAATACCATATAAACGGATTTTTTTATTTTTGTGCCCTGAAACACAGGCGCTACTACCTGCCGGCGGCATGCGTGCGCTACACCCGCCGTGTCATACGGCTTTGCGGCGCCGCGAAACGGGAGGCGGAAAACCGCGCCTTTCGTATTAAACAACAAACGATATAGACAATATGTTTAAAAAAGGAAACAGAGCCAACACGCTCCACGGAATTCTACTTATTACGCTGTTCTCGTTTGCAGCCTTCTACATGTCCGACATTCCGTTCGTAAAAAGTCTTTCGTTCTCTCCGCTCATTGTGGGCATTATCCTCGGAATGCTTTATGCGAACAGTCTGAGAAACAAACTGCCCGAGACATGGGTGCCCGGCATAAAGTTCTGCACCAAACAGATACTGCGCGCCGGCATAGTGCTCTACGGCTTCCGCCTCACCCTCACCGATGTAGCGGCGGTGGGCCTGCCTGCAGTGATTGTCGACGCCATTATCGTATGCGGCACCATATTCCTCGGTCTATGGTTGGGGCGCCTGCTCAAGATAGACCGCGACACCGCGCTGCTCACCTCCACCGGCAGCGCCATTTGCGGCGCGGCAGCCGTTCTGGGCGCCGAACCTGTGGTGCGCAGCGAGGGCCACAAAACGGCTATCGCAGTCAGCACCGTAGTGATATTCGGAACTGTCTCGATGTTTCTCTACCCCATAATGTACCGCAACGGAATGCTTTCGTCGCTCGGCGACTTCGGCACGTCTATCTACACCGGAGCCACGCTGCACGAGGTTGCCCACGTGGCAGGAGCGGGAAATGCGATGGACCCCTCGGGCACGCTCGGCATTGCCGGCAACGCCACGATAGCCAAAATGATACGCGTGATGATGCTCGCGCCCGTGCTCGTAATAATGGCTTTCTGCCTCGGCGGCCGCAGCGACGGCAGCGCGGGCGGCGGCAAGAGAAAGATAACCATTCCCTGGTTTGCATTCGGATTCATAGGCATTATCTGCCTCAACACGTTTTTGCAGCAACTCTGCGGCGCGGCCACAATCAAGGAAATACCGCTTAACGGCGCCATAGAGTACATCGACACATTCATGCTCACTATGGCAATGACGGCATTGGGCACCGACACGAGCATAGCCAAGTTCCGCCAGGCCGGCGGCAAGCCTTTCGCATTAGCCGGCCTGCTCTATGTGTGGCTCTTGGTGGGAGGATACTACATAACCAAATATCTCATGCCCGTGCTCGCATAACGGCACCCTGCAACGGGCACCGGCACATCCCCACCGCAGAGAATAGTATGCCACCGTTTTCCGCAAAACACGCGGTGCCTTACCGCAGGGTTTTGCAGACAAAAACGGTCACCCAGCAAGCAATTGAAAATCAGCACATGTATATGTAGCAAAAAATATGTCTGAGATATTTTAAAATATCTCAGACATATTTTCGATTATCTCCCTTGTATTTTCAATTTCCTGCGGGAAGTTTTTTACCACGCGAAAAAAAATATTTTTTTCGCAAGAGACCGTTTTTTATAAAACCCTCCCCAGCCGGTTTTTCACGGAGCCGCCTCGACTTATACCCGAATCACGCCATAACATGCCCCACCTGTTTTCTCCGAACAGCACGCGCGCGCCGTATGCCGCGCCGCAACGCGAAAAAAAGAACCATTCTTTGCCGATTAACGGCATAGTTGATAACTTTACAGGGAATTACCATAATCCTACAGACAACAAACAACACACCAGCTCACGTATCAACATCATGAAAAGAACTATCGCGGCCATTACATTCTGCATTTGCTGCGCTATGGCGGCAGGACAGAACCTCACACACGAAATAGAAAAAATAATCCGCGGCAGACAGGGCACGATAGGCGCGGCCGTGATATACGGAAACCATACATTCCTCGTAGGCAACACACAGGAAAGCCCCATAATGAGTGTGTTCAAGCTGCATATAGGCATAACCGCGCTGAAGAAAATGGAAGCCGAGAACATTCCCTTAGACAGCATGGTTTACATAGAGAAAGAGCAGATGTCGGAAAACACGTACAGTCCGCTTAGGAACAAGTTTCCCGACCAAAGAATACACATATCGTTCAGGAGCATACTCGAATACACTATTTCGCACAGCGACAACAACACCTGCGACTGGCTCATTGCCTTTGTGGGAGGAATAGACAAAGTGGACAGATACATAAAATCGCTCGGCATAGAAGACCTGAATCTCACACATACCGAAAGCGAAATGCATGCCGACATAATGAAATGTTACGACAACTGCAGCACTCCCTTGTCGGTGGCGCAGCTGCTCAAAGCCGTCTACACCGAAAACATTCTAAGCAAGGAGCATTTTGTCTTTCTGGAAAAAACGCTGCTCAACTGCTCCTCGGGAAAAAACAAGCTCATTGCAGGTCTGCCCGCAGGTGTGGAATTCGCCCACAAGACCGGACACTCCGACCGCACGCCCGAGGGGATTCTGATATGCGACGCCGACGCCGGAGTAATCTATATGCCCTACGGAAAGAAGTGTTACATTTCGGTTCTGATAAAAGACTCGAAAGAATACGACGCTGAAAACGCACACATAATGGCACGCATTGCCGCTGCCACCTATAAATGTCTTACGAAACGCCGGCGCTGAAACTCCGGAAAGGCATACGGCAAGCCGCAAGCAGTCACCAAACAAGCCTGTTCGCCTTTACGCCGCAACAGTCTCCGAGACAAACAGACACATGCCTGAGATATTACGCAATATCTCAGGCATGTATTTTCAAGCGGTGCGACCGGCGTCATGCCATTGCCGAATGCAGCACGATGTATGCCTGCCTATTTCTTGACCTGCCCATATCCGTGGCACTCCGTGCAAGGATTATGGTAATGGTCGGTTGCATACGAGCAAATCGAGCACTTTTCTCCCGCTTTATTATGGTAAGGCTGCATCCAGCCTGCGGCCGAGGCGGCGGCATATTCGTATCTCTGGGCCTG
The DNA here is from genome assembly GCA_905202115.1 of uncultured Prevotellaceae bacterium. GTDB lineage: Bacteria > Bacteroidota > Bacteroidia > Bacteroidales > Bacteroidaceae > UBA6398. The sequence continues at coordinate 915 of CAJKQZ010000118.1, read as the reverse complement.
GAATCGGGCACCGTTGCATTTAGGGCACGTAGTTCTCGAAGAATACGACGAACTGCCAGACGAGCTTCCCGAACTGCTGTTGCTGCTACTGCTGCTCGAGCCGTTGCCATAGTCCACTGTCTCTTTGTTTACAGTGCCGTCGGGCATTATGGTCGTTGTTCCTCCAATTACATGGCCGGGATATTCCCCATTTGAGCAATAGCACTTGCCGGTTGCCTTGCACAAAGAGCAACGCCCCGTACGGTTGCACAACGAACAAGGAATATATCTGCCATATCCTGCGGTAACAGTTCCTCCGCGGCCGTTGCAAAGAGAACATGCACGGGTGCCGCGACAAACAGAGCATGTTGTAGTGCCCTTGCAGTCGGGACACAGGCGGTAACGCACGCGGGTGGTTATGCCGTTGGGATATTGCGATACGATAACGAAACCGCCGTAGCCGAGGTCCTCGCGCCACACCTTCGCTCCCGCGGCCTTAGCCTTGCTTACGGAACTGGAATTGCTGTTAAGGTTGCTGCGTGTCGAAGTGTTGTTATTACGTGCGGCGCCCTGCGAAACAGCCTCGCTGAAGCCTTTAAGAAAACCTTTAAAGCCGCTCTGCGCCGTTGCCGGCAATACAAAAGCAAACAAGAGCATCGAAAAAAGAACTCTTCTCATATTTAAATAAAGTTTTATTTAAAATAAATTTATTCAATTCGCAAAAATACAAAAAATATATTTCGCACACGTATATGGCGCGGTTAATATTTCAGGCAGCAGCGCCGGCCGCGCACCCGTTCCGCCGAGAAAAAACAGCAGCCGTTTTCCGCAAGGCAAGCGACGGGACGCCGCAGGAGTTTGCAGACAAAAACGGTCAGCGACCAAGCACTTGAAAATCAGCAGGTGTATATATAGCAAAAAATATGTCTGAGATAT
>CAJKQZ010000117.1 GCA_905202115.1 uncultured Prevotellaceae bacterium | reverse complement strand
ATTATCTCCCTTGTATTTTCAATTTGCTGCGGGAAGTTTTTTACCAAGTGAAAAAATAAAATATTTTTTCACTAAGCCGATTTGAGATTAGACATAGACAAATACTGTTATCTCTGAGGTGATTTGTCTATGTTCTATTTCTTTCTATAAAAAACGAGGATATATCGCCAGGATTCCCTAATCGCGCAGTCTCAAAAAAAGGAACATGTCTTTTGGAAAAGGATGACATGTGCTTTCTTTTCGGCTAAGGTTTTCCGGTAGGTTTCACGTAATAAAAATACCACCAATAGGTATCGCCATACTGCCGCCTTACTGCATTTGTTCCGACAATGACATTTTTGTGCGATTCACGGAGGGCATTGAATTCGTCATAATTAGTCTCGGTTATGTTATCTTTTATAGAAACGACCGGCTTTGTTCGCATACGGGAATAAAGCACCATAGCTTCACGGTAATGTTTCGGCAACACCAACGAGGAATCGGAAAAATCGTAGAACCTTTTTATCTCTGCAGCAAACATGTCGAGTTTCTTCTGAAACAATAATGTTATGAGCAAATAATCTTTTATCTGCGGATGTGTGTTCAATAATTCCGTCTGTGAGGAAAGTAAGTGAAGAAACTGGTAAGGCGTAAAAGTGTGCTCGGGGAATGCTCCCAGATAACGGTAAATATTGTCGGGGTGGAATATCATTCCGGTGCTGTCTTTACGGCAAGGCAACAAGGGATTGTCGGTATATGCAACAGGATATTCGAATATCTTTTCACCGAGCTCATTTTTGTTAGACAATGCGAAAGCACGTAGATACGTTAATTTTTCACTCGTAACAAGCGACTTCCGACCGACATTTATAGCCTCGTCGTATTTTTTCTCGTTCAGAAGGCGTTCGATTTTCAATTCATAGTGCAGTACATCGTTCCCGTTTCCCTGCAATCCTATCAACGACATGATTATAGATAGAATAACTACGTTTGAAATGAATGCCGCGCCTGAATTTACGTTATTGTCTCTTCTATATTTTGTACTCGTAGATTTTATGTAGTAAAAAAGAGCGAGCAACAACACTACGAGGTATGCTATGAGCTTCGACAACGAGTATTCGGCAATAAGATCAGTGAGAACCAAAAGAAAAACAGCCGACGGAATGTAAGTAAGCGCATAAACATGGCCCTGTAATTTCGTTGCCGCCGCGACAGACGAATGTATGGCAAGTGTGATAAAAAGAATTATCAGTGCTCCGGACAAACGATTGTATGTAGTTAATCCATGAGAAAACAGATGTTGCAAATACGAAAGCAAATCGGGTTGCAATATATAGATATAGCAGAATGTAAACGCCGAGAAAATAAGAGTCAGCGTCATGCGTATTTTTTTACTCAAATTCTGGCGGTCACTTGTGCGCGGAAATCCCATTGTTCACAACAGAAATTTAATTTGTCAGTTTCAATACTACTGCCGAACGGGCCGGAATATACAATTTCATCAATCCTTTGCCATAAGGTTTCAGCAACATATCGGCTTCCGTAAAATGTTCTACAGAATCATCCGCAATTCCGAATCCGCCGAATTCTTTACTGTCGGTATTAAGTCTTACCGTATATTTACCTTCGGGTACCTGAAAACCGTAATCGGAGAAACTCTTCGTAGGATTGAAGTTGAAAATGAAGAGAAGTTTGCCCCGCATAAAAGCGAGAATCTGGTCTCCGTCATTATGCCATATTTCCACTACACGAGTTCTTTGGAATAGTCTTTCGCTCTTTATCACAGAAATCATGGCTTTGTCGAAATCGCCCAGGTAATGGTAACACAGTTCTTTATTGTCGACAAGATTCCATTGTCTGCGCGCATATTTATAGCTCCAGCCGTTACCCTCGCGCGGGAAATCAATCCACTCCGGATGACCGAACTCGTTGCCCATAAAATTCAAGTAGCCGCCATTAATGGTCGAGAGTGTAAGCAAGCGAATCATTTTGTGCAATGCTATACCTCTGTCAACATTACCATTGCGATAGTCGCGATGAAAATGCCAGTACATATCGGCATCTATCAGCCGGAAAATAATTGTCTTGTCTCCGACAAGCGCCTGGTCATGACTTTCACAATAAGAAATACAGCGTTCGTCTTTCCTACGATTTGTCAATTCCCAAAACAAAGAGCTGGGCTTCCAGTCTTCATCTTTTCTCTCTTTTATAGTTTTAATCCAATAATCGGGAATATTCATCGACATACGATAATCGAAACCGTATCCTCCTTTTTTTACAGGATAAGCCAATCCCGGCATGCCGGAAACTTCTTCCGCAATAGTTATGGCATTAGGATTAACTTCATGAATAACTTCATTGGCTAATGACAGATAACAAATTGCATTATCATCTTCGTTACCGTTATAGTAATCCTGATAGCCACCGAAAGCTTTTCCTAAACCGTGGTCGTAATACAGCATGGAAGTCACGCCATCGAAGCGAAAACCGTCGAACTTAAACTCCTCAAGCCAATATTTACAATTAGAAAGTAAAAAATGAAGCACTTCATTTTTTCCATAATCGAAACAAAGACTATCCCATGCCGGATGTATACGGCGACCGCCCGAATAAAAATACTGATTGGGATCTCCGGCTAAGTTTCCAATGCCCTCATATTCGTTTTTAGCAGCATGAGAATGTACGAGGTCCATTATAACAGCCACACCTTTTGAATGTGCTTCATCCACAAGTTGTTTAAGTTGTTCGGGAGTACCGAAACGGCTAGAAGGAGCAAAAAAACTTGAAACATGATAACCGAAAGAACCGTAATACGGATGTTCCTGAATGGCCATTATCTGTATGCAGTTATAGCCGTCCGCAACAATACGAGGAAGTACGTTTTCACGGAATTCATCATAGCTGCCGACTTTTTCGCCATCCTGACTCATTCCTATATGGCACTCATAAATAAGGAGAGGATTTGTTTTTGGACGAAAATTGCTTATTTTAAAAGTATATGCATGTTCTGGATTCCAAACCTGCGCACTGAAGATTTTAGTATTTTCGTCTTGCACAACTCTTCTGCACCAAGCAGGAATACGTTCTCCGGAGCCTCCTTTCCAGTAAACTTTCATCTTATACAAATCACCGTGCTTTAAAGCATTGGTTGGAAGAACAATTTCCCAATTACCGGTTCCGATAGGCTTTAGTTTGTATTCAGAAGTCTCTTTCCAGTCATTAAAATCGCCTATCAGATATATTTCTGTTGCATTGGGAGCCCACTCTCTGAAAACCCAACCATTGGAAATGCTGTGTAAGCCAAAATATAAATAACCGGAGGCAAATTCGGATAAAGAATTTGTATTACAAGTTAACTCCTTAAGCTTGTCTTCTAAATGTTTATGACGACCATTTATCGCATTGCAATAAGGTTTCAGCCACGGATCATTTATAACTAAAGGCAGTTGTTTTTGCTGTTTCATCATACTATTAAATTTGAAGTTAATGAATTTATAATATTTAAGCAAACACAGAAAACTATTTATGTCTTAATTGCTTGAAGAGCTCTCTTGTAAAATATCGCTCCTATAGACACCTTTTCTAATAATATTCCCGTTTTTATCTTTTTCAACAAAAGAGCCGTCTTTCATTCCGTTATGAAAGTTCCCTTCAAAACGAGTTCCGTCTTTCTTTTCCTCTATGCCGAATCCTTCTTTCTTGCCGTTTTTGAATTTTCCTTTAAACTTTTCACCTATGGCAAGTCTAAGAATTCCGTCACCGTTCATCTCTCCTTTTAACCAATTACCTTCATACACATCTCCATTCTTCCATGTGTACTTGCCGAATCCATCTCGAACATTATTTTTCCAGACACCTTCATATCGGGCTGAATTTTTCCATGTATATGTTCCTTGTCCATTGAATTCGCCATTTATAAAGTTCCCTGTATATTTATTTCCGTTAGCGTATGTCAGAATTCCTTCGCCTACACGCTCGCCATTCGAATACTGTCCTTCATAAATATCTCCATTCTGGAATTTATAAATACCTTTTCCGTTTTGTATATCATCTTTCCAGTCGCCAGTGTAAATATCCCCGTCGGAATAATAGAAAGTACCTTTACCGTTACGCTGATTTTTCGCCCAAGAACCTTCGTATCTTGAGCCATCGTTCCAGTCAAATACTCCGTTGCCTGATTTCTGATCTTTTACCCATGAACCTTTATAATATGCTCCGGTTGCATATGTATAAGTTCCTGTTCCGTTCCGTTTATCTTCTTCCCATTCACCATTATAAACATCGCCATTATAATAATACATGGTTCCTATTCCCTGTTGGTAATCACGATACCAAAGCCCCTCGTATCGGTTGTTGTTTTTAAAGTAGTAAGTACCTTTTCCGTGCTGTTGGTCTTGATACCATTGCCCCTCATACTTCTCGCCGTCTATGAATTGATAGATTCCATATCCCTGACGCTTTCCTTTTACGTATTCTCCTTCATAGACATCGCCGTTTTTAAATACGGTTTTACCTTTTCCATATGGTTTCCCGCTAAACAATTCTCCGCTATATTGAGCTCCGTCCTTGAATACGTATGTTCCTATTTTTATTTTCTGAGCACAAACGGTTGTGCAAAAAATAAGGTATAAAGATAATATCGTTATATTTCTATTCATGCGTTTGTAATTTATTCATTAAAGCTGCTTTTCAAAAAATCTTCTGCCCTTAACAAATCTTCGGGAGTATCTATGCCTACTGTTTCAAAATCAGTGATTCCTACTTTAATCTTGTAACCGTTCTCAAGCCACCGTAACTGTTCCAGCGATTCCGCTTTTTCAAGGATTCCTTGCGGCAGTTTCGTAATCTCCGATAAAGTCAAAGCTTTATAAGCATAGATTCCGATATGTTTATAATAAGTATGATGACACAGCCATTTCTCCTGTTCTACGCCCCTCAGATAAGGTATTATGGAACGGCTGAAATACAAAGCGTTCATATTATTGTCAACAACCACTTTCGGAGAGTTCGGATTAAAGAGCGCAGAAACCTCATATTTGTTATCGTACGGTTTAACGAGTGTTGCTATTGAAGTCTGCGGGTCTTCAAAACAACTCATAAGTGTTTCGAGCTGTTCTTTACGTATGAAAGGTTCATCTCCCTGAACGTTTATTATAACATCGAATGTAGAACCTAATTTCCTGTATGCTTCTTCTATACGGTCTGTTCCGCTCCTGTGCGACGTCGAGGTCATTATGGCTTTGCCGCCAAAAGATTCCACAGACGACTTTATACGTTCATCATCGACTGCCACATATACATCCGGAATAGTTTGTTTTACCCGTTCATATACATGTTGTATGATAGGTTTTCCGCCAAGTAAAGCCAACGGCTTTGCCGGAAAGCGCGTTGAGGCATATCTGGCTGGAATTATAGCTACGAATTTCATAATCTTTTAATCTAATAATTTAGCACATTATTCAAATACACCGTCTATGCTGTTCTCTGAATACGACAAACTGTCAGTTGCTGTACGGCCACACGAAGTGTAATCAAGAGGGTAATCGAATTCTTCTTTCTGAGAATATCCCAGCGTGGGGTCATTGTATATCTTTTTCATAAAGTATGCCCATATAGGCAAAGCCGTAGAAGCCCCCTGCCCGTAAGTCATCGTGTCGAAATGTATGTCGCGGTTCTCGCCGCCAACCCAGCAGGCACCTACGAGGCGTGGCGTTATTCCTACGAACCAACCGTCGGAATGATTGTTCGTCGTTCCTGTTTTTCCTGCCATAGGAGCTTCGAGTTTGTACTTAAAGCGTATTCTTCTGCCGGTTCCGTTGTCAATAACTCCCTGGAGCATTTCGAGCATGCGCAAGGAACTTGTTTCGCTTATTACCTCGTTCATACGTGGCTGCATGTCTTCAAGTATGTTTCCGGAGTTGTCTTCTATTCTGGTTACAAAGAGCGGAGCGACGCGGATACCTTTATTCACGAAAGCTGTATATGCGCTGACTAATTCGCTTATGGAAATTTCGCAAGGCCCGAGGCACAATGACATAGACGGATGTATGTTTTTGTTAGTAACACCAAAGTTATGGATAAGCTCTACTAAAGCGGTTGGATCGAGCTGGCTCATAAGATAAGCCGAAATCCAGTTGTTCGATTGGGCAAGCCCCCATTTCAGCGTCACCATTTCACCATAGCGCGAACGGCTTCCGTTTTTCGGGCTCCATTCCTTGTCGCCTACAATATAAGTTCTCCTTATATTCTCAACCAGATCGCACGGTTCGTATCCGTTTTCCATTGCCAGGGCATAAAGGAACGGTTTTATCGTCGAACCTATCTGCCTTCTGCCTTCCGTACACATGTCGTATTGGAAATGCGCGTAATTAAGTCCTCCCACATAAGCTTTCACCGCTCCGTTTGACGGATCCATTACCATAAATCCAGCCCTCAGGAAAGATTTGTAGTATTTAATGGAGTCCATTGGCGACATTATCGTGTCTACTTCTCCATAATGGGTGAATACTGTCATGGGAACACGTTCGTTGAAGGCTTTCATTATATCCTCTTCGCTGTATCCGTCGGCTTTCATTGTGCGGTACCTGTCGCTTTGCCTTACAGCCTGCATGATAATGCTGTTTGCCTGTTCTTTTGTTATGGATTTAGTGAACGGTGCGGTAGACGAACGTCGCTTTTCCTTTTCAAAAATAGGCTGCAGATAACCTTCTACATGGCCTTTTACCACATCTTCCGCGTATTTCTGCATTCGCGAGTCTATGGTAGAATATATTTTCAGACCGTCTGTATAAATATTATAATGTGTGCCGTCGTGTTTTGTATGTTTGTTGCACCAGCCATAAAGCGGGTCGGTTTCCCATGCAAGGGAATCGTCATAATAAGTCTGTTTCTGCCATTCCGCATAACGGCTTGGGTTGGGTTTCTCTGCCATTAGGATTTTACGGAGAAATTCCCTGAAATAAGTGGCAAGGCCGTCTTTGTGATCAATGCGATGAAATTTCAGATCCAACGGTTTTACCTTGTTCTCGTCGAATTCCTGCTGGGAAAGATAGCCCGCCTTCAGCATTTGTGACAACACGACGTTTCTGCGTTCACGGCACCTCTCGGGTTCGCGTATAGGATTGAAATAAGACGGATTCTTGCACATACCTATTAGCATGGCGCTTTCAACGAGATTCAGGTCTTTAGGCTGTTTGCTGAAATATGTTTCGGCCGCAGTCTTTATGCCCACGGCATTATGGAGAAAGTCGAAGTAATTAAGATATAATGTAAGTATTTCGTCTTTCGTGTAGTTACGTTCCAGCATGACGGCTATCACCCACTCTATCGGCTTTTGCACAACTCGTTTTGTGTATGTGCTGGCCGTGGAGGAATAAAGCTGTTTGGCCAGCTGTTGTGTTATGGTAGAGCCGCCGCCTGCGCTTGTTTGTCCCAGGATGCCGCGTTTTATTATGGCACGCATGAGAGAACGGAAGTCTATTCCGGAATGTTCATAAAAACGGACGTCTTCTGTGGCGACAAGAGCCTTGAATACGTATGGCGATATTTTGTCTTCGGACACAAATACACGGTTTTCCGACCGCGCCCATGTTCCGATCATCTTACCGTCAGAAGAATATACCTGTGAAGCGTATTTGTCAATAGGATTGTCCAGCTCCTTTATGTCCGGCACATATCCTATCCAGCCTTTCCATATTGCAAAAAAACATGCCGCAGCGCACAAAACCACTACAACAAGCAATCCCCATAAAAAATGAATGAATCTACGACGCATGAATCGTTATATTGTATGTCGCAAAGATAGGAAATGAACCCGACATAACAAAAACGGCTGTATTAAATAACATAAGTCCGATATAAGGACTGTATTTCCAGTAATAAAACATCCCATAAAAAACAGACAGTTCCATATGAAATCCGCAGAGCTTTGCCGGAGGGTTTTGCAGACAAAAACGGTCACCTGCCAAGTATTTGAGAATCAGCAGGTGTATATATAGCAAAAAATATGTCTGAGATATTTTAAAATATCTCAGACATAT
>CAJKQZ010000116.1 GCA_905202115.1 uncultured Prevotellaceae bacterium | reverse complement strand
GTGCTGATTTTCAAGTGCTTGGCCGCTGACCGTTTTTGTCTGCAAACTCCTCCGGCAAGGTATCGTGGATTTTATGGATAGCAGCATTTCGTTTCAGTCTACGAGAGAAAGTATTTGGCGAAGTTGTAAAATCCGCTTCAGGCATAACCGTAAAGAAAAAACAAAAAGAGTTTCCATTTTCCAATGGAATTATATATTTTTACAATTGGATAGAATTGTCCTTTCCAAGATATATTGCTCAATAGCTTCACAATCACCACCGCAAGTAAGAGAGCATATCATCAATATTGGGACTGCACCCATACGGGCGTAGACATCCCATATTTGATGATGGTTTGTGGTGAACCGTGAAGCGTATGGCAGATGTCTGCGCTTTTTTAGTAACTTAAAAACATAGAACATGAAAAGAGTATTATTAGGAGCTATGCTCGTTACGTTGTTTGTATCATGCGGCAAATCGCCAGAAGAAAAAGCCAATGCTTTGATTGAAAAGGAGGTTAAAAAAGCATTGTATCATCCGGAAACATATGATCCGGTAGAAACGCGGATTGATAGCGCATTTACTCCTTTTGACGATCCGGTATTTTATGAAAAGACTGTACAATTATACAAATTAGGAATGTCTGTTGATAAAAAAGAAACAGATATAAAAGTAAAGAAACTTACAGACGAGTTGAAAACCATTATTGATGAAGAGCCGCAGTTTATAGGCTTTAAAGCTCGGCATCGTTATCGCGCCAACAACAATGTTGGGAAAACCGTTTTCGGAGAAATGGAGTTTCTATTTGACAAGAACGTGAACAAGATTCTTGCAATATATGATATGGGTGACTTTGAATATAAGGCCGTGCAAATTATTTATAGGCAGTTGCATGGCGAAGATGTGCAAATGGAAGACGAGTTCGTTTATGAATTATATAAGATGTTGTTCTCTAGATTTGGTACTTATGCAAAAATAGGAAGAGAATAAGCTTATAGATATGTGTTCTATTCTGAATGATTATACGAAGATAAAAGAATGTTCTTATAAAGGAGAGCATTATTCTGTTCGTGATAACGGGGCTGTATTACGCCATGCGCGTGAGGGAAAGCGTATAAGGAAAGATGATGATAAATGGACTTTCGGGAAGCCTAATGAGAATACCGGATATATGGAGATTGGCACAGAGCGGGTACATCGGATTGTGGCTTTCGCTTTTCTTGGAGAGCCTCTCACACCTCAGCATATCGTCGACCACATTGATACTAACCGCCGGAACAACAGGCCTCATAATCTAAGATGGTTAACTAAATTAGAGAATGCGTTGAACAATCCAATAACAAGAAAGAAAATAGAGTTTCTCTGTGGAAGTATAGAAACATTTGTAAATAATCCATCAATCATACGAGAGTTTGTAAAAGAAAATCCAAGTTATGAATGGATGAGAACTGTAACAGTGGAAGAAGCAAAGGCTTCTTATGAAAGATTGTGTGCATGGGCAGAATCAGAAAACAACGAGAAATCTTCAAATGGAACTATCGGAGAATGGATTTATACTCCCTATAAAAAGGAAAAGAAGAAACTTATTTTTGAAAGAGAGCTACATGGAATATATACCGTTCCGAAACAAATTGATAATGAAATTAGTATTGATTCTTGTGTGTATGATTTGACTGAATCTTTAACACCTAACGCTATGCAAAGACAATGGCGCACTCCTACTGAATTTCCTCTTTGCCCTTCCCAAGCGGGAAATAAACCATTAATTACCTATCTTAATAATCTGAAAAAGGGAGCCGTTGTGACTAAGAATCAATATGCGACACATTTTGTTGATGATTTTGCCTTATGCAATGAAAAACTTCTCATGATAAGTACGCACACAGATGATTGGCAAATAAAGGACTTCTCTACGATTTCTATAACATTTGAAAATGGGAAATATGTTCATAAAGGAACAACATTTTTTGAAGAACGAGGTGCACGAAAGGCTTTGACTTTGGCGCAAGGACTTGAATGGAATGGAGAAGACGGAATAGATGATTATTGCTAATTTTTTTCTTGCGGTAAAAACCTTCCCGCAGCAATTTGAAAATACAAGGGAGATAATCGAAAATATGTCTGAGATAATTTAAAATATCTCAGACATATTTTTTGCTATATATACACCTGTTGATTTTCAAGTGCTTGGCTGCTGACCGTTTTTGTCTGTTTCCGTTGAAAAACAGCTCCCTCCCTGCGTTAATGCGGGGAGGGAGTTTCTGCGTGTATGATGTGCTTGAAATGGTATCAGAGCTCTTTGTTAAGCACGCTTACTTCATCAAGGCCTTTCGCGATGACTTCCTCCGAAGGAGCATAGTCCATGAGATTGCCCGAGAAATATTGGTCGTAGGCAGCCATGTCGATAAGTCCGTGTCCTGAAAGATTGAAAAGGATAACCTTTTCCTTACCTTCGAGCTTGCATTTCTCGGCTTCGCGTATGGTGGCGGCAATGGCGTGGCACGATTCGGGAGCCGGTACAATGCCTTCGCTGCGTGCAAACAGCACTCCGGCGCGGAACGATTCGGTTTGCTTTATGTCCACACCGTGCATAAGGCCGTCTTTCATAAGCTGCGAGATGATTACTCCGGCTCCGTGATAACGCAGGCCGCCGGCATGGATGTTGGCCGGCTGGAAATTGTGTCCTATCGTGTACATTGGTAGCAAAGGAGTGTAGCCGCTTTCGTCGCCGAAGTCGTATTCGAATTTTCCGCGCGTCAGTTTGGGGCAGGCTTCGGGTTCGGCTGCGATGTATTCGGTTTCTTTTCCTTCAAGAATGCTGTGACGCATAAAGGGAAAGGCCAGACCGCCGAAATTTGAGCCGCCGCCGAAACATGCGATTATAGTGTCAGGGTATTCGCCCGCCATTTCCATTTGTTTTTCAGCCTCGAGCCCGATTACCGTCTGGTGAAGCGACACGTGGTTGAGCACGGAACCTAATGCGTATTTACAGTTGGGCGTTGTCATGGCAAGTTCTATCGCTTCGGATATTGCCGTGCCGAGCGAACCGTGGCATAATGGGTCTTTAGTCAGAATGTCTTTTCCTGCGCGTGTCGACATCGAGGGACTTGCAGTTACCTGTGCTCCGAATGTTTCCATCATGCTGCGGCGGTAGGGTTTTTGTTCGAAACTTATCTTTACCATATAAACGGCAAGCTCCAGCCCAAATGCCTTGCAGGCATACGACAGCGCCGTTCCCCATTGTCCCGCTCCGGTTTCGGTGGTTACGTTGGTAACTCCCTGTTTTTTGCAGAAATATGCTTGCGCTATAGCCGAATTCAGCTTATGTGAACCTACCGGACTTACGCTTTCGTTCTTGAAATATATGTGGGCGGGAGTGTCGAGCGCCTTTTCCAGTCCGTAAGCACGTACGAGCGGAGTGCAACGGTAGTATCTATACATGTCGCGAACCTCTTCGGGAATGTCTATCCACGGATCTTTCTGGTTAAGTTCCTGGTCGGAACATGCTTCGTTGAAGATAGGATACAGGTCTTCCGGCTTCAGGGCTTTATGGGTCTTGGGATGAAGAAAAGGCAGAGGTTTGTTTTTCATGTCGGCCTGAATGTTGTACCACTGTGTGGGTATTTCCGATTCGGGCAGAATGAATCTTTTTAATTTGTCGCTCATTATTGTGTTAAGTTTTATTATTACAGCTTTTATGTGAAGCAAATGTAGCAATTCTTTGGCAGAATGTAAGTAAAAATCACAGGAAAACGTAAAAATGCCAGCATTTGCCATTTTATGTGTACGGCGTAGCGGAAAGTATATCTTTATATCGTGTTTTTTTATTCTGTGTGGCAAAGACAGTGTCGTATGTCGGAGTGTCTTTATTGAATACGAAAAAAAATATGTCTGAGATATTTTAAATTATCTCAGACATATTTCAAAATATCTCAGAGATAATTTTTCTTTGCTGCGGGAACTTTCTGCCGTTTGCGTTAATCGGAAGCGTGTCGTTTGCGACCTATGTTTTTATTGGCAACCTGTCGGCTCTTGATTCGCTTGTTGCGGCGGTTGATGAGATATTCTTTTGTTTTGTCGGCAGGTGTATATAAAAAATCCGCTATCTGACAAAAGTCAGATAGCGGATTGCCTGAATTAGTATGGGTGAGTATCTGTTTTTATTCCCAGGATACGTCGAGATTCTTGCCGTCTTCGCTCACACGTACCATTATCTTTTGTTTGTTTTCGCTTTCGTCCATCATAAGTTCGCACACCTTGTCTTCGAGGTAGGTTTGTACGGCGCGTTTGAGCGGGCGTGCTCCAAGTTGGGCGTCGTAGCCTTTTTTCGTGATGAATTCGTATACGCTGTTGTCTGCCGTGAGCTCGTATCCGAGGCTTTCCACGCGTTTTGCAAACGTATCGATTTCGATGTCGGCAATGGAGCGCACTGCTTCCTGGCTTAGGGGGTCGAACATTATTATCTCGTCGATACGGTTGAGGAACTCGGGAGAGAACGATTTGTTAAGGGCTTTGCGAATGATGTTGTCGCTTTGTTTTTTGTCGATTGCGGGCAATGCTCCGAAACCTATTCCGTTTCCGAATTCGCGCAACTGTTTTGTTCCGCTGTTTGAAGTCATTATTATAACGGTATTCTTGAAGTCTACCGTTTTTCCGTTACTGTCTGTAAGCCTTCCGTCGTCCATTACCTGGAGCAGGAGGTTGTAAACGTCGTTGTTTGCCTTTTCGATTTCATCGAGCAGGATAATGGAGTAGGGGTGACGACGCACGCGCTCCGTAAGCTGGCCGCCTTCTTCGTAACCCACGTATCCCGGAGGCGCGCCGACCAAGCGGCTTACGGAATATTTTTCCATATATTCGCTCATGTCGATTCGTATCAGTGCGTCCTCGGAGCCGAACATGAAGTCGGCCAGTTTTTTTGCAAGAAGAGTTTTTCCTACTCCGGTAGGCCCTAAAAACATGAACGTTCCGATAGGCCGGTTCGGGTCTTTCAGGCCGATTCGGCTGCGCATAATTGCTTTTGTTATCTTTGAAATGGCTTCGTCTTGCGCTATGACTGCTTTTGAAAGCGCTGTGTGCATTCCTTTCAGGCGGATGTTTTCTGCCTGAACCATTTTTTGAACAGGAATGCCTGACATGTGCGAAACGACTTCCTCGATTTGTGCCTTTTCAATGACTTCTCGCTTCTCGCTTAAACTTGCTTCCCATTCGCGACGGCGAGTTTCGTAAAGAAGATTGAGGTTTATTTCCTGGTCGCGCAGGTTTGCAGCCTCTTCGAAGTTCTGTTTGAGAACGGCTTCGTTCTTTTTGTTTCTTATTTCGCTGATGTGTGCTTCCTGTTCTTCCAGATCTTTAGGAACTTTCAAGTTTACGATATGCGCTCTCGAGCCTGCTTCGTCAAGGGCGTCTATTGCTTTATCGGGCTGGCAGCGGTCGCTTATATAACGGTCGGTAAGAGAAACGCAGGCTTCTAAAGAATCGTCTGTATACCGTACGTTATGAAAATCTTCGTACCTTTCTTTTATATTATGGAGAATCTGTAGCGTCTCGTCGTGCGTTGTTGGTTCCACAATGATTTTCTGGAAACGGCGTTCGAGCGCTCCGTCTTTTTCGATAGACTTTCTGTATTCGTCCATTGTGGTTGCGCCGATACATTGAATCTCTCCGCGTGCAAGTGCCGGCTTCAGAATGTTTGCCGCGTCCATTGTTCCAGGAGCGGAGCCCGCGCCGACAATTGTGTGTATCTCGTCGATAAACAGGATTATGTCGGGATTTTTCTGCAGCTCGTCGAGCATTCCGCGAATGCGTTCCTCGAATTGTCCGCGATATTTTGTTCCGGCAACGAGCGAAACCATGTCAAGGGATATTATGCGTTTGTGCAGGAATGTCCGAGGCACCTTGTGCTTTACGATTCTCGTGGCAAGTCCTTCCACTATCGCGCTTTTTCCTACGCCTGGCTCGCCAATCAGTACGGGATTGTTTTTCTTGCGTCTGTTCAGTATTTGTACAAGATGTTCTATCTCGCGTTCGCGTCCTACTACCGGATCGAGTTTCCCTTTTGTCGCTGCGGCGGTCATGTCGAAGCCGAAGTTGTTCAGCACCGGCGTCTCGTTGCCAGGAGCCGTTGTGTTTTCGGCTGTTTTGGTTTTGGATTTCTTGTCCTGAATTTCATTCTCTTCCTCCTCGTCTTCTTCACTGAATCCGAAACTGGAACGGATGTCCGGTTTCATGGCAAGCATATCGTGGGTGGCCTCGTAGGTTACGTCGTTGTTGTTAAGAATATTGCAGACTATGTTGTTGTCGTCTTTAAGCAGCGCAAGAAGCAGGTGTTCTGTGTCAACGAAGTTGCTATGCAGCAGTCTTGCCTCAAGAGTACAGAGGCGTAATATCTTTGCCGAAGAGTCCGACAGGGTTATTTCATTGAAAATATCTTTACGTGTATTGCCGGAATCCTGGTTGAGCTTTTCCTCTATTTCACGTTTCAGGTTGTCAAGACGTACATGGAACTTGTTGAGAATCTCTATCGCTTTGCCCGAGTTTTCGCGCAGCAATCCTAAAAACAAGTGTCCCGGATCGATAAGCCGGGATTTTAAACGCTCGGCTTCTTCCTTGCTATATATTAGTATGTGGGATACTCTTGGTGAGAATTGGTTGTTCATTTTAGTGACTCCTTGCTTTGTTTGCAAATATATGAATTAAACTCAAGTGTGCTCTATTATTTAAATTTATTATGATAATAGAGAAACTCTTTATGCTGAAGTTTGTTTCATCTCTTAGAAAGATATTAAAGCAAAGTGCGTGCCAAAAAATGTTCGTTTCCTTTTGTGCTATGTTTATAGTGAAATTGATGTTGTGTGCCGTCTGTTTTTTTATGATTTGTCTGCTTAATGGAACAACCGTAAAGCAGGTAGGAAAAAATATGTCTGAGATATTTTAAAATACCTCAGACATATTTCAAATTATCTCAGAGATAATTTTTTTTACAAGCGGGAGCTGTAAGTGTGTTTGCCTGTCCGGCTTCCCGTTGTTGTTTCCTTTTTGGAAAAAAGCGGTATCGTAGAGTAGGATACGAATGTTCTGATATGTTTGTTCCCCTGCTTTTTTATACGTCTCCTGCAACTGTTTCGCTAAGTGAGGAGTTTTCAGTCGGAGCTGACGTCATAGTTTGCATAAAGGAAACGTTTTATGCTTTGCTTGGGAGTTTTTTCGAATTTCTGGTCTACAATTTTAATTCCCAATATCTGTGAATACATCGGAAGTTCCGAATTAAGGCTGCGGCGGTTCTGTTCCATTATCTGACTTAACTGATCGGAATTGAGTTTACGCTCCTTCACAGCGTCCATATCGGGATATACAAGTGCATAGAATTTGTTCCCTTTTTGTATCATGATACTTTCTTCCACTAACGGGAGTGTGTTGAGCTTGTCTTCAACTTCTTCCGGATAGATGTTCTGTCCTGAAGAACCGAGAAGCATGTTTTTGGAACGTCCTTTTATATATATGTAACCGTATTCGTCGATTAATCCCAGGTCGCCGGTGTGATACCACCCGTCTTTGTCGATTGCCTGAGCAGTGGCTTCCGGATTCTTGTAATATCCTAACATTACATTCATTCCGCGGCAAAGAATTTCACCTACTACGTTCTGCGGGTCGGGAGAGTCTATTTTCACTTCCATGTGCTTTGCCGCGCGTCCGCACGATCCTTTAGGAAGGACGGAGTAATCGGCATAGCATATGATAGGGGCGCATTCCGTGGCTCCATATCCCACGGTGTAGGGGAAATGTATGCGACGCAGGAATTCTTCTATATCCTTGTTCAGTGCGGCGCCTCCTATTATTATTTCGTAGAATTTGCCACCGAACGCTTTTCTCAGTTTGCTGCAGATAATGTCGCATATTTTCTCTCTTACATAAGGGAGGCGTATAAGCATTCTCATCTTGGGTTTCTGAAGCTGGGGGAGAATAGCGTGGCGAAGCGCCTTTTCCAGAATCAGGGGTACCGCCACAATAAAATCGGGCTTGATATTCGCGAAAGCTTTGAATATAACTGTGGGGCTCGGGTTTTTCATAAGGAAGAAGACGTGCGTGCCCGAGATGAATTCGAACAGAAATTCGAAAGCCATGCCATACATGTGGGCCATTGGTAACAATGAAACCAATTTGCTGCCTTTGTAAACACACATGTGAAGCGCACTTTTCGCGAAATCCATGTTTCCCCACAATGCGCGGTAGGGAATCATGACGCCTTTTGAGCTGCTTG
>CAJKQZ010000115.1 GCA_905202115.1 uncultured Prevotellaceae bacterium | reverse complement strand
TGAGATATTTTAAAATATCTCAGACATATTTTCGATTATCTCCCTTGTATTTTGATTTATCTGCGGGAAGTTTTTTACCGTGTGGAAAAAATATTTTTTTTCGTGAGTAGTAATTTTTTTATCGACTTATTTCCCTCCGTTTTTTCGCCGTGCCGTTTTATGCTTTTTCGGAAAGGCTGTTTCGCTCTCGGGAAAGAGTGTGTCTTTTCGGTCGGTAGGATTATTTTGCGACTATTTTATCTTGATGTCGGTCCAGATAGCGTTGTGGTCCGAGAGGAATCTGTCTTCCTTGTCGGTGGGCGAGGCTATCACCGCGCGTTTAACCTTTACGTTTTCCGATGTGAAGATGAAATCTATCTTGTTGTCGGGTGTATTGGGCGCTTTGCCCCATTCGTTCCACGTTGCGGGACCGCCTTTGGCCTTTTTGGCCGCTTTCCATGTGTCAACGCAAGGGTAAGAGTGGTTTATAAGCAGCGGATAGGTTTCTTCTTTCTCGTTTGTGTTGAAGTCGGCGCTGAGTATGAACGGAACGTCGGGCGCTATCTGGCGCAGGCGGTCTTTCAGCAGCTTGGCCGACTGTTTGCGAGCCTCGACGCTGATGTGGTCGAAGTGTGTGTTGCAATAAATCAGGCGTCTGCCGCTCTTTATGTCTTCGAGCAGCGCCCATTGTGCAATGCGCAGACATGCGGCTTTCCAGCCGATTGACGGTTTTTCGGGCGTTTTCGACAGCCAGAAGTGGCCGCTGTCGATGAGGCGGTATTTGTCTTTGCGGTAGAATATCGGAGTGCTCTCGCCGGCGTCGCTGCCGTTGTCGCGTCCTGCCGACAGGCAGCCGTAAGCGCTTGTATACGCCTTTACGTCGACAAGCTGTTGCGGAGTAACCTCCTGCATTCCGAACAGGTCGGGATCGGTTTTGAGCACATACGACGTAAGGCGCGGAATGCGTTCTTTCCATTGGTTTTCGGGGGCGTCGCTGCCGTTTAGGCAGCGGATGTTGAACGACATTACGCGCAGTTTCAGCGCACCGGCCTGGGCGGTGGCTGCAAAAAGGGCGAGCAGCACAGCTGCAAGCACGATACGTTTTCTTTTCATGTGATTATGATTTGTTTTTGTTTATGTGTGTCTAAATTGTTTCTGCGGTTGTGTCGGCGTATGGCGGTTGTTGCGGTTTTGTGGCGCTATTTTTCTTCAAGTTCGGGCGTTTCGTCGTCCGAAATGCGCGAACAAAGTTGCTGCGGCACTTCTTTGGCGGGTTTTATGCCTTTGCTTTTAAGGCTTTCGAGCTGCCGCACTATGTTTCCGCGGCCGCGGATGAGCTGTCCTTCGCTTTCGTCGTATACTGCGCCGAGCTTTTTGATTGCGTCGCCTATCTTGACGTAATTGTTCGCGAACACGGCGAATTTGTCGTACAGCCGCGCGGCGGCTTCGGCCACTTCGTTTACCGATTTACTTTGGTTCTCGCTGTTCCAGAGATTGTCGGCAAGCTGAAGCACCGAAAGCAGAGTGGTTGGATTGAGCAGAATTATTTTCTTGCGGTATGCGTAGAGCGAAAGTTGCATGTCGTTGCCCACGGCGGCCACATAGCCCGCCTCGGTGGGCAGGAACATGAACACGTAGCCTATTGCCCCTGGCGTGTGTCGGGCGTAGTTCTTTGCCGAAAGCTCGTCGACATGGCGCTTTACCGAACCGATGTGTTCTTTCAGGTATTTTTCGCGCTCTTCCTTGCTGTCGGCGTTGGCGTATGAGTAGAAGGCGGTGAGCGAAACCTTTGCATCGATTACAATGTTGCGGTTGCCGGGCAGATGAACCACTGCGTCGGGAAATATGTTGCGTCCGCGGTCGTCTTTCTCGCAGCATTGCAGCTCGAAACCGGTACCTTCCTGCAGTCCCGACGATTCGAGCAGGAGTTTCAGCACTCCTTCGCCCCATATTCCCTGGGTTTTGGTTTCGGCGGTGAGGGCGCGCCGTAGCTGTTCGGCCTGTGTGCCGAGCAATACGGTTTTTTCCATCATCTGCCTTATGTGTTCGTCTACCGATGTGTTGCTGCGCATGAAAGTGTCGCGGAAATCCTTTATCTCTTTGTTCAGCGGATTGAGCAATTCGCTCATGTGGCGGTCGTTTACACGCAGAAGTTCGTCGGTATGCCGTCTGGCAATTTCGTCCGACAGGCTGCGCATTTCCTCGCGCAGCAGTTCGCGTTCGCGACCGAGCATTTCTTCCGTGTGCAGCTGTTCGCTTTCTAATTTGGCTCTGAGTGCGGCGGCTTCTTCCGCGATGTTTGCGGCCCGGCGGGCGTCTTTTGCACGGGCAAAGAGCATTCCGCCGGCAAAGCCTGCGGCGAGTGCCATGAAAAGCAGGAGGAATGTGACGGGAGTCATGCTGTTTTCGTTGATATGCGGATTTTCCTAACTTCAAAAATAGGAAAACATTGCGATATGCCCAAATTTATGCTGTCTGTGTTCCGTATGGCGGGTGCTGTGTGTGGTGTGGAGTTGTTTTTTCCTGCAATGCGGCTGGCAGATGCGCAAACCCGCCGACTCTTTCGCCGGCGGGTTTTTCACATGTCTGAGATATTTTAAAATATGTCTGACATATTTCAAATTATCTCTGAGATAATTTTTTTTACAAGCGGGAGCTTTTTTGCGGTTTCCGTTTCACTTGGCAAGAATCATGTCGAAGCAGTCGAATTTCCCCGTGCGGTGGGCGAATTGTTTGGTTGTGGGCGAAATTCCGAAGAGCGGCGAATAGGTTTTCACGCTTACGGTCTTGCCGTCGGGCTTGAACTCGAGAATTCTCAGCCAGCCGTCGCCGCCGTTT
Source organism: uncultured Prevotellaceae bacterium (assembly GCA_905202115.1). Taxonomy (GTDB): domain Bacteria; phylum Bacteroidota; class Bacteroidia; order Bacteroidales; family Bacteroidaceae; genus UBA6398. The sequence goes on along the minus strand of CAJKQZ010000115.1, from coordinate 5,439 downwards.
CCCTCCCAGCCCCCGCCGAGCACCTGCACGTTGAACATCATCTGCGGAACGGTGATTCCTGCGGCGTTCTTGTCTTCGCGATACGATACGGAAGCCTGGAAGTCTCCTGGCTCGCCGGCGTGTCCGCAGATAACGCAACGTATGTTGGGCGTTACGTTCACGAGCTTGTCCCAGATGGCCTGTCCCCAGTTGCGGGGAGAAATCTTGTAGCCCTCGTTGGATATGCGTTCGGCTTTCTCGCCGCCTTTCAGGAAGCTGTGGGTCATGAAAATCACGCGGTGATTCTTGTATTTGTCGCTTTGGCATAGGTTTTTGGCCCATTCAAGCACCTCGTCGCGCGGGGCGAACTCGCTTGTTACTACGAGGAGTTTCCCCCAGTTGGCGTCGGAAAATTCATAGGCCGAGTTTTCGAGCGACTGCACGCCGCTGCGGTTGGGAAACACGCTTACAAGCACGTTGTTCCAGGTGGAATTGCGTTCCACGGGGAAATAATCCGGAAAATGCGTGTTGCCGTTTTCCGAACTGCGGTAACCGTAGTCGTGATTGCCGGCCGAGATGATATAAGGAACCTTGTTGTCGAGGCGTTCAAAGGCGCGCGATACCGATTCCCACATCTGGCGCGACGTTTGGTTGGCCATGCTGCGCACTGGAACGAGGTTCTCATTCGTTTCGACGAGGTCGCCGGTTACGAGAACCGCTTTAATACGGAGATTGTCTATGTTGTCAGCTGTCCATGCGGTGGTGAGTTCGAAAATGGGCTGGTTGATGTCGTATTTTATGTACGACTGCGGGTCGCCCATGAGAATCATCGAGAATGAATCGGGATTGTCGAGCTTCTGCCGGTCGGCGCGGTTCTGTGCGGCCGCCTGGAGCGTGAGAACGGACGCTGCGGCTGCAAGGATGAATGTTTTCGGTTTCATGATGTAAGGTGTTGAAAAAATTGCGAGGGCTGTTGTCTGTATGAGCAGCCCCCGCAGGTTAAAGGTTTACTTTGCTATTATAAGGAAGTAGTTTTTCTTTCCGCGCTGCACTATGACGTATCGTCCGTTGAGCAGGTCGTTTTCGGAGATTTCTCGGTCGAAAACGTTGAGTTTCTCTTTGTTTATGCTTACTCCGCCGCCTTGCGTGAGTTTTCTCATCTCGCCTTTCGAGGCGAAGCACTTTGTTGTTTCGGCAAGCAGGTCGACTGCGCGTGCACCGAGCATCTTGTCTTTTTCAACCTCGAACACGGGCACTCCCTCGAACACGGCGAGCAGCGTGGCTTCGTCGAGTTTGAGCAGGTTCTCTTTGGTGGCTTTTCCGAAGAGTATGTTCGACGCCTCGACTGCGGTTTCGTAGTCTTTTTGCGAGTGAACCATAGTCGTGATTTCCTTGCCGAGCAGTTTCTGAAGTGTGCGCCGGCCCGGGTCCTGGCGATGTTCGGCTATTGCTGCGTCGATTTCCTCGTGAGAGAGCGAAGTGAATATCTTTATGTACTTTTCTGCTTCGTCGTCGGCCACGTTAAGCCAGAACTGATAGAAAGTGTAGGGCGTCGTGCGGTTGGGGTCGAGCCATACGTTGCCGCTTTCGGTTTTGCCGAACTTGCGGCCGTCGCTTTTTGTGATGAGCGGACAGGTGAGTGCGTATGCTTCGGCTCCGGCTCCGAGTGTGCGGCGTATGAGTTCGGTTCCGGTGGTGATGTTTCCCCACTGGTCGCTTCCGCCCATTTGGAGTTTGCAGTTTTTTGTTTTGTAAAGGTGCAGGAAGTCGTATCCCTGGAGCAGTTGATAGGTGAATTCGGTGAACGACAGGCCGTCGCGCGCTTCACCGTTGAGCCGTTTCTGCACGCTTTCCTTTGCCATCATGTAGTTTACGGTGATGTGTTTGCCTATGTCGCGTGCAAAATCGAGGAACGTGAAGTTTTTCATCCAGTCGTAGTTGTTCACGAGTTCCGCGCGGTTCGGGGCGTCGCTTTCAAAGTCGAGGAAGTGTGCCAGCTGCTTTTTTATACAACTCACGTTGTGTGTAAGGGTTGCCTCGTCGAGCAGGTTGCGTTCCTGGCTTTTTCCCGAGGGGTCGCCAATCATTCCCGTGGCTCCGCCCACGAGGGCTATGGGTTTGTGGCCCGCGCGCTGCAGGTGTCTCAGCATCATAACGCCGCACAGGTGGCCTATGTGAAGGGAATCGGCCGTCGGGTCTATTCCTACGTATGCCGTAACTTGTTCTTTCTGGAACAACTCGTCAGTGCCGGGCATCATCTGATGAAGCATCCCGCGCCATTTTATTTCGTCAACGAAATTCATCGGTGTCTTGTGTATTGTTATAAAGTTGTTATTTGTTTGTGGGCAAAAGTACTATTTTTTAGTTGCACCTGCAAATTATCTTATGTTGGCGTTGTCTGTGCTGGCGAAAAAATGCAGACAAAAACGGTCACCTGTCAAGCTCTTGATAATCAGCGTGTGTATATGTAGCAAAAAATATGTCTGAGATATTTTGAATTATCTCAGACATATTTTCGATTATCTCCCTTGTATTTTGAATTATCTGCGGGAGGTTTTTCATTGCGAAAAAAAATAAAAAATATTTTTTTACTGTGCTTTTTTGTTCAGCCGATGAAATTGCCGAAAATGCTTACTTGCTTTCGGGAGAGAGTATCTTGTCGTATTCTTGCCGGTTGTTCAGCACGGCTATGGCTGTTTCGAGCTGCTTGTCGCCGTTGAGCGAGTTCCTAACAAGGCCGCGACGATAATAATATCGCAACATGATTTCGTTGTTGAGCAGCTTTTTTATTTCCGACTTCCAGTGGTCGAAGTCGTAATCCTCGTCGTGTGTGAGCTTGGCCTCGAGGTTCTTTATTTCCTCTGTCACGTCATAGCCTTCGAAACGTGCCACCTTTTTAAGGTTGTCGAGCAGCTTTACGCTCTGGCGGTCGTAGGTGAACTTGTGCTCTTTGGCGTAGCGTTTGAAGTTTTCGTATTCTTCGTCGGAGATGTCGAATTTCTCGGGAGCGTCGACAGTTGCGTGTCTGTGGGTGTATTCGGTCACGAAGTTGAACAGCACGTCGCTCGTTGTCATGCCGGGGTTGAGATAAAGCACTATGTTCGCCACGCTGTCCAGTTTTACTATGCTGTCGGGGGTTATGCCTCCTCCGTCGCGCACGGGGCGGCCTGCTGCCGTGTGGAACACGCTTGTAAGGCTGTCGGGAATGCGGTCTGCGGCGCCTGCGGCGTTGCGGTGGGAGTAGTCTATTGCCTGGATACAGCGGCCCGAGGGTATGTAGTACTTGCTGGTGGTGAGTTTAAGCACGCCGTCGTATGGAAGCGGGCGCGTTTGCTGCACAAGGCCCTTGCCGTAGGTGCGCGTGCCTATTATCACTGCGCGGTCGTAGTCCTGGAGCGTGCCGGCAGTGATTTCGGACGACGACGCCGTGGAGCCGTTCACCAATATGGCTAACGGAATGTCGGGGTCGAGAGCCTCGCGCTGCGTTTTGTAGATTTCGTTGGCTGCCTTGATTTTGCCTTTTAGTTCTACAACGGTTTTGCCTTTTCCGATAAACAGGTTTACTATCTCTATGGCTTCCTGCATGGAGCCGCCGCCGTTGTTGCGCAGGTCGAGCACCATTTGTTTTGCGCCCTGCTGCTTGAGGTCTATTACGGCGCGGCGCACGTCGTTGGCCGCACCCTCGGGAAAGCCCGAAAGGTGGATGTAGCCGGTTTTTCCGTCGATTATGCCGTAATATGAAACAGGAGGCGTCTTTATGGCCTGGCGTGTTATTTTTATTTCGCGCGGCTGCTCTTCGCCCGGGCGCTGAATCTTGACTATGAAACTCGTACCCGGTTCGCCGCGCAGGGCATTGCTAACCGACGATGTGAAGTCGTTTGTTTCCTGTGCGCCTTTCGGACCGAATTCCTTGCCCGATATGCTCAGAATTATGTCGCCTGCTTTCAATCCCGATTCGGCGGCGGGAGTGTTTTCAAAGGGTTCGGCTATTATGCAGCGGTCTTCGGTTTTGGAATAATGGATGAGCGCGCCGATTCCCGCATACTTGCCTGTGAGCATCTGCTTTAGGTCGCTCCGCTCGTCGTCGGGAAAGTAGTCGGTATAGGGATCGAGCGTTTCGAGCATTGAGCCGGCGGCTTCTTTTATCAGCTTGTCGGCGTTCAGCGTGTCTACGTAGTAAAGATCGAGCTGCTTGAACAGGCTGTTGAAGATTTCAAGGTTTTTCGAAACCTTGAAATTATGGTTTTTCTGCGCGTCGGCGGGCAGCGCAAGCCATGCCGTTGCAGCTAAGAACAGGATAATCCGTTTCATCGTTTATGTTTTTGTTCTATTTACAGATGTCGTTCACACGGCGGCGTATGTCATCCCACCGCTCTGCCGAAAGCGTGGTGCCTACTACCTGTATCACTTCGGTAGAAAGCACTGTGCCTGCCTCGAGACAGGCTTTGAGCGTGCAGCCTCGGGAAAGGGCGTGCAGGAATCCGGCGGCGAAAAAGTCGCCTGCGGCTGTGGTGTCGACAATGTGGCTTACTTTTCCTGCGGGGCAGGAGGCCGTTTCGGCCATGTTGCCGGCGGTTGCTTTTTTCGCGGCTGTGGAACCTTGCGCTCCGAGTTTCACGACGGCTATGTCGCAGTCGGCGGCGATAGCGTCGAGTGCTTCGCGCGGGGCGAGGCCGGTGAAGGCGCGGCTCTCCTCCTCGTTGGCAAAAACAATGTCGACGTAATTCTTTACAAAGTAGGTGAAATATTCCCTGTCGGCTTCTACTATGTTGTAGCTCGCCATGTCGAGGCATATCTTTATTCCGCGGCTGCGGGCAAGCTCTGCGGCTCGGTCCATGAGCGGATGATTCTGCACGAGGTAGCCTTCGAGGTAGAGGTACTTGCAGCCTTCGAACATCTTGTCGCAGAGTTCGGAGGGGGCAAGTTCGGCCGCTGCACCGAGGTAGGTTGCAAATGTGCGTTGCCCGTCGGGCGAAATGAATGTCGAGGCTATGCCGGTGCTTGTGTCTGAATGCAGAAAGTGTGTTTCCGCTCCGGCCTGACGGCATACTGTTTCGTAAAACTCCCCGTGTTCGTCATTGCCTATTTTGCCTATGAGCGCGGGAGTGTTTCCCAAGCGTGCGAGCGCTATTATGGTGTTTGCCGCCGAACCGCCCGAGGCCAGACTCGGATTGAGCGCGTTTATGCGTTTGCTTACTTCTGTGTATCTGTCCTTGTCGATAAGCTGCATTGAACCTTTGGGCAGATTCATTTCCGCAAGCACGTCATCGCTTTTAATGTGTGCGAGAATGTCGACCAGAACATTCCCCATTCCTATAATTTTGTCCATTAAAACAAATTTTTAATGCAAATATATTCTTTAATTCAAAAATAACGCGTACTTTTGCACCGCAAACTACAAAAAGACTGCTTCAGTAGCTCAGTTGGTTAGAGCACCTGACTGTTAATCAGGGGGTCGTT
>CAJKQZ010000114.1 GCA_905202115.1 uncultured Prevotellaceae bacterium | reverse complement strand
AGACATATTTTCGATTATCTCCCTTGTATTTTGAATTATCTGCGGGAAGTTTTTTCAGTGTGCAAAAAAATATTTTTTTCTCGCGAGTGTGTTTTTTTCGAAAACCTTTTCCTACCTGTTTTTTGCGGGGCGCTGCAGTGTTGTATGCTAAAAACGCATGAGCGCTTGCCGCGCCCGTTTCTTTTTCTTATTTTTGCAAAGAACTAAAAGTAAAACGATTAATTTTTATTCAGGATGAAACTATTGTTATTGGGAAACGGCGGCCGCGAGCACGCGCTTGCATGGAAAATAGCCCAAAGTCCTAAAGTGGAAAAACTATATATAGCTCCCGGAAACGCGGGTACGCGCAATGTGGGCGAGAACGTGATACTTAATCTCGGCGATTTTGACGAGATAGGCGACTTTGTGAAACAAAACGCCATAGACATGGTGGTGGTAGGCCCCGAGGCACCGCTCGTAGGCGGTATCGTGGATTATTTCCGCGAGGATGCCGAACTGAAAAAGGTGAAGATTATCGGTCCTTCGCGTACCGGTGCCCAGCTTGAGGGAAGCAAGGACTTCGCAAAGCGCTTTATGCGTCGTCACAACATACCTACAGCCGCTTATCAGACATTCGACGGCACTAACGTCGACGAAGGCCTGGCGTTTCTCGAAACGCTGCAGCCGCCTTACGTGCTCAAGGCCGACGGACTGGCCGGCGGAAAGGGCGTACTCATAATCCCAACTCTCGAAGAGGCTAAGAAAGAATTCCGCGAAATGCTCGACGGCATGTTCGGCAACGCTTCGGCACGCGTTGTGGTAGAGGAATTCTTGAGCGGCATAGAATGCTCTGTATTCGTGCTTACCGACGGTCAACACTACAAGATACTGCCCGAGGCAAAGGACTATAAGCGCATTTACGAGCACGACGCAGGGCCCAACACCGGAGGTATGGGCAGCGTGTCGCCGGTTCCGTTTGCCGACAAGGAGTGGATGAAAAAAGTTGAGGAGCGCATAATCCGTCCCACCGTAGAGGGACTTGCCGAAGAGCAGGTAGATTATCGCGGATTCATATTCTTCGGCCTAATAAACGTGAACGGGGAACCGATGGTGATAGAATACAACTGCCGCATGGGCGACCCCGAAACGGAAACCGTAATGCTGCGCCTGAAAAGCGACATCGTGGACTTGTTTGAAGGTGTGGCTGCCGGCGACCTCGACAAGCGCGCCATAGAATTCGACCCCCGCGCCGCAGTTTGCGTGATGCTGGTGTCGGGAGGCTATCCCGGAAAATATGATAAGGGATACGAGATAAGCGGTCTCGACAAAACGGGCGAAAGCATAGTGTTCCATGCCGGAACTGCTTTCAATAACGGACGCGTGGTTACGGCCGGCGGGCGCGTGATAGCCGTGTCATCCTACGGAAAAGACAAGGCGGAGGCGCTGGCACGCACAATGGAGGCAACGAAACAGATTGAATACGAAAAGAAATTCTACCGCACCGACATAGGTCAGGATCTTTGACGTAGAAAAGGCCGATGAACGAGCGCGGACTGCGATACGACATAGTTACGAGCAACGTCACGACATTTGTGGCGCTGCTCGTTGCCGTACTCATGTGGGTGGCTTCGGGCATGACGGAGCTGTCTGAAACTGCCGGCGGACTGGCGGCTACTATTATCGTGGCCTATATACTTCTGGAGCTGAACAACCGCAACGCATTGCTGAGAATTCGTTCGAGGCTTATATCGTCGGTTTTTCTGCTGCTTACGGGCGGACTGACGTTCTATCATGATTTTTCATCGGGATATATTCCTATGATTTGTTGGGCGGCGGCGTACTTCGTGTTCTTTATGTGCTACCAGAACTACAATTCGCAGGGATATATATTCCACGTGTTTCTTTTTCTGAGCCTCGGGGCAATGATTTTTCCGAAAATGTTGCTTCTGGGGCCGTTTCTTCTGTTCTCTACGATAGTGCAGATGAGGGCTTTTACGCTGAAAGTCTTTGCCGCGGCGCTGTTGGGGACAGTTTTTCCGCTTGCGCTGCGCGAGGCTTACCTTATAATGTACAGGCAGAACACGGCGCTGTATGACTTTTGGGCGGAGCTTACTACTTTTTCCCAGCCCGATTATAGCGTGCTCGACGAGCACCGCCTCGTGTCGTTCGCCGTGGTGGCCGTAATGGCGGTTGCGGCGGCAATTCACTTTGCCCGCACGAAATTCAACGACAAGATACGCACGAGAATGCTTTATTATGTTTTTCTGATTGAGGAACTGGCTATCTTGGCGCTGCTCGTGGCTTGTCCCGACGGATTCGATGTGCTTTTCCGCCTGTTCGTGCTTAACAGTACGCCGCTCATAGCTCATCATCTGGCTTTTGCCGGCGGAAAGGCAGGGAATATCTATTTTTACTTTACTGCTCTGCTTGTATTATTGCTTGCTGTGTATAACATTACGGGTATAGACTTGGGGATATGGGAGATTTTACGCAGTTTCTGACCGAATGCGGATTCTTTGGTATGTTTATTGCCGCCTTTCTTGCGGGAAGTTTTCTTCCTTTCAGCTCCGAGATAGTTATGGCGGCCTTGCGCGTGGCAGGTTTGCCGGCTATGCAGCTTCTTGTGTGGGGAACGTTGGGAAATACATTGGGAAGCTGCTTTAATTATTGGCTCGGACATCTGGGAAACATGCAACTTGTGGAAAAATACACCCATGTGAAATACGAAAAAATAGAGAAGTCGCGGCGCTTCGTGAGCAAATATGGCCCGGTAATGGGTTTGTTGGCGTGGATTCCTATACTCGGCTCTGCAATTACCATTACGCTCGGACTTATGAGGGCTAACTTCTGGTGGACATTGCTTGCTATCGTTGTGGGAAAGGTTGTCCGCTATGCGTTCGTGCTGTCTGTGGTTTCTGAAATATGATCTTTATATAATATATGCGTAAAATATTGTTTCTTCTCTTTGCTGTTGTTCTGCTTTCCGGTTGTTCGGGAAAAAGTGACGAAGACAAACGCCCTGTTCTCGTAGTAAGTATTGAACCGTACCGTTATTTTGTTAATCAGATAGCAGGTGAACGCTTCAGGGTGGTAACTCTCGTTCCCGGCAACAGCAGTCCGGAGACTTATGAGCCCACTCCGCAGCAAATGCTCGATCTTATGAACAGTAGTGCCTATCTTTCGTCGGGCTACATCGATTTTGAGCGCACGCGCCTCAGACAAATAACGAAAGAAACCCCGTCTTTTCCGGTTTTCAACCTGTCTTCGGGAGTAAGAACCCTTAGAGATTCGGACGGCGACGGCGTAGATCCGCATATTTGGCTTTCTACGCGTAACGCAAAGGTAATTGCGCAGAACATTTGCTCTGCTTTGTGCGTTGTCGACTCTGCAAACAGCGACGAATACAGGCAACGTGAGGCGGCTTTCCTACAACATATCGACAGTATAGACGGGCAAATTCAGCAGATATTAGGGAATCTTACCCGTCGCAGCTTTCTTATTTATCATCCCGCCCTTGCATATTTCGCAAACGATTACGGTTTGTTGCAGCTGTCTGTTTCAGCTGGAGGAAAGGAAGCCTCGCCGGCGCATATAGAGACTCTTTTGTCGCAGAGCAAAGCCGAAAGAGCCGGCGTTTTATTCGTGCAGAAACAATATCCTGCGAGTATTGTGCGTCAGATAGCCCGCGAGGCGGAGGTGAAAATCGTAGAAATCGATCCGCTTGCTTACCAATGGGACGAGGAAATGATTTTTATTGCAAAAAGAATTTCTGAATGAGTTTCCCATGCAGGAAAAGGGTGATAGCATAGGTGGAATTATTGATAATATGGCTTATTTCGCTGGTGGTATAGTTAAGTTTGTTGGTCGTATAGTTTAGTTAATCGGTCATAAGGCTTGGCTTTTTGGTGCTATGCTTCATATTGCCGGTTGCATGCTTTAAAATGATGATACTCTGTTTGAGAGTGACGATAATATATATGATATGAGTGAAACCATTCTGAAATTGCAGAATCTTTCGGCCGGTTATGGCGGAAGGGAAGTGCTTTCGCGAGTTAGTCTCGAAGTTCGCGGTTGCGACTTCTTAGGTGTCGTGGGTCCTAACGGAGGCGGTAAGACTACTCTCCTTAAAGTTATACTCGGACTGCTTAAACCGAGTGAGGGAAGTCTGGAATATTTCCGCAACGGAGTGCCTTGTCGCGATTTACGTATAGGATATATGCCCCAGCAGGCTCAGATTGACCGCAGTTTCCCAATAACCGTGAGAGATACAATCCTTTCGGGCTTGAATGTCGAGCGGCGGCTGTTCCGAAGTTTTACGGAGGAGCAGCGCCGGCGCGGACTTTCTGTGGAAGAGTGCCTGGGATTGCGGGAGATAGCCTCTCGTCCTATCGGGCAACTGAGCGGCGGGCAGTGGCAGCGCACATTGCTGGGGCGGGCAATGGTTTCGAACCCCGAGCTTTTGGTTTTGGACGAGCCGGATGCCTATGTGGATAATTTTTTCGGCAGCAGGATGTATTCTCTCCTTGCCGAAATGAACAGCCGCTGCGCCGTGATTCTTGTGAGTCATGATATGGAATCCGTAATGCGGAATGTAAAGAAAATCGTTTACGTAGACCGCAGCTTAGAGAGCCTTTCGGTCGAGAGCGCAATGCAGAAATTTAAAGCGCGCTTTTCCGGAAAGGAGTAAAAGAACCGCAAATAAACATTTGTCTATGAGATTGAATATATTAAGAGCGTCTGATTTTGTGTCCGGAGTGCTCTTTTTTTGTGCCTTAATGCTTTTTGCCGCCCCTTCCGCAGTTGTTGCGGGCGACGGCTGGGAGGTGATTTCCGACACCTCTTTCCGAAACGGATTTGCCTTGCTGCCTCCCGATTTCAAGACTATCAGAGAAAAGGGCGGAGTGGAGAAGGCTATTGCCGATACTTTGGTTTTTTCCTCTTCTTCCGCTGCTCCGAGCTGGAGAATAGCGCAGTGGCATAGCAGATACAGTCTTGCGCGCTCGATTGCCGAGAAGAAAAAGAGCTTTCTCGAAACGGGGAAAAATTATGCCCGTGAATATGCCAATGAGACAAAGCGTATCGAGCGCAGCCAGCAGGGAACTTTGTTGCTTGAGATAAATACCGCTCCCGAATACGAGCACCCGCGCAGGCAAGGCGAGCAATGGCCGCATTTGCTGGTGGAACAGGATTTTGCGCGGCGCCCAAACATGGGGCGCGTCGAGAGTCTGGCGTTCACAATGGCTCTTAAATTAGTGAGTTGCGTTAGATCTATGCCGGATTCCGAATACGATCCGGCGCTTCACACCGTGCAGTCGCCGCTCTTTTTTATTTTGAAAAACACTAACCGGCAATCGGCCGATTATAATAAGTTCATATGGCTCGGGATACCTTCCTACGACTACCGCTACCACAATATGTTTATCCATGAGATTGTTTCGTGGGACGTTGCCAGCAATACTTACATATATAATATTCCTCAGATAGATGTGTGGGGAGACATACATTTCGACGACGGAAAATGGCACCGCCTGAGCGTCGATATTCTGCCTTATGTGAGGGAATGTTTGAATTATATGAAAGAGAAAGGCTTTTTTACCGCAACTTCCTTGTCCGACCTCGAAATTACGGGCATGAATTTCGGCTGGGAGGCTCCCGGTGCCTTTCATGCTGCGATTGCTTTGAAAGGGCTGAGCCTCTATGCGCGTGAAAAGTAAAGGTTTTCCGAATAGTCGTATGGCGGTTCGGTAGAAAACCGGCAGAGAAATATTTGTTGCGGATTTTGCTTCTGGCGAAAAAAAATATTTTTTTCGTGTGGTAAAAAAGTTCCCGCAGGAAATTGAAAATACAAGGGAGATAATCGAAAATATGTCTGAGATAATTTAAAATATCTCAGACATATTTTTTGCTACATATACACCTGCTGATTTTCAAGTGCTTGGCCGCTGACCGTTTTTGTCTGCAAAACCTTGCGGCGGGACGCTCCGGATTTTGCAGGAGGCGGTATTTTTTTCGTACATCGCAAGGCGTAGTGAATTTTACGCGCCTTACGTAAAGAGAAATGCAAACCGTTGCCGGTTTATTTTGTGTTTGTCACCGTTTCTATCATGCCGTCGGGCGAGAGTTGCATTTGCTCGCGCGTTTGCATGTTTTTGAGCGTCACGCTGCCGTTGTTCAATTCGTCTTCGCCTATCAGTGCGACAAAAGGAATGTTGCGTGCCGAGGCATAGCTCATCTGCTTTTTCATCTTGGCCGAGTCGGGGTAGACTTCTGTCCTTATTCCTGCGCGGCGTGCTTTGGCGGCAAGCTCCATGCACCGTTTCGCTTCGGCTTCGCCGAAGTTTACGAAAAGCAGCTGTGTGGCGGTGTGGGTGGTTTCGGGATACAGGTCGAGCGCGTTGAGAACGTCGTAAATTCGGTCGGCACCGAACGATATTCCCACGCCGCTTAGCCCCGGAAGACCGAATATGCCGGTGAGGTTGTCGTAGCGCCCGCCGCCGGTAATAGAGCCGATTTCCACGTCGAGAGCCTTTACTTCGAAAATGCAGCCCGTGTAGTAATTCAGTCCCCTTGCCAGCGACAAATCGAGGCTTACGGTGTTGGCAGTTCCAGTGCTTTCGAGTGAAGACAGCACGAACTCCACTTCGTCAAGCCCTTTGAGCCCCGTTTCGTTCGTTGCAAGTTCCCTGCGCATAACGGCAATTTTCTCGGCATTCGTTCCCGAGAGCGCGATGATAGGCTCTAAACTCTCAATGGCCGTTTCGCTTATGCCTTCGGCGGCGAGTTCTTTTCTCACTCCGTCGATACCTATCTTGTCGAGTTTGTCGATAGCCACGGTTACAGCCGTTATTTTGTCGGCCGCTCCTATCTTGTCGGCTATGGCGGCAAGGATTTTCCGGTTGTTTATCTTGATTTCCACTCTAACGCCGAAACGTGCGAATACGGTGTCGACAATCTGCATGAGTTCCACCTCGTTTATGAGAGAGTCGGAACCTACCACATCGGCGTCGCACTGGTAGAATTCGCGGTAGCGTCCTTTTTGCGGACGGTCGGCGCGCCACACCGGCTGAATCTGATAGCGGCGGAAAGGCAACTGGAGTTCTTCGCGGTGTTGCACCACAAAGCGTGCAAAAGGCACCGTAAGGTCGTAGCGCAGGCCTTTTTCGCATAAAAGAGCCGCCAGACGGCCGATATTTCCTGAGTCTATATCGCTTTGGGAAATGCCGTTCATGAAATTTCCCGAGTTCAGAATCTTGAACAGTAGCTTGTCGCCTTCTTCGCCATACTTGCCCATTAGCGTAGTGAGGTTTTCGAGCGCGGGGGTTTCTATTTGCCTGAATCCGTAAAGTTCGTAGACTTCACGTATTGTATTGAAAATATAATTGCGTTTCGCCATTTCTTCGGGCGAGAAGTCGCGCGTGCCTTTGGGTATGGATGGTTTTGTTGTCATTATGGTTAAATTTTTGCCGTTTGCCTGGCGAAATGCCTGTGTGGCTTGTTTGAAAGGCAAAATTACATTTTTCCTGTGGTTTTGACGCTTTTAGGTCGAAAAGAAAGCCGTATAACCATACAAAAACATAGGTTTTATCGTTATATAGATAAAAATCATAACTTTTATCTATATGGAAGACGATCGCAGTTGGAAAGTGCTGAAGAGCGAGTATCTTATAAAACGTCCGTGGCTCACTGCGCGTAAGGACTGCGTGCAGTTGCCGTCGGGAGTAGTGAACGATGAGTATTATGTGTTGGAGTATCCGTCGTGGGTTAACGTCATTGCGCGCACCGACGACGGCAAGTATGTTTTCGTCAGGCAATATCGCCACGGTTTAGGCGAAACGAGTTACGAGCTGTGCGCCGGAGTGGTGGATCCGTCAGACGAATCGCCGCTCGCAGCCATAAAGCGTGAGCTTTGGGAGGAAACCGGATACGGCGGCGGGCAGTGGACGCAGATTATGAAGGTTGCGCCCAATCCTTCGGCTATGGCAAATTACAACTACTGCTTTCTTGCCGAGGGCGTGGAGCGGGTCTCTACTCAGCACCTCGAACCAACAGAGGACATTACGGTTCATCTTTTCGACGAGGAGCGTGTGCTCGAACTTCTTTCAGCCGGAGAGTTGAAACAGTCACTAATGGTGGCACCGCTGTACAAGTATTTCTATGAGAAAATGGCGAAAAAATCTCGATGAAATCGGCAAAAATGCTGCCCTTTTTGAAAAAACGGAATCTGTGCGGCACTTGCGAAATTTTTTTTCCGAAATAAAAAAATAATTTTTTCGCGTGGTAAAAAACTTCCCGCAGGAAATTGAAAATACAAGGGAGATAA
>CAJKQZ010000113.1 GCA_905202115.1 uncultured Prevotellaceae bacterium | reverse complement strand
ACCTGCTGATTTTCAAGTGCTTGGCCGCTGACCGTTTTTGTCTGCAAAACCTTGCTATGAGGCTCCGTGATTTTCGGGGAAGTGCGGGGCGATTTTTTTCTTTTCCGATAAAGTCCTGCGGCTCCTGTGCTCAGGGTCGTTTAGGCATGAGAGTGGAATGCTTTTATTTCAGAACGAACGAAACGGGCACGGTGAGGTATACTTTTACGTTCTTTCCGTCGTGAGTGCCGGGGACGAAACGGACTTTTTCCAACACTTTTATGGCCTCGGCGTCGAGAATATCGTATGATGAGCGTACAACCTGGAATTTTTCCGTAGTTCCGTCTTCCTTTACCACGAACCGGATTATCGAAATCCCTTCCATACCGTTTTTGAGCGCTTTTGCCGGATATGATATCTGTGATTGTATGTATTTTTCCAGTGTGCGTTTATCGGAATCTTTGAATACAGGCATGTTTTCCGTATAAAAATAGATTCCGTTTACGTCGCGCGAGGCGTTTTCGCCTTTGCCGCCGTTTATTGGAATGGAAAACTGTGAGGGAGATTCTTCGGGAGTGATGAGTTTCCAAACTTCTTCCCATTTGCTGTTGCCGTTTTCTATGCTGTGTTGCGTGAGCATGCAACTCTTGTCTATATAGTTTGTTCTTATCCGGTTTTTTGCACCGCTTTTTACTATCTCGTAGGCCGAGAATTCAACATCTTCCACTATTACACTGTCGCCTTCGGCCTTATATCTGCCGCTTGTGGCTATACATGCGCTTCTTTTGTTCGATTTCCACGTCATTACCGTAAAGCCTCCGTCGGGACTGTAAATCTTCCACACAGGGGCAAAGTCGCCCGACGCTTCGTTGCCTGTGCCTGCCGATATTACCAGTTGCCAAATGCCGCACGGAAGCGCATTGCCCTGCGCAGGCTGCGCTTGTGCTCCGGCTGTATAAATAAATAGGATAGCGGTAATTGCAAGTAGTATGTTCTTTGTCTTTCTCATGATATGCGTGCTGTTGTTTGCCATATGCAATATTATGGTTTTTTTAGAAAACCTGCAAGCACGAGTTAAAAAAAGACAATAAACCGTAAGAAAAAAGCGGCACGCAAAACTCGCGAGAGTTTGCGCGCCGCAAATTGCTTGTTGTTCCACACCGATTCGAACGATGACTGAGAGAACCAAAAACTCTAGTGCTGCCATTACACCATGGAACAAACACTTCTGCCGTCGTTAAACGGCACCGCAAAAGTAAGACTTTATAACGAAACCGCAAAATTTTTCTTTGGCAACTTGTTTTCCCGAATTTCATATTCCCTGTTGTTGCAGTTTCTGAAGTTCCCGCTTGTAAAAAAATTATCTCAGAGATAATTTGAAATATGTCTGACATATTTTAAAATATCTCAGACATATTTTTTCGGCCTCTTTTTGCGGGGAAGTGAAAGAGACAGCCGAATGCGGATATACAGTCGGTAAGGTTGCGTGCGTGGCCCGAACTGTAAAAAAATCCCGACCTTTATATCCTGAGAGGCAATGAACGTTGGTACATATCCGTGCAAAGGCGGCATAAAAGCCGCTCCTTTCGGAAAACATGCCGCATGTAAGACATTTTTCAGTATCATACAACAACGGCAAGGCTGACAACCTGTCCGATTTGTTAAAGATGAGTTTTTGTAACCGGAAAGAATTATTTTTGTCAAAACATTTGGTTTATAAAATAAACCTGTTTATCTTTGCGCCAAGAAGGAGAACGATGTCGCGCGAATCGGCTCTTTTTTATTTTCAAGATATGGTTTATACTTTAAACTGATTTATTAAAATTAAAAACTGTTCGTAATGGAAGAAAAGAATCTCACTCCACAAGAGAGTATGGCGGTCATAGCACGTATGATCGAAGCCACAAAACAGCGTGTGTCAATGCCGGAACTTCGCATTTCTATAATGTGGGCGGCCCTTACAATCGTTTCTGCAGCGGTTGTGCTAATTGTAAGTTTGATAAACTACACTCCGTGGATAAACATTGTATGGTTTGCTATCCCTGCAATAGGATATCCTGCCAATTTTGCTATGGTAAAGAGGTGTGGAATCGAAAAAGGAGCCAAAACGGCTATTGATATGATAAGAGACGGCATTTGGAAAGTTGTTACAATAATATCCATTGCATTGTCATTGGTATGTATATTATTTAATATTATCGGTTATCCGAAAGCATGGCTGTTGATGTTCTACTTCGCATTCGTCGTCGTAGGGTTCGGAGTAGCTGCACAGGGCGTCGTGTTGAAAGAGAAATCCTATGTATTTGGCGGAATCTTCTCGATAATCGCAGGATTTGTCGTGATTGCGCTGACAATTTGCAACATCCCGTTACTGATTGTATGGGTGCTTCCTCTTTATATATTCTGCTTTCTGTTGATGTTTATAGTGCCGGCTTTCATAATACGTAAAAAACTTAATGCCGCACAACGATGAAAGAATTGAACCCATTATTGCATTCTCAGTTGAGGCTTGCCGTAATGTCAATTCTGATGAATGTTGAAAAAGCTGATTTCGTATATCTTCGTGAGAAGACGGAATCGACAGCCGGAAATCTAAGTGTGCAGCTTGAGAAGCTTTCGTCGGCAGGATATATAACTGTAGAGAAAGGGTTTGTCGGAAAAAAGACCAGAACCGTCTGTCAAATCACAGAACAAGGCCGAAAGTCCTTTGAAGAATATGTAGATGCGCTGAAAGAGTATCTTAACCTGTAGATTATTTGCTATCAAGCTAATATTAAGCCGCTCTGTCACTGTGCAGGGCAGTCTTTAACAACAATCCCGCAAGTCCTTTTTAGAATTTGCGGGATTGTTGTTTTTGTTGGGCTTTGTGTGGCCGGATAGTGTCGGCTTGTTGGCGCAAAGTTACTCGGCAAACGATATTTCCTTTATCAGGCGGTCGGCTTTGCCCCAGTTTTCTATTACATACATTACGTAGCGTATGTCTACACCTATGCAGCGTGTCAGTTCGGTGCTGTAAAGAATATCATTAGCCATTGATTCCCAGTTTCCGTCGAACGCAAGGCCGAGCAGTTGCCCTTTTCCGTTGAACATAGGGCTTCCGGAGTTGCCGCCGGTGATGTCGTTGTCGGTTATGAAGCAAAGCTGAAGGTTTTTGCTCGACTTGTCGGCGTATCTTCCGTAGTTGCCCGATGTCATGAGGGACAGCACATCGTTTTCTATCGTGTAGTCCTTGTTCTCTCCGGCTTTCGCCGCTTTTGCGGCTAATGTCTGCGGTGTTGTATAGAGCGGGTATTCGCTTCCGCCCTCGGGCGTGTATGTCTTGACTGTGCCGTAGCTCATTCTGAGCGTCATGTTGGCGTCGCTGTATGTGGGAGAACTTTCGTACATTTCGCGTACGGCCTGTGTGAGGCGGCGTTCCTGTTCGCTAACTGCGCTGCGGTCAATGTTTCCTTGCACTTTCATCATGCTTTGTCCTATCTGCGCCAGCATTTTCCCGAGAGCATCTTTAGCAATCCATTTGTTGTGGCCCTTTTTCAGGCGGCTTATCACCGCAGTGCTGTCGGTTAGCATACTGTGTGCGGCAACGTCGTTTACGTAGGCGGAGAAATTTCCCTGATACGTGTTTTCCACAGTTTTGAAAAAGTCGGGTTGCATTTCGGCGGGCGTCTGCTCCTTGAAGCGTCGCAGACCGGCGGCAATGGTGCGCATTTCAAGTCCGAAATCGATGTTGCGGTACAGCTCGCGCACGTCGGCTATGGCAGCGGCTTTGGTTTTGCTTTTCTTGGAATAGTCGTTGCGGGCTATTATCGAACGAAGACCGAAAACGTCTGTCTGATAGCTGAGATTTATGAAGCTGCTCATGACCTTCTCATACTTGGGCGAGAAATCCGCATAGGCTTCGTCGATTTTTTCGAACACATCGCCGTATTTTGCCATGCGCTGCGGGTCGGCCTTTATCCATTCGTTTACAGTCTTCTCGAAATTGCGTTTCTGGCCTATGATAGAATATTGCTCAATGCTGTTGTTCATGCCTATGCAGTTCTTGTGGAAATTCGAGAGCGACTGGTATTTGCTGTCGTATTTGAGGCGTATCACCGGATCGGCGTCCATGACCTGTTTCCATATCCCGAGTTTCAGGTTGCCGGCTTCGATAACCGGTTTGTTGGTGCTTTGAACTCGGCTTTCTATGCCTCTTGCCGAAAGATAGCGGTAGGTGGAGCCGGGGAATCCGAGAGTCATGGCAAAGTCGCCCGCCTTGTAGCCGTCGAGTGCTACCGAAGCAAAGCGGGTAGGCTTGTAGGGAACGTTGTCTTTGCTGTATTCAGCCGGCATGTTGTCTTTGCCGGCATAGATACGGAATACGGAGAAATCGCACGTCTCGCGCGGCCACACCCAGTTGTCGGTATCGCCTCCGAATTTGCCGAGCGACGACGGGGGGGCGAGTACAAGTCGCACGTCGGGGTAAACGCGATACACCGTGAGGTAGTATTCGTTGTGGCCGTAGTAGGGTTTCAGCTCGGCCCAGAGGGTGGAATCTTTCTCAGTCACTTCTTTTACGAGCAGTGTCTCGATAGAGTCGATACGTTGCGCACGTTCTTTGCCCCATATCTGGTGGGTGGTGCCGTCGGCCGACTTTTCGGTGATTAGCGGCAGCACGCGGTCGGTTACTTTGACCTCGCGTATCGGGAAACTCACATAAAGTCCCGGTACGGACCATTCTTCGTCGCTTGTTCGGGCAACGAAGCCGTCTTTCACGTAGTCGTGCTGCGGCGTGGAGTGTTGCTGAATGCTCTCGAAGCCGCAATGGTGGTTGGTGAGTACAAGTCCGTCGGGAGATACCACTACGCCGGAGCAGTATCCGCCGAACAGCACTACGGCGTTGCGCAGCGAGGTGCCGTTTTCGTTCGACAGTTCTTCGGGAGTGAGTTGCAGGCCGTAGGCGCGCATTGCGTCGTAGGTCTGTTGGGTCAGATCGCCCAGAATCCACATTCCGCCGTCGGCGCGCACTCCCGAAACGGTCATGGTGAGCAGTGCGGAAAGAATCAAGATGTGTTTTTTCATTTGTTCGTTATTTTTTATTCGGTTTTTGCAGTTGTTATTTACAGGTGTTTCGAGGCGCGAAAAAATATGTCTGAGATATTTTAAATTATCTCAGACATATTTCAAAATATCTCAGAGATAATTTTTTTTACGTGCGGGAGGATATTTTTTCTTTTCGGACTGTGTGTTACAGAATGGCAGACAGTAGCGGCTGCATGGCGCTCTTACCGCCCTTTGAAGTATTTGCCCACTACCGGCAGGCCGGAGAGCGGAAAGTCGTGGTATATTATGTGTGCCACGAACAGTGCGAGCAGTACGGTGTTTGCAGCTATGCGCACTGCCTTAGGCAGCGAGTGGGGCAGCAGGAGCATTATTGCCGTGAAAGCCGCGGCTATTGCCATGTATACGAATATCTGCCGCAGCGGATAGGGTATGGGGTATTTTTTACGGCCCACGAAGTATGACAGCAGCATTGCCGTTGCGTATCCGGCAAACCCCGCCCATGCGCAGGCCATGTAGCCGTATCGCGGAATGAATATTATGTTCACCGTTACGAGAACCGCGCAGCCAATGCCCGAGAACAGTGCGCCGTAAATGGTTTTGTCGGCCAGCTTATACCAGAACGACAGGTTGAAGTATATGCCCATCATTATTTCGGCCGCCATTACTATGGGCACGACCTTGAGGCCTTCCCAGTAGTCGGGAGCTATTATGTATTTCAGTACGTCTATGTAGGCTATCACGGCGAGAAACGCCAGGAGGGTGAATATGATGAAGAATTTCATCGCTTTGGCGTATGTCTCGCGCGAGTTGCTCTCTGCGGCCGAGCCGAACACGAACGGTTCGTAGGCGTAGCGGAACGCCTGGGTTATCATAGCCATTATCATTGCCACTTTGGTCGCCGCGCTGTAGATACCGAGCTGTATCCGGCCCTCGTCGCCCGGCATTACGTAGGGATAGAGTATCTTGTCGGCAGTCTGGTTGAGTATTCCCGCCAGTCCCAGCAGCAGTATGGGCCAGCTGTACGACAGCATTCTGCGGCACAGCGCGCGGTCGAACACGTAGCGGAAGCCGGTAAGCTCTTTCCAGAAGAAAAAGGTTATGAGCAGGGTGCAGAAAAGGTTTATGCGGAACACGTAGCCCACGCCCACCGACGGGTCATAGAATACGGAGGCGAAGGAGTGCGTGGCTTCGTTTGCGAAGAGCGCCGGCAGCGCCACGAAATACACCACGTTGAATGTGATGTTCAGCACAATGAACAGCAGTTTCAACGCTACGAATTTTACAGGCCTTTTGTTCTGCCGCAGATAGGCGAACGGTATGCACTGGAACGCGTCGAGGGCCACGCAAAGGCACATTATGCCCACGTAGTCGGGGTGGTCGGGATATCCGGCGAATGTTGCCACCGGCTTGAGGAACACCAGCACCAGCGTCACGAACGTGGCGGCTATCGTGCTTATCATTATGAGTATCGTCGAGTAGGTGCGTTTGGCGTCGGTGCCTTCTTTGTTTACGAAGCGGAAGAACGTCGTTTCCATGCCGAATGTCAGCAGTACTAACAGCAGCGCCGTGTATGCGTAGACGTTCGAAATCACGCCGTATCCGCCCGACGCGGCCGACAGCTTGGCTGTATACAGCGGCACGAGCAGATAGTTGAGGAATCTTCCTATTATGCTGCTCGCTCCGTAGAGCGCCGTGTCGCGGAAAAGGGTTCTGAGGTTGGCCATGACTTAAAAAATGATTATTGTTCAGCCGAAAAACATATAACAAATGGCTATTGCGGCTATGGTTCCCGCGGCGTCGGCAATCAGTCCGCAGGTAACGGCGTGGCGCGTGTACTTTATTCCCACGCTTCCGAAATAAACGGCGAGTATGTAGAACGTAGTGTCGGTGGAGCCCTGCAACAGGCAGCTCAGCCGGCCCGCAAAGGAGTCGGCGCCGAATGTGGCCATGCAGTCTACCATCATTCCGCGCGAGCCGCTGCCGCTGAGCGGTTTCATGAGCGCTGTGGGGATAGCTCCCACCCAGTCGGTGGGCGCGCCGAGCCTTTCGGCCGTCCAGGCAATGCCCTGCGTGAGCCAGTCCATAGCTCCGGCGGCGCGGAAAACGCCTATTCCCACGAGTATAGCCACGAGATAGGGTATGATTCGCACCGCTGTTTCGAAGCCGTCCTTTGCGCCTTCTATGAAAGCGTTGTATACGTTTACTTTCTTTCTTACTCCCGCACCGATAAACACTATTATTATGGTGAAGAGCATTATGTTGGCGGCCGATGTGCCTACGGTGTCCATTGCCGCGCGGTCGAGGCGGGAGAACCCGAATATCACGGCGGCCATGAACGCGCACGCGCCGCCTAAGGCAAGCATGAGTGTGCGGTTGAAAAGATTTATGCGCTGGTAAATGCTTGTTACGATGATGCCCGCAAGTGTTGCCGCAAAGGTGGCGAGCAGAATGGGTATGAACACGTCTGTGGGCTGTGCCGCTCCCATTTGC
This sequence comes from uncultured Prevotellaceae bacterium, assembly GCA_905202115.1. Lineage (GTDB taxonomy): Bacteria > Bacteroidota > Bacteroidia > Bacteroidales > Bacteroidaceae > UBA6398. The sequence continues at coordinate 820 of CAJKQZ010000113.1, read as the reverse complement.
GCGCGATACACCATGATTCCCACGGGCACGATGACGAGCCCCGAGGTGTTGAGCACGAGAAACATTATCATCGCGTCGGTGGCGGTGTCTTTCTTCGGGTTCAGTTCCTGTAGCTTCTCCATTGCTTTAAGTCCGAGCGGCGTTGCGGCGTTGTCGAGGCCCAGCATATTGGCGGCGATGTTCATGAAGATGTTGCCCATTGCGGGATTTCCTTTGGGAATGCCTGGGAAAAGTTTGCTGAACACGGGATAAAGTATTCGCGAGAGCCCCTGTATCATGCCTCCCCGTTCGCCTATTTTCATTATTCCGAGCCAGAGCGAGAGCACGCCCGTAAGGCCGAGCGATATTTCGAACGCGGTTTTGGCCGTGTCGAACGTGGAGTTCATTATTGCGGGAAAAACTTCCGTGTCGCCGAAGAATACGAGCTTTACCACGGCCACTATGAAAGCGATACCGAAGAAAGCTATCCATATATAATTGAGAACCATTACCGGTTTTGTTATGTTTGGCAGCAAAATTAGTCAGTTTTTTTTACAAAGCGTTACTTTTTTTATGCAATAGGCTTTGCGGGGCGACCGTTGCGGCGAAGTTTCGTGTATATTGCCATGAATAGGGTGTAAGGATTGCGATTTTTTGCAACGATACAGGTGTGGCGGGAAACAGGCGGGGAGGATTTCGGCTTAGTTCCGATTTCCGGTCTGAAGGTATTAGGATAAAAAGAAAATACGGTTTTCCGCAAAAATCCGCACCGCTTTTTCGGAGGAGTTTGCAGACAAAAACGGTCAGCTGGCAAGTAATTGAAAATCAGCAGGTGTATATA
>CAJKQZ010000112.1 GCA_905202115.1 uncultured Prevotellaceae bacterium | reverse complement strand
GACATATTTTCGATTATCTCCCTTGTATTTTCAATTTGCTGCGGGAACTTTTTTATCACACGAAAAAAATATTTTTTTTCGCAGCAAACTTTTTATCGCGCTTCGGCAGCGCACCGAAAAATATGCTTACTGCCGTTTCCGGCAAACTTAGAGGCATTAGAAACAATGGAAACATCTCCTGCATATCAATATTCCCGAAACTTAATTCTATTTTCCGGAACCATAAATCTCTTTCTAAGAGATATTTAACTCTTGTGTAAAAATACTGATAATTATAAAAACAGAAGATGTTACGTTATAACATTTTTTGCAAACCATTCTTTTTTAATACAAATCCCGAACATTGTTTAGCAATTCCAAGACTTTAACAATTGCAAAATTCATGTATATAAGCAATTAACAATCATTACAATCTCTTAGAAAGAGAAGGATATTTCCAAGTAAAAATATATACATAAAAACAAAAAACTTTCTTATGAAGAGATTTATAAAAAATCCGATTATCCTGTCGCTCATATTAGTGCTGGCAGGAACGCTATCGGCAGGTACACTGTATGGTCAGTTGCAGCCGAAAGAGGAAAACTCCGCGACAGATACCAGTCCGTATGGATATCAGGAAATGGTATTTAACGACGGCACTGGTCAATTCGAAGGATGGACTCTTGAAAAGGACAATAACCTATTTATTTACACGCATTCAATACCTGCAAGCGACGGCAACATAGGTTTATTGGCTTGGACTCTCTCTCATGGCAGCAGCGAATATAATCCTTCTGCTTTAATGTCTTTGAAATCCGTTGAAGTTAAAAAGAGCAATCAAGACAATTGGCAACAGTTAACTGTCGAGAATCCTGATCTCGTATTCTCTTCACCCTCGATTACTATGATTCCTAAAGGTTATACCGACATAAGAATTACATGTTCTAAGGCACCGGATGCAATTACAATAGGAGCCCTTATCAGAAATGATGAGCCCAGTTATATAAACGGAGATACATTAAATTATACTATTCTAAAGGGCGAAAAAACCACAAGTGGTATTAAAGCTGTAAGCGTAGGCGAAGACAAACATTGTGTCGAGGTATACGCAGACTGTAATTCAGCCGCAACTCTAACTCAGGCCATAAGCAACATTCATTATGCAGTCGTTGGCAAATACCAACTTGAAGATGAATTTGTAGATCAGTTTGATTGCGAAGAGGAAAAAGTCAATATTAATGTAACAGCCATTACAACAGATAACTCGGAAATTGTTATACCGTTCAGCAAAGGTTCTTATTTTTTCCTTCCGGCACACACAAAAGGCTTACGGATAAAATGGACAATCGATACTTATGACCCTTTATTTCTTCTCGAAGAACAAGGATTCACTACGGCTTTTTATGTCATAGATAACGAGTATGACTACGAATCCCGAACAACAAATTTCGTCGAATTCATCCATCAACGAGCAGATAAAGTAAACGAGACAAAAGATATTGACCTTCCTTTAGATCCGTCGCTTTGGTATGATATCGACGGTGACGGGACAAAAGAATTCGGTTATTATACAAGTCTCTATCGTTTGGATGCCGATTTCAATAGTTGCAATATTCTGAACTCCAATTTTCCGACCATAACTTCATGGGTGAACCTGGGACGGGGCTCTATTGGCTTTTACGGTTCCAACAACCTATACCGCATGGAAAATTACGATGCAATACTGATAAACGAATCACCTAAGCCTCTAAAGCTTATTGACTACAACAACGACGGAATTACTGATTTTCTGATAGAAAATCCTGTGTACGGCACAACCGCTCCCGACTATGTACTGACCATTGCCCCCGATGGAAATCCGATATTCGACAGGCTGACAACCATAACATCGGAAGAATATTATAACTATATCAAAGAAAAACCTTCAAGCGGCCTGGGCTCTGGCGTATCCTTCGTCGGAGGCGGCGACAAAACTATTGAAAGCGGCTCTTTCGGCGTTAGCTCAACGATTGATATCAACAACGACGGTTATTTAGATTTTATATATGCCGAAAGCGGCCAGTATCTGCTGAATCTGGGCGACGGACGTTATATGGCCGACACATTCGGAGGCAAAGTATTGTTCCGCGATTTCGACGGTGACGGAATTACAGATATGCTTACCTACAATTCCGAAACCCAATCCATAAGCATATCTTTACAGCGATATAACGGAGAACCTGTCGCAAAAGAACTTTTTAAAGGCCTAAAATGCAGTAGCCAAATATGGTGCCGCGACTTCGACAACGACGGAGACATTGACATTCTCGTGCCTTTCAACGGTTCGGACAACGGAGGACAGTCATATCTTGTAATGTTCGAAAACACGGGCAACGGCTCATTTAAGAAACACGAAAACTATATCGAAGGAAATCATGATTTCCACATCTGCACCGATTTGGATGCCGACGGAACATATGAAATTATCTATTTCAATTATTCCGAAGGAAATCGTAATATCTATCAGCTTAAAGTCAACGGAACTAAATCTATCTCGGCCCCTCAACTTGTATATGAGGGAAATTATAAAAATAGCTATAATACTGCACCAATAGCTGCCGACATTGACGGAAGCGGAATTATCCGTATAATATTCAACGACGATGTAATTACACTATCCGATACTCCTAACCAACGGCCAGAACGTCCGTCGGCGCCCTATGTTATGTATGACGCGGCAACCGGCGAAGCAACCATTTCCTGGAATAAAGGAAGCGACAAAGAAACCGCAGCTTCCGACCTCACCTACGAACTGCGAATAGGCACAGCACCAGGACTCGACGATTTAGTTAGCGCCGACGCACTTGAAGATGGCACACGACGCAATCTTCTTCCTGGCAACTGCGGCTATACTTTACAACGCCGCCTGAACACATCGTCATGGCCGCAGGGCAACATCTACATATCTGTACAGGCAATCGATACAGAAGGGCAAGGCTCGCCATTCAGTGAATGTGCCGTATTCAAAAAGGCACAGGAAGGAGCTGCTTTTGCAGTCATACTACCGGATAATGCCACCGTGGGAGATACCATAAGCCTACGAATAATGGCACCAGCCTCATCTAACGCCGTATGGGATTTAGACGGTGCAACTATAATTTCACAGTCGGCTGATGAAATGCGCATTGTTTACTCTACTCCGGGAGAGAAATTAGTAACACTAACAGCAGGCGACGGCGCAAACAAAGGAACTTATACCCGCAATTTCACTTTGGAACCTTCGCGACTGTTAATCACAACTAACGACGAAGGAGGTCTGCCTCATTATGATATATGTCTTGCTCTTGACATGGATTTGGATGGAAAAGTTGAATTAGTAAGCAGAACATACAACGGAGCTGCTTTCTATGAAGGAGACGAAAATGGAATTTATACTCCGGTCAAACGTTTATTCAATACCAATGTTCCGAATTATTTTTCCTCACAAACAAAAGCTGTAGATATTAATCGTGACGGTTTGCCCGATATTGCTGCCGGGCGTTGCCTTTTTCTCAATGAAGGTGATAAATCCATGAATTACGAAATTTATTCGGAGGACAAACAGCCGCTTATAGACCTTGACAACGACGGTGTTTATGACACCTATAAATATAGAAATACAGGTAACTATATAGATTATGAATATAAGGAAATTCCAGATGGTATTTTCGTAGACTTCAACGGAGACGGGCTTGTTGACATAATCGGAGTAGAGACCGAAAAAATAATTTTCTATGCAAACAAAGGAAACTTTGAATTCGAAGAAACCAAACGAATCGAAAATTCGGAAATCCCGATTCGGGCTGGAGGCTTAATCGGCGATTTCGACAGCGACGGCAATCCCGATTATATTTGGACAACTGCCGGTAGTGCATTCGGTGTTAGTTGGCAATCCTCACACACCTATGTTCTTTGGAGCGACGGCAGTATAACTAATATTCCGGCTCCGTCGGGTCATCTCTTCGACCAGGTGTCGCAGATTTTCGATTTCGACAATAATGGTTACCAGGACGTTTTAGTGGCTAGCTCATTTATCATATATTTTTATCCTGATCGGAAATACGAAGTACGCACCGTCAACAAAGATACAAGAAATTTAGAACCTGTAGCCTATAAACGGACAGACGGTAAGATAGGTCTCGGCCATGCATTACTGTCATGCAAAAACAATACGCCGCCCACAGCGCCCACCGGAGTCCACGTTTCACAAAACAGTGAGGCCATAACTATCAAATGGAACCGTGCCACCGACGCTGAGACTTCTGCGCCTGCGCTTCGCTATAATATTTCAATTAAGCGTGTAGGGGTTGAAGGTGAAGAAGCATACTTCATGTCTCCGCTCAACGGCGGCTTAAATGGAGTTGCCGTACCTTCGAACACACCTCTCCAAAGTTCTACCTTACTTACTATCCCATTAAACGTGATTGCTTCAGGAGAATACGAAGTAAAGATTCAGGCCGTTGACACACAGTGGCTTCAAGGAGATTTTTCCGAAACTGTCACATTCAATGTTGTAGCTAATGCCGCTGTAGACATACCTACTGAAACTATGGTTGGCGCCACGGTCAATGTGCGTATCAATGCAGGATTCCAACTTAGTGACATAAATTTCGATTCCGACTGCGAAATTGAACAGACCTTAGGAAACAGCATAAATGTTCATTGGAATACAGCCGGACTAAAGACGGTTACAGTTGGAGAATTCAGCGCTCAAATTTACGTACACCCTAAATTGAACGCATCATTCAATCTGCCGCAAGATGTATATGAAGGCGATAAAATCCGCCTCGATTGCGACACTTCTCATCCAGAACTATGGGAAGTCTCAACCGGCATACTTGAACAGCACATTTATTTCAAACCTATCCAGGAATTGGATAACGGGGCAGTAACCTTTTCTGTAATAAACGATAGAACAGCAGAGATAAGCTTCAATAGCGTTAGCCAGGGAACTTGGAACCTACGCCACACTATAACCGAGCCCTATGGTTCCGACAGTTATCGTGCAGCCGCAAAAGTCTCAAAACACCCGCAGGCACCAGGCATAAGCCTCGTTGATATTGACGCAGCAAGTGGCAAATATCACTTAAACTGGCAAGTACCCGCACATCTCGAACAAATTGCCTCGGCAGTCAATATATATAAGGAGACCGCCAAAAACGGGGAGTACCGTCTTATAACCACATTGCCTGTCAGTGAAACAGACTATATTGACAACGAATCCTCTCCCTCCATTGTAGCAAACCGTTATGCCCTGAGCTATTCTCTTCCTTACGGCGAAACCGCTATGTCTGCGCCCCACAAACCTATCCATGTCATGATAAACAAAGGCATAGCAAACTCCTGGAATCTCATCTGGAACAAATACGACGGCTGTGAAATAACTACCTACAATATTCTTCGCGGCTCATCTGCGACCTCGCTGGAATATATCGCAGAAGTATCAGGCAACATCACTTCCTATTCCGACTTCGACGCACCTGAGGGCGAAAATTTCTATGCTATAGAAATAGTCCTTAACGAACCAAAAGCTGTTCGGTCGAGAGCCAATAGCATAAGTAATTTGGTTTCGCGTTCTAACGTTGTCTCCACCTCCGAGGCAAATTCAGTAATACTGACCTCCGCTATATCGATAGAAAGCGAAACAGGTTCACTCTCTATTGACGGCAGCGAAACTTCCCTGTTGCAACTCTTTGCGGTCATCAATCCTTCCAACACGTCACTCAAACGCGTAGACTGGGTAATTGAGAGAGGAAGCGATATTGTCAGCATCAATGAACTCGGCACTATTACCGCACTCGCAAATGGAACCGCCATTATACGCGCTTATGCCACCGATGGTTCCGGAGTTTATGGAGAAGTTACTGTTACTGTTTCAAAAATAACAGGCGTCGAGTCTGTCGTCGCGTCCGAAAACAAAAAGCTAAACGTAACTGTTCATGACGGAGGCATTGAAATAAATGGAATCCAAGCCGATGAAACGAATCCTTCCACTGTAAGAATATACAACACCAGCGGTATCCTTCTGTCGCACACTACGGCTAATTCACATAGTCTGACTATCAATGCCCGACTGACCCCAGGTGTTTATATCGTCAGCGCAATAGGAAGAAAAGGACGTCAATCCGCACGCTTTATAATGCGTTGAAAAATATACATTCTGTTTCAAAAACCGCACCAGCAATTACTCTTGGTGCGGTTTTTTATTTTTCCTAATTCGTTTTAAAAGATTATCCTACTTCAACTTAATACAAATTCATATCCACTGTCGGCACTGTTGTAAAGCAAAACATAGTCGTAACCGCTACGGTCACGCACATTATGACAGCGTAAGCAGCGAAAATTTGAGGAAACAAAAAATATCTACGCATTGCAGGCAAGCAAAACAGACAAAAACGGTCAGCGGCCAAGCACTTGAAAATCAACGCGTGTATATGTAGCAAAAAATATGTCTGAGATATTTTGAATTATCTCAGACATATTTTCGATTATCTCCCTTGTATTTTCAATTTACTGCGGGAAGTTTTTTACACGATAAAAAAAATATTTTTTTTCGCGGTGAACTTTTTATCACACTTCGGCAGCACACTGAAAAATATGCTTACGGCCATTTCCGGCAACAGTACATATCGCCGTTCTATACCTCGGTTAGGAGAAAGGCCATATACATCGGCAATGTCAGCAGAGAGTCTTTCCTGCCGATATTGTAATCTCCAAGTTTAATGGCGTTACTTACATGGTATTTGTCCGGATTGTTCAGAACCGTGCGCAAGGATTTGGAGTTTCCGGTCGTAGCCTTACACTCTATCGGTGTGCACTTCCCTTTGTAGCGCATAAGAAAATCAAGTTCCACACCACCGTCCTTATGATAATAGTATAGTTTACGCTCCATTTTGCCCAGGATATCTGCCACAAGATTTTCAAAGACAGCACCTTTGTAGCCAAACAAATCTCCTGCAAGAATGCTTGACTGAGTGCCTTCTTCAAGCATCGAAACGAGCAAACCGATATCTGCCATATAAACCTTGAACTCATTCTGAATGCGGTTTCCGTCAAGAGGAAGCTCAGTATTCTCTGTATTGTAACATCTACGGATTATTCCTGAATCTTCAATCCATTGCAAGCTACCGACATAATCACGTCCACGCCCTCCAGGACGAACTACAGAATAAGTGAACTTTTTATATTCACGCGCCAACTGTGCAGGAATCGATTCAAAACACTCACGTATCCTTGACTTGTCGGCCGGAAGAGCATATTTGACCATATCCGATTTGTATTCATCAATAATACGCCTCTGCACAGCGAGAACCTTGCCTATCTGTTTCGTCTCCATAAAAACAGTGACAGCCTCAGGCATTCCACCTACCACAACATACTGGTGAAGCAATTCGCGGAAGCGTTCGTGCAACGCCTCCTCTACAGGTATTTCGTTTGCCATGCAGTTCCGCAAGAAATCTATATGTACATCTCTGATACCATTTGCCCACAGCCACTCCTCGAAATCCATAGGATACATGTTGGCAATATCCTCAAATCCTACAGGAACGGAAGCCTTTTCCTCCTCTTCTTTTTCTTCTTTGGTTTTATATCCGTTCACGCCAAGCAATGAGCCCGTACACATTACCTGGTATCTGCCGTCCAGATGAAAATACTTTAGCGAACTTCTTGCCCGAGGACAATCCTGTATCTCATCAAACACAAAACAAGTATTCCCCTGTTCAATTTCCACTCTTGGCATAGCCGCCGTAATGCGCATAACAATCGAGTCCACTTCCAGATTAGGAATGAAGAACTTCTTGTATTCCGGATGTTCATGAAAATCCAGATATACTACATTCTTAAAATGACTTTTGGCAAAAGACACTACACTGCTGGTTTTGCCACATTGACGCACTCCTTTCACAACAAGAGGCTTGCGAGAAGTCTCATCAAACCATGATTGAAATCTTGTTTCGATCTTTCGTCTATACATACTAACACGTTTTCATGCCGACTTTTGCGCTCGTTATACACATTTTCATGCCGACTTTCGAGGCGAAAATACACATTTTCTTTCAAAACGGCATTATTTCCATTAAATTTTGATTTTTCTGCAAAAACACAAATCCACATTCTCCCACTGACACTGTTGTAAAGCAAAACACAATCGTAACCGCCACGGTCACACAAAGCATGATAGCGTAAGCAGCGAAAATTTGAGGAAACAAAAAATATCCACGCATTGCGGGCAAGCAAAACAGACAAATACGGTCAGCGGCCAAGCGCTTGAAAATCAGCAGGTGTATATGTGGCAAAAAATATGTCTGAGATATTTTGAATTATCTCAGACATATTTTC
>CAJKQZ010000111.1 GCA_905202115.1 uncultured Prevotellaceae bacterium | reverse complement strand
CGGCTCGGCAGGGTTGTTATTCGCGTATTATATATATGAGGCGTTCGTACAGGTATGTGGTTGTTCCGTTGTTTATGCTTATGGTGGCTTTTACTTCGGCTGTGCCTGTGGAGCTGTTGAGCTCTCCGGTTATTTCGCCTGTGTTTTCATCGAGAGCGGGATATGTTGTAAATATTCCACCGTCCTGGTTTACGGCAATGTTTATTGTGTATTGTCCTGGCTGCAGGTATGCGCTTCCGTCCGAGGCCTCGCGGATGAGAGGGTTTATTACGAATTTTCCCTGTGTGCCGAACTTTATGTAGTATTCGTTGTCTTTCTTCTCGTTTATTACGGCCGGATATCCTCCGATAGGGGGATAGAAAAGCACATCGAAATCCAGAAGATAGTCGGTGAACGATATTGGTATGCGTATGTAGTCGTTGCGGTTGATGTAGGTGAGCTGTTCGGTTAGGGAGTAGAGCTGGTTTGTGCTGCTACCTTCGCGGCTTATGTTTACGCTTACGAGGAAATGGCCTGTGGCTTGCGACTGTACGAGCGATTCGCGCGCATAAAAGTGCTCTGTCTTTGTTTCATTGACGCCGGCGGCGAGCGTTATGGCGTTGGCACCGCTGAAGTTGAGCGTTATGGTCTCTGTGTCGTTGTCGGGAAGGAGCACCGGCGCGCCTTCGAGTGTGGAGTAGTTGGGCAGCAGGGGAATGTTGCCTGTGTTGAGCGGAGAGAACGATACGCTGTTTACGGTAATGTCCTTGCTTGCGTTGTTGGAGAATGCGAACTCTATTTTTGCAAGCATTCTCACCACTTCGATAGCGAACGATTCGTTCACGTGGCCCGTGACGGTTATTTCCTGGCGCCCGCTCATGGGAATGTTCTGGTCTTTATAGCTGTTGTTGGGCATGTTCCACGCGGCGGATGACAGTTGCGCGTCTGTGGGTGCGGCCTGGCCAGTGGTGAATGTTATGCCTGTTTTGCTTTGAAGTTCGTCTTTCGTGATGTTTGCAAAGGCGTAGGCGGTGTATCGGCCTGTGGGGATTTCGGCGTTTATGGTTTCTTCCTCGACGGCGGCAGTGAGACCGGCAGGGCGTTCGAGAATGGCTCTCACTGTTCCGTTGCTGCTTACGAGGGCAATCCACCATGTGTTGATTTTCTCGTTATCGCCGGAGGGATCGGTGGGTACGCCGGGCGATTTTAAGGAAATGGAGAATCGTGTTTCGGAAGAAGCTGCCGGTGTCTCGTCTTCGGAACACGAGGCCAGAAACAGCAGGCTTAAAAACAATATTGTTGTGTGAAAACGAAAGGCGCTCATATTTGCGGAGTTTTTAGAAACTTATTTGGGGCTGCAGACGAAAGTTCCATTTGCGCACGAATATTCTCATACGTACGTTGTCGTGTTCAGGCAGTTCGGGGGTGAGGTTGCCCGGGCCTGTGAACGAGATTCCTACGCGGTATATGTTGTTGCGCACAATGCCGTATTCCATTGGGAACGTTTCGTGCGGGTCGCTGTCTGCATTGGCGTGGCGCAGCCACAGGTTGTAGTAGCATATTCCGCCGGTGAACTGTTGTATTTCGGCAAGGTCGGAGGGGTGTTTTGCCTTGTAGCCTTCGGCTGCTTCCCTGTTGTTGAAATATATCGCGTTGTCTTCGCTCATTTCCTGGCGCGTGGGGGTGTATCGCCAGAATGTTTTTCCCGCGGAGTAGTCGGCGTTGTCTTTTACGGTGGCTCTGGCGTCGGCATAGACCGTATGCGGTTCATAGATTGCCTTGAACACGAGGCCTGTGATGAACCGTGAATCGTGGAGCGATTCGTGCTGCGTGTTTTCGTTTGCGTATGCTATTGTCACATATGTGTCGAAATCGTATCCGTCTTGGGTGTAGGGCTGGGGCTGGCCGTCTGAAAGGTATTTTGACAGCTCGTTGCTATGGCCGAACAGGGTCTGGTAGTTCTCGCGTATGTTTTGTGCAGCTGTTTCGCCGTACCAGGCGGACAGTATTTCGGAGGTGCTGCTTATGTCTGCGTTTTTAGATAAAGTGTGTGGCTCTGCCACATAGTTTGCCGGCATTCCGTCGGCGTCGGTTTCTTCGGTGCCGCATACTGAAAGGTTGCTGAAATCGTAGCCCGTGGTGACGTGCTTGAGCATGTAGGAGGGCTGCTGCATTATGTTTACTGGAAGAACGTTGGTTACGTGTACCGTTGCCACGGGCTCATCGGCGGATTTGCCGTTGGAGATAACCGTGTATGCGAGTTCCGTGGCGGATGTGGCGTTCTGCCCGTTGTTATACCACAAATCTATGCGGGCGGCTGCGCGCTCCAATGTAACACTGGCGCGGAACGGGCTTTCTTTATTGCCCGTGTAGGGGTTGAAGACTATCTTTCCCTCGTCGGTGGCATGGCCTGCAGTGGACATTACGAAACGGGTGTAGTCGGGAATGGCGTCGGCAGCCTGGAATGTTTTTTCTACGATGTGTGTGCGCAACTCTCCGAGAGTGGTGATTGCGGGCAGGTTGCCGGTGTTGGCAACAACTATCACGCGATCGTCCTCCTGGGGCTTGAATCCGTTGAGGCGGTAAACGGTGGAGTATTCCGTGCCGTTGCCTGTGTTTACCGAAAGATTTGCGTCGGCAATGTATTCTTTGTGGATTATCGTGGTCGTGGCGGGTGCGTTTACTCCTTCGCCGTTTTCGTCGTGATAGAAATATAGCGTAAGATCTTGGATTTCGTTTTCGTGACGTATGCCCGGTTCGAGACCGTCGCCGTTTTCGCCGCCGCTGGGGGTGGCGCGTGTGAGTGCAGGCACCGAAATCTGCAATCTTATATATGTGGCAGTGTCGTTTGCGGAGGTTCTGTCGCCGGTGTACCGGTTGTCGTCAGAACATCCTGCAAGGCACAGCAGAACTGCAAAGGCCAATATGTTACGGATTATTGCCATTGTAGTGTTATGAATATAGATACTCGGATGCGGATTTTAGAATTCTACGTTTTGCAACCTGCGCGACCAGCTGAGCACATTGACAACTATGTCGCAGTAGGCCCAGGAATCTCCTTTTAGGAAGAAGTTCAGACGGTAGTCGTATTCGCGGTCAAGATACTCCTGGGGAGTATAGTTGTATGTCTCGTAGGCAGTGCGTCCCTCGGCCAGGATGTACGGCAGGTTGATAAGGGCTACGGTTTTGCCGGAATTGAGGTTGCGTATGCGCAGCATTGCGGAGTTGTTGCTGTTGCTGCTGTCGAACATAAGGCGGTTGAACATTATGTCGTAGTGGGCGGTGCGTTGGAAATTACCTGTTTCCGTGCCGCTATCGATGATAATGCCGTTGTTGTCGAACCGCGTTGTCCAGTGTTCGTAAGGTGTGTATCTTATGGAGTCGGTAGTGACGACGGAGTTGTCGGGGCCGAGAATGGCGTTGTTGTCGATTATCGTCACTTCGTAATTGTTGTCTAAAATATTGTCGGGGTCATCGATCTGCCGCAGTGTGATGTTAAGATGCTTGGTGTCGCGTATGAGCGAGACGGTTGCATAGGTGGCGCGGTCTTTTGCCACGCTGACGAGCTGGTCGTCTATGGGGTATATTGAATAAGGCGCCTGTGTTTTCTGCATGGGCGGCACTTTTTTTCCGTCCTGCGGAGCGTACGACATCACTTTCAGCGTGTGCCACAGCGTGTCGAGCGGCGCTTCGTTGCTTACCTCGTGCAGTTCCGTGCCGTCAATGGTGTAGTCGGAGCGGTCGAGCGATATTTTTAGGGATGACGTGTCGGAAACTTCGGTGCGGCGGTATTTTGCACCAGGAGTTTTCAGAGCTTCGTCCCAGTCTTTTTGCATGGCCACGGCCTGCAGACGGTAGCGGTGACCGGCCGGCAGTTCCTGCGGCGTGAAATGCATGGCGTAGCCGTATTTGTTGAGCAGCAGGTGCGAGTCTGTATTCGCTACGCTGCGTTCGGCTACTTTTTTGCCGTCTTCATCATAAACGTACAGTGTTACGTAACCTACATGGTCCTTGAACATGTCGGCCCTGGCGGTGTTGTAGTCGTAAACAAACCGTACGTACAGACCCGTGGGACAGTCCGAAATGTCATCTTCGATCATGGTGCACGACGTAAACCACAATGCTGCACATGAAAGAAGCGTGCCGGCGAGGATATGAAGAAAACGATTCATTGGTTGTGAGTAAATTTTATAATGAACGAGTCCGTTTTAAATTGTCTCGGATGTATTTCAAATTATCTCAGACATATTTTGAATTACCTCAGAGATATTTTAAATTATCTCAGAGATGTTTTTTGATGTCTCAAACTTGTATTTTTTGAAACCTGACGCCGGAGCAGGCAATGCCGTAGGCCGGCGCCAGGTTTTTATTGAAAGTCGAATCAGAATTCGTAGCTTTGAGTACGTTTAGCCCAGGAAAGTATGTTTATGCTGAATGCAATCCATTTTTCTTCGGTCTTGCTGTCGTCTGACTTGTCTACGTTAGCATTCGGAATAACGGGAGAACCGATGTTCTTAAATGCAGAAACATTTACGTCGTACCAGTTATTACGAACCATACCATAACGGCCGAGGTAGTTCTTGGCGTCGTTGTCGTATACTTCGCTTGTAGTGTTTCCTGTTGTTTCTTCCCAGGGAGCGAGGTCGTTTTCATTGTTTGCATTATCGCCTGCAAAGTGTTTGAAACGCAAATCGTAGTAGCTTATGCCTTCAGTGTATTCAACGAGTCTGATGTTATTGTTTACAGTATTGAGAATAAAATTCTTTGTCTCGTCATCTAACTGAAAGTCGCTGTTTTCGAACTTATCCTTAAGATTGTCAGGTATATTGATAGTCAAATTCGAAAGAGTTACCACTTTGCTAATTTCATTTGTTGAAAAAGTTGCTTGCACGCAATTTGTATAATTGACTTCTTCACCGGCTTTGAGATTTTGCTGGAAAAGATTTTCGAGGGCTTTGTTTTCTACAGCTTCTTTTATCGCATGGCTTTTTGCGTTATCAGGAGTATATGCTTTTGTAAGGTCCCCATTCACTGTATAGAAAGTACCACCTTTGAATGTTACCTTAAGTACGGCACGAGTGGTGTTCTTGTAATTTTGATGAGCTATATCGAAAGTATTTTCGTGGCAGTATAAAGGTTTAGAACCGGCCTCAATAAAATTAAATGTTTCTTTCTCGTCGTATTGCTTATCTTTGTTATAAGCAGGGTCTATACACCAATAAGTACGATATAACACGTCTTTGTTGCTAAGCTGATGATTCATGGCTAATGTACCGACAAAACGATAGTTATCTCGCTTGTCGTTTTTATAGCCGATATATTGTTCTGCGTCTGCTCCGAGGTTGCGTACTATGTAAGAACTTGCCTCTGTGTTGCCGAGGGCCCATTCTACTGTTTTTACTGTTGCTTTTGTATCGCTATCGCCTTCTTTTATTTCTACAGAGGCATTGTTTGCATTAAGAGTAGCTTTTGCGATAGCGCGCTCTACGTATACGTTGCCGGCAGGACTGTTTTTTGCTTCTTCTTCAGTGCTTTTAAGCTCGCCAGTCAATTTTACTAATGTTGTCACATTAGAAAGTGTAGGTGCTGTTGTCGCATTTCCTCCAATTGCGTTCGACAGCGGAGCATTGGCCATAAAGAAATGGTCGTCTTTGGTGCTTTTTAAAGCATTTTCGGTTGTTTTCTCTACGAGTTCTTTAAATGTTCCGTTGAAATTTGTTCCGTTGATTATGCAACCGGTTTCGCTAAGCGTCATAACGTCGTCATAGTTTATAACAACCAAACCATAGAGGTTATCGTCGTTTCCGAGAGTGACATCCTCTACTTTTACGGCTTTTGTATATTCGGAAGTGATGTTGTCGTTATCGGGATCTGTGCTTTGGTTGCCCATCAGATGGAGATCGTACATTCCCTGGAATGTGGCGTCAGATTCGTTCGTTCCCTTGAACAGGAGCAATGCAGCGTTGTCTACTTTGTATTCGTTGGCAGTACCGTCGTCGTAGTTGTCGTTCGCCGCACGGAAAGCCGAAGACGAGGTTGTGGGAAGGTTAACTTTAACTGCGATATATCCGTCGCCGTTAAATCCGCCGCCTGACGGCTTTTTGCCGCCGCTGGTTACGTCGTCGCTGGAGCAGGCCGACATTAATGCTGCCGCGAGTACTCCGAATAAAATCTTGTTTAGTTTCATAACTAATAATGATAGAAAGTGTGTTATAAATAATTTGTTTATGATTTCGGTTGGTTTATTCTTCGGCTATCATTTCTTTGTTTTTTGCCGCTTCGGGCAGGTTGCCTGCAGCGGTGAAGTGGCGCACGGCCTCTTCGTAGTTGCCGGAGTTGGTGGCTATGACTCCGCGTGCGTTTTCGGCCTCGGGAGCGTTGCCTGCTTTCTTAAGCAGCGATTGTGCCTGCGCATAATCGCCGCGTTTTATGGCTGCCACGGCCGCATTGGTGTTTGCAATGGGGCTGCCGGGGTAGTATCGCAGCGCGGTTTCGATTGTGGCATTGAAGCGTTCGGAGCCTTCGGGGTAAAGGCGAGCAACGCGGAACATCTGGTTGAGCGACATCAGCTCGGGTGTCTTTTCTATGATTTCGGCGAGCTTTTCATCGCTCATGGGTTTAAGTCTTGTGCTGATAGCGAACTTGGTGCAGCGCAGTTGCGGGAACCATACCGGAAGAATCTTTGAGCGGTAAAGGGCCGCAAAGCGCTTGTCGGTCTTGAGTTCGCGTTCTTTCGCGTCGAAGTCGGCGGGGCCGTAAGTGGGCCGGTCGATAAGCTGGAGCAGGTCGCTGCGCTGCTGTTCCGTAATATCCTTTGCTTCAGTTACCTGCTGGCGGAATTCTGCCCAGTTCTCGGGAACCGAGCTGTACGTGCATTTTTCTGCGGGCAGGCTGAATCTTTTTCCAATGTATTCGGCCAATGCGCGCGAGCGGTTGGTTGCCAGATAGTCGTTGTGTGTATATGGCGACTCGGGCGAGGCGTAACCGCAGATTGCTATCGACGCTATTTCTACGTCGGGGTTGCTGAGTGCGTAGTGCACGGAATCTTCAATTATTTTAAGCTGTTCGCGGTTGTCTATGCGCTGGCCGCTGCGGCATACGTAAGGCTGGTCGTGAAGTTCCACTTTGTCTACTTCGAACTGTACGCGGGCGCGTCCCTCGTGAACCGATACGGGCAGCGGAGTAACGGGCGGTGTGATGTATGCAACTCTCATGCGCGGAGCCGGATTTAGGTTGAGCGGAATAGGCTCGCCTATGGCTTTGCCGTAGGGCCGCCCGCAGCCGCAGGTGTCGTAGACGAAATGCAGCGCGGCCTGGTCGTGCCGCATCCATGAGCGCATGGCTGTTTTTTCGGTATAGGAAACGTTCTGTGCCTGGCCGTTGAGGCGGCGCACCTCTTCGGTGACGTCGTAGCTCTCGATGTTTTTTATGTTAATTGCTCCGCGCTCGTAGGCGTAGTGCATGTTGCGTCCGCTTATGAGTATCGAAGGCATTGCCACCTCGGCTCCTCCGGGACCTGATATTACCGGAGTGACGAACATCTGTTCGTTCGATTTCAGTAGCAGTTCGTCGAGCACGAAGTCGAGTGATACATGGAAAGCGCCGCCCGACAGGTGGAAATCGATATTCGCGGTTTTTATTTCTCCGCCTTTGTCGGCTCGGATTGCCTGCGGCAGCAGGAATGCGGCGAGTAGCAGTATGTATATTCGTTTCATCGGTTGCTGGGATGTTATTTAAATGTAATGGTGTTGTCAGAATATATATAGGAATACCAAACCGATTTTGGTTACGCCAAGATAGTTTGTGGTGCCGTCGGAAAGTTTTCCGCCGCATTCGCCGCATTCGTACTTGTCGAACCATACGTGGTCGTAGCCCACGCCTATCTCGGCTTCGATGTTCCAATGGCGTGAAAGAATCCATTGGTAGCCGTAGGTGAGGCCCAAACCGGCATAATCGCCTTCGTACCGGTGGTTGCGTACTCCGGAACGGATGTTGTCGCCGCTGAAGAACTTGCCCGGAATGGGCAGGTCTACGTTGGCGGCGTTGAACTGACCTCCCATCAAATGCACACCGAAGAAGTGTCCGTTGAATTTCGAACACGGCCACCACCGGTACTCCGGCATAAGCAGCCAGTGCTTCGCTTTTCGTTCGCCGTGTGTCTTGGAATCGAACGACCATGCATTAAGTCCGTAAAACAGTTGCGCGGTCGACTTGCTTCCTATGCCTATCTCTACACCGAGGTTGGGCGTTGTTGTTGCGTCGTATAATATATTGGTCTTAACTGCGACTTGTCCGTAAACGAAAGCCGTGGCTGCCAATAGTATGAGCATACATGATATTCGTTTTTTCATGAAAAATATATAGCTTGCGTTTCCTTTTAGTTAATTATGTTCCTATTATAGTGAATAAAATAAATTTTCGTAAAAATCGCAGTGCAAAAGTATATACAACAATCGAATCTACCCCCCCCCGTGAGTTAAATTAAGTTAATAACAAGAAAAACGCTTGATTATTTCAAAGAAAGCGTGTATATAAAAGCAGGCGATCGATTTTATATAGCTGTGAGGGAATCACACATTATTATATTATAGAAGATGTTCTTGCGTC
>CAJKQZ010000110.1 GCA_905202115.1 uncultured Prevotellaceae bacterium | reverse complement strand
AAATATCTCAGACATATTTTTTGCCATATATACACCTGCTGATTTTCAGGTGCTTGGCAGGTGACCGTTTTTGTCTGCAAAACCCGCAGACAAGGCACCTCTATTTTTTTGCCAAACCGGTTTTTATTGTTTGGAACGATCGCCCTTATATCTAATTCATGTTATTTGTCTTTTTTACTTACTTTTGCCGTCAGAGTAAGCCGAACAAAATATTCAGGCTCTCAAAAATTTCTTTTTACAGTTCATTCCAACCGACAATGGCAGAAGTCAACACATATCTCGACATCCGAGACCTGAACAAAAGTATAGGCGACCTCATCCTGTTCGAAAACGCTTCTCTCGGAATTGCAGAGCGGCAGCGAGTAGGCCTCATCGGCCGCAACGGCACCGGCAAATCAACTTTACTGAACATTATATGCGGGCACGAAGGCTGCGACAGCGGACAAATTGTCTTTCGCAGAGACATAAAGGTAGGATTCCTCGAGCAATCTCCGGAATATTCGCCCGAACAGACCGTACTCGAAGCATGTTTCAACAACGGCAACGAGACGACTGAGCTTATCCGCCGCTACATGGAATGCATTTCGACCGAGGGCCAGCCCGACCTGTCGGAACTTTCCAGCCAAATGGATATATCCGAGGCATGGGATTACGAGCATCGCATAAAAGAAGTCCTGTCAAAGCTACATATAACAAACTTCAACGAACCGATGGCACATCTTTCGGGCGGACAACGCAAACGGGTGGCTTTGGCGAACGTTCTGCTCATGGAGCCGGATATGCTTGTGCTCGACGAGCCTACAAACCACCTTGACCTGCAAATGATAGAATGGCTTGAGAAATATTTGTCCAAACCTTCCGTTACCTTGCTAATGGTTACTCACGACCGTTACTTCCTCGATCGTGTGTGCAACCAGATTGTGGAGCTCGACAACAAACAATTCTACACATACAACGGTTCGTATTCGTATTTCATAGAGAAACGGCAGCAACGAAAAGACGCCGAAGCGGCAGAAGTGGCACGCGCCAACAATCTCTACCGCCGCGAGCTCGAATGGATGCGCCGAATGCCGCAGGCACGGGGACACAAGGCACGTTATCGCGAGGAAGCTTTTGCCGACCTCGAGAAACTCGCCCATAAACGTGTTGAAAAAAAAGAGGCACAGCTCGTTGTAAAAAGCAGTTACATAGGAAGCAAAATTATCGAACTGGCATACGTATCCAAAAGTTTCGGAGAGAAAAAAATTATTACCGATTTCTACTACAATTTTTCACGCTACGAAAAATTAGGCCTGGTGGGAGCAAACGGAACAGGCAAATCCACTTTCATTAAAATGCTTCTCGGACTGCAGCCTTGCAGTTCGGGCAAGATAAGCGTGGGCGAAACCGTGAAATTCGGCTACTTTGCCCAGGAAGGGCTTCAGTTTGACAACGAAATCAAAGTAATCGACGTTGTAAGAAACATCGCCGAAACGATAGATCTCGGAGGAGGGCGCCGGCTGACAGCCATGCAGTTCCTGCAACACTTCCTTTTTCCGCCGGCAGTTCAAAACAGCTACGTTTACAAGCTGAGCGGAGGAGAACGCCGCCGCCTTTATCTGTGTACGGTCTTAATGCGCAATCCCAACTTCCTTATACTCGACGAACCGACCAACGACCTCGACATAGAGACGCTGCAAGTGCTCGAAGAATATCTGAAAAACTTCAAAGGATGCGCAGTAATAGCCTCGCATGACCGATATTTCATGGATCGTGTGGTCGATCATCTGCTCGTATTCCACGGCGAAGGAAAAATAGAAGATTACCCCGGAAACTATACGCAATTCCGCGAGTACAACGAAGCAAAAGAAAAAGAAATCAACAGAGAACGCAAAAACGAACAAAAGCCAGGCAAACGCACCAAAAGCATACGCAATGACGAAAAAAGACGCCTTACATATAAAGAACGGTGCGAAATGCAGC
This sequence comes from uncultured Prevotellaceae bacterium, assembly GCA_905202115.1. Taxonomy (GTDB): domain Bacteria; phylum Bacteroidota; class Bacteroidia; order Bacteroidales; family Bacteroidaceae; genus UBA6398. The sequence continues at coordinate 6,658 of CAJKQZ010000110.1, read as the reverse complement.
AGCTTGAGAAAGAAATCGAACAGCTCGAGAATGAAAAAAAGGAACTCACCGAGGCATTATGCAGCGGCGCACTTCCGGTAGACGAGCTGACCGAAAAAAGCCGCAGGCTACCTATAATCGAAACCGAACTCGACGAAAAATCAATGCGCTGGCTCGAACTGTCGGAATACGAATAGCAAAACAAGCAGCAGGCAAGCTATTAACAAATTATTCCGCCAAACGTTTATTACATTACTGCCCGTCGGATGTGTCGCCGAGGTATTTTTTCAACGCACGCTCCACACCGTTTTTCCAGGTGTTGATATTTTCGCTCTCCAACGACAGAGAACTTACAAGTTTCAGCACATTCTGCAGCGGCATACGGTATCGCAGCACTCCCGAAATAAGTTTGGCGTAGTTCCAATACTCTTTGTTGAATTTTTCCGACAGTCCCTCGACCGTTGTCTTATAACCGCGTTTGTTCTCAAACTGAAAATCGTACCGCTTTGTCCCGTCCGGATTTAAAACCTTAATGATTCTCCCTTTCGTAACAGTCTTGGGCAATACAATTCCTACCTCATCATCCTGCAAACCGGTAAATATTTCGTATGGGTCTCCGTTCATAAGCCCAACGAAAGCCACCCATTTGTCTTTGTTGTTCTGAAAACGGACCACATCGCACTCCAAGACATCGGGACGCACCTCCACTATTTTCGTCTGTGCCTTCAGCACATCATCCCTGTGCTTTCCCAAGATGTCGAATACCTCATCGACACTCAGTTTGCCTTTCTTTTCGGCCGATTTATCGACTATATCACGCGCAAGATCCATAAGGAGCTGCGAATAAATGCTGCTATTTGATTCCAAACCCATATTCTACCAAACGTGTTTCGTTTATGCCACAAGCAAACGCAAAGCGAAAGCCCGACAAATAAAAAAGCACATATATTTCCGCTTTTTGCCGTCAAACTCCGCCACTTGGCACGGCAAATATAGGAAATCCGACCCAATAATGAACATTTTGTAAAAAACTATTCCCTTATGTCCGGAAAAAATAACTACTTTTACTATAAAATAAAACATAAAAGAGCATGGAATCAATAAAAAGACACCGCAGCATACGGAAATATTCGGAAAAAGCCGTTAGCGACGAACTTCTCAACAGCCTGCTGCACGAGGCCGAACGCACCCAGACAATGGGCAACATGCAACTTTACAGCGTTGTGGTAACACGTTCGGCCGAGATGAAGAAAAAACTCGCTCCGCTACATTTCAACCAGCCTATGGTGGAAAATGCGTCTGCGGTACTCACTTTCTGCGCCGATTTCAACCGCACTGTCAAATGGTGCAACTGCCGTAACGCCTCGCCGGGCTACGACAATATGCTTTCGTTCATGAACGCGGCCACTGATGCCTTGCTTTACACACAGACATTCTGCATTCTGGCCGAAGAAGCCGGACTCGGCACGTGCTTTCTCGGAACAACAATCTATCAGCCGGCACAAATAATCGACATACTCGGAATGCCTAAGCTCACATTCCCCGTAGCGACCATAACGCTCGGTTATCCCGACGAGAATCCCGCACAAAGCGACCGTCTGCCGCTCGAAGCGATAATACACAATGAGAAATATCACGATTATTCACCCGAAGACATTGACAAAGCCTTTTCCTACAAAGAGTCTCTGCCAGAGAACAAAGAATTTGTCAGAATAAACGCAAAAGAAACCTTAGCCCAGATTTTCACCGACATCCGTTATACAAAACAAGACAACGAAATGATGTCGCAAACCATGATAGAAACATTAAAACGACAAGGATTTCTCGCCTAACCTGTAACAGCGCTGCAGCCACGCCTTTTTTACAAAAACCACACAAAAAGAAAAACGAATTATGTAACCTTATCGTTTGATTTTGCAGACAAAAACGGTCAGCGACCAAGCACTTGAGAATCAGCAAGTATATATATAGCAAAAAATATGTCTGAGATATTTTAAATTATCTCAGACATATTTTCGATTATCTCCCTTGTATTTTCAATTTACTGCGGGAAGTTTTTTTACCACACGAAAAAAAATATTTTTTTCACGAGAGCATATCGCGAGATAATCTTTTCTCTACCGACTTCTCACCGTACCGTTTTTCAAACATCATTATACAGCACAAAAAAACTCGCCAATCGGCGAGTTTCTATATACTTTATTTTTTCCAGCAACAGGAAATATATTTCCGCAAGCGCTATATATCCCTGAATTATTTGAGAGTTGCCTCTATATCTTCCAGCTCACGACGAAAAACCTTGTCGGTGCTTATACGATGCTGCACCACGCTGCACGAATGCAGCACCGTTGAATGATCGCGCTTGCCTATCATCGAACCTATTCTCGAATAAGAAAGATCGGTGTGCTTCTGCGCAAGATACATCGACACCTGCCTTGCCTGAGCTATGAGCTGTTTGCGGCTTTTCGAACATATATCCTTGATAGCTATGTCGTAAAACTTGCTTACATGCTCTACTATCTGATTAACCGTTATCGGCTTTCGATCGAGTTTTACAGTACGGGCAACAACCCGTTTAGCAAGCTCGAGATCCACGTCGCTGTTGTAAACAACCGAGTAAGCGAGAATCGAATTTATAACACACTCGAGATCGCGGATGTTATCCGTGGCATTCTCGGCGATGTAGTCGACCACTTCAAGCGGGAATCTCAAACCGTTATGGCGAATCCTTTCAAGAAGTATCTTCTTTGCAAGTCTGGTATCGGGTTTTTCCAATTCAGCAACCAGTCCCCACTTAAAACGGGTGAGCAAGCGGTCCTCTATTCCCTCGAGCTGCATCGGAGGACGGTCGCAGGTCATTATAAGCTGGTGATGCGTCTGGTGAAGGTGGTTGAAAATATGAAAGAAAGCCTCTTGGGTTTTTTTTCTCGTCTCGCCCGCTATTTCCTGAATGTCATCTATTATCAAAACTTCCACACTCTGGTAAAAGTTTATGAAATCGTTGAAACGGTTATGCACAACCGAGTCGGTGTACTGAACAAAAAACAAATGGGCCGAGACATACAGCACTCTTTTTGCGGGGAATTTTTCCTTAATCCTCATGCCTATGGCATTTACAAGATGAGTTTTTCCCACACCCGAGGCGCCATAGATAAAAAGCGGGTTGAAAGTCATGCGGTCAGGAGCATCGGCAATAGACATTCCGACACTTCTAAGCAATTTATTAGAATCTCCTTCGATAAAGTTTTCGAAAGTACGGTCGGGATTAAGCCTGGAATCCAACTCCTGCGGCGCCGCTCCCGCCAGCCCCGACAACATCGACGGAGACTTGTTGACACCGGTTCTTTCAACGGATTTTGCTGGGCCTTTATAGGCATCGTCCACGGCTTTCTGCGATATGCTGTTCGTGGAGTCAATCTCTATCTGATAGCCTATCTTTATTCCTGAACCGAACTCGCGCTCTACAGCCGCACGTAATATTGTAATGAAATGCTCCTCTATATATTCATAAAAGAAATGCGTGGGAACGATAAGTTTCAACTGCTTTCCCCTCAATCCGCCGAAACGAATCGGGCTGAACCATGTGGAAAACGGTTTTTCTTCTATGTTGTGACTTATGAAGTCAAGACAGCGATTCCAGCTTTGTTCCGTTGTGTTTTGCATTTCTTTTATTTATTGATATCTGCCTTTGAAGCGCATTTAAAATATCGTTGCCGGCGACCGGCAGCGAATGGTTCTCTTTCCTGTATAAGAGTTGTTTTATAACCTTATCGGGAAATACGTTGTCTTTTACGTGACGGTCTGGCAAAGTTCGGCAAAATAATTATACCTGACAAGACAAAATTCATCGGGTATTTCACTTAAAATATCTAAGGTCTTGTAACCGTACCCATTAAGTTTTACATAAAAGCCCCTGCCCTTTTTATTTCCAAACATTCGTAAAAAGGCACATATATAACAATATTTAATATAGCAAATATATTTTACCTGTTTTTTTCTTTCACTAATACATCACTTATTAATAGCAAATTACAATCAAAAATCATTTCAAAACGCAAATAACGCAAGACTTCTATTTTTTATAACCGTTCTAAATTGTAAAAATATATTTATCAAATTCACTTTTCTTGCAAATGAATATTTATTCACTGCAGAAATCCCTTATTTCTGCGAGATTTCCGGAATTTCATAAAGCCTTTAAGCTACAATGCGTTCGGATTCGAAAAAATCTTTCGGGAGGTGTTTAAAAATATCTCAGAGATAATTTGAAATATGTCTGAGATAATTTAAAATATCTCAGACATATTTTTTCCAATGTGTTTTATGGTTACGAATAAATCGTGCTTCACATCCGCAACAAGCTATATTCAGTATAATATTTCAAAAATGAATAAATTCTCATGCGACAAACGCCGTGGTAGCCGTCGGCCTATAGTCAACCGGAACGGAAAATATCGTCAGAACACTATAATTTTTTCGGAGTTTCCGTTTGCGAACCGCAAAACATACACGCCTTCGGTGAACATCTGCCGGAGTTCTCCTTTATTCACGCCTTTGCGCAACAGAATACCTTCAACGCTATAAACATCGCAGCAATCCATATCTCCGGAAATCAAATTGTCGCCTATTCCGAGCGGATTTCCGAATGTTTCGACCGAGACGGGGGAATCCACATAGTCATCGCTCCGCGCCACGAGCTTTACGGTGATATTCTTCTCCATACCGATACCGTCAATAAGCGCAACAGGCTCAGTTACATTACAGTCGGACACCGTTTTCCCGCCGCACACAACTTCCACATGGTATGTCTCTGCATTTTCAACAGCTTCCCACGAAATCTTAACAGTCCCGTTTTCAGACAAAAGACTGATATCTTTCGGAGCTTCCAATACTCCGCGGGCCATATAGCAGAACGACACCTTACCGTCGGTTTCCGTTATGGATGTGATGAATTTGCCGAGTTCATTACTCCTGTAAGGTGCAAACGCAGGGGTTGTATTATCTCCCAAAGACGTGTTTCCGCTCGTTCCGGGAAAGAAATCTCCTGCATAATCGGAAGGCAGAGCCACGTCTTCCTTAACCAATGTTCCGTCGGCGGGAATAATAGTCATCCGCTGGCGAGAGGCTATATTGTTGACCTCATTGTTCTCCCACGCAGAGTAACTGTAGTCCACATGAAACACGAGCATTCCCGAACCGAGCTTCGTAGGAAACCACGTCGAAGGCTGCCTGTTTTCAAGAATGTAATATTCATTCCGCATGACGTCGTTATCATTGAATATATAATATGCGTTCTGCGATTCCGAGCCGAGAGCGTTGAGCGAGCACAACTGTTTCTGCGTTTCCAGAGTATCTATGTCGAGCCATCCCATAAACGCGCGCTCGTAAGCCGTATATCCCACAGGAATTTTCCCGTCGGCCCAATACTGTCCGTAGTCCATAATCGACCAGAAACTGAGTCCGAAAATATCAGTTCTCGAATTGGTATTATAAAAATCGGGCAAACCGAGAAAATGCGAGAACTCATGACAAAAAACCCCTATACCGTCGATTTCATAAGTATCTTTCGAACTGTTATAAAAGAGTTCGTTCGTAACAAGAAACGAAGAAATAGTACCGCCGCCGGTATTTATCTCGCAAGGTGTGAACATTGCCCATACAGCGTCGTCTTCGTCGGAGGAATGTTCCCCTACGCCGGCATAAACAATACCTACTACAGGAATGTCGCCGCCGACGGTACGGTATTTCGAGAAATCGGCACCGTTACTCTCGGCAAGGCTAACCGCCTGCCGCACCATTTCATGCACATTCACATCTACGTTCGCGCCCGAATTGCGACCGTAATAACTGCGGCTTTCAGGAAGAGTAACAACTCCGAGCACATCGAACGACGGAGAGTATTTTCCCATGCTCTGTGCCACGAAATAATCCCTCACACTGCCGCGGCCACCCTCGGCTGTATAATTTTCGGCATTGAAATGCCTGTCGAAAGCACGGTGTGCGTCCTCAACAGTGAATTTAACGTCGCTATACTGCACAAGCACCACAGGTATAACCGGATTCCCCGTCCTGTCGTCCGCATTGCTTATTTGCACAGCGACACCCCTGCTATATTTCTGCCTGACCGCTCCACCGGCAGGAACGTCACACATGCCGTTTGCTTCGAGCCAGGCTATTTCGCCGGCACAACGGTCTGCAGAATTATGAACGAGCATATCGCCCGCAACCCAGCCCGCTTCCGTGTATGCGCTGGCATAACGATATGCCCCCGTCACGTCCTTCACGGCAATGTATCCGTCAAGCGTAATATAATAAGGTATATGTTCATCCCCGCCTTTTACGAGCACAATCCCAACGCCGTCGGGCTGGCGAGCGGTAATCTTTATTTTCAGAGCAGGCGAAGCCAACACACACGCGCCATAGAACATGCATAGCGCGAGCAGAGCTATCTTTTTCATTTTCGTGTAATTTATTTTACAAAAATATGTATTTAACAGATATTATCGTACATATAAAACATGTATATTGTTTGAATCGACAATATACGTGTTACAACAGAAGCAAATAAAAGACGAAGAAAAAAGACATCGTTCATCACAAAATCCGCGGTGCCTTGTCTTCGGGTTTTGCAGACAAATACGGTCACCCGCCAAGCACTTGAAAATCAGCAGGTGTATAT
>CAJKQZ010000109.1 GCA_905202115.1 uncultured Prevotellaceae bacterium | reverse complement strand
TTTTCCTGTACACCTCCACACTGCCGGCAGGTACATAAAGAATTTTAGCAGGAAGGCCGAAATTATCTTTCCCTAGCTCCGGCGGAATAACGGCCAGACAGGTAACGACAGCCATATCAAGATAACTTGGAAAAGCTCCTGTTTCAATCACCGTCACGCCATCGGGAATAGTTACATCCGTCAATTTATGACACTGCGAAAAAGCCCCGCCACAAATAGTTTGCAAACTCCCCGGCATGATAACACACGTTAGATTATGACATCGAGCAAAAGCGCTGCTCGGAATAGTCGTTACCCCCTCGGGAATACAGACGCTCTGAAGACTTTCATTCTCGTAGAATGCCCATTCACCGAACCTCACCATACGGTCAGGGAAGGTGATACGCTTCAAACTCTGACAATGCCAGAAAGCCCAATCTCCCATACTTGTCACACTTTCCGGAATAACAACTTCCGTCACAAAGCTGCATAACATAAATGCATAATCTCCGATGCGGGTCACACCTTCGCCAATCGTCAAGGAGGAAATCCTGTTCACATGCGGATACCAAGGCGGAGTTTCCGAAGTACCTCCATCTCTATAATCGGGCATAGGTCCTTCCCCGGTAATCGTCAGGACACCATCCTCCGTCAAAGTCCATGTAAGCTCCCCGGTCGTTCCCCCAAAAATCACCGCCGCCGAATCGCTGCCATCGCAAGAAGATAACCCTACAGGAAACAGCAGGCAAAAACACAAAGACCAAAATAAAAATCTTCTCATAAGCTGAAAATCATTAAATCCCCCTAAAAACAGTTCGTCCAATAAAACAATTCGACATAAATATATAAAAAATTATTCAAAGAGCGCCTATTCGGCAATATTTGCCATGGTGATTGATTATACGATTTAGTGTATCCCCCAGGATTTATCAGGATTTAGTTCGTCATCGCCTCATTTTCTTTACAGCGACAATCACGCCCCAAGCCCCATAATATCGCCCTACTAATCTCTTTATCAACGATGTACTTCGTCATAGCATACAATAACCACAAAATACATCCGTAGCAAACATGCTTGATCATCATCGGTGGTCGCTGCTCTATGCCCTGCTCCTCCTTATCCTTTATATGAAAATCGATTTTTACAAAGACTTTTAATCCAAAGCGTTATATGACAAAGGTAATGACGGGCCGACGGTCGCCGGCACAATTCGTATGTTTTTCAACTTCCCAAAACACCTTCCCTACCGGGACCGAAAGAGATTTCAGACCAGAACCGATCAACACGTCCACGACACACCAACGGGTTCTCTCTCCCGCACCACACAAACCTCAATCGCGAATACACACGATCCGCAATCTATCGCCTACATAAATTTAACGCTTTTAATACGGGTGTCCCGCCCGGCGATTTCACGTTCGACGAGGCCCGTCACCACATCTGCGGCATCGTGCCAGCGGTTAGCACGGAATTTCCAGCGGTAAGTGGTCAGATGGGCATACAATTCGGGCCAGCGCAGCGCCCAGTCGCAGGGAAAACGTACCGTATGAACCACCGTCGCTGCGTTCGAGAGGATGCGGGCTTCCTTGTTAGCGGACTGGTGAAACCACTCCACACGAACCTGCGGCGCTAAAGCCTGCACCGCGCGGGCAAATCCCCGGCCTCCGTTGTTACTCTCGATCAGTGCCGCACGCGTACCCGACTCGCGGAGCATCGTTCCCACCAGTCCTTCGGTCATCTCCATCGGTTCGCGCGAATAAACCGCATCGGTAACGTAGATCACCCCGTCCGGATCGACGACATAACAGAGCGAACAGAGGTAATCGTCGCCCGTATCGGCCGTATCGGTATAGTTCGCCCGGCGCACGATGTCGCGGGGCAGCTCCTCGTAAGTCAGGAAATTATCCCCGTAGAGCAGCCCTTCGCGCACCGAAGGACGCCCCTGATACATACACTCGAACCGCACGGGATCGAGCCGCCGCTTACCACGCAGCAATTCCGCGCCGTGAAGCTCCTCCCAGAGCGCTTCGCCCGGTTCACGGGGATCGACCGGCGACGGAGGACGCGTTTTGAGAGCTTCGAAGTTCAAATAGAGCCAGGTATCGGGCGGCAGCGTATCGAGCTGCGCCCAGTCGGTGAACTCGACGAAAGGCTCCCGGCGGCAGAGCGTGCCGATCAAATCCTCCTCGTGCCAGCGCGTGAAGACGATCAACTCGCCGGAGAAGTTGTGCATACGGGTCTTCACGACCGAGGTGTACCACTCCCAACAGTTCTCCCGCACGACGGGCGAATTGGCCTCCATCGCATCTTTGTACATATAGTAATCAATTTTGTCGCAGATTAACAAAAAAAACGTTAAATTTGCGCTAAAGATTGATTGACAGCGTTATGGAAAAATCGAAAAGAGTAGTCGGTTACGCCCGTGTTTCGACGGAGGCACAAGACATTACCCGTCAAATTGAACTTATTACGGCCTATTGTAGCGACCGAAATTATCATCTAATCAAAATCATTCAAGAGAAAATTTCGGGAGCCAGAAAGGACAGGAAAAGTCTAAATGAACTTTTAGATGTGGACGATGCGGTCGCCGATATGATTATCGTGTCGGAACTCTCCCGTTTATCGCGTGAAGATGATATTTTATCCGTTCTTTCAACGATAAACGAACTTTTGAAACAAGGTGTCGATATTCTGTTTTTGGATAAGCAAGACCGCATTTATAAGGCTGGAACTATTTTATCCCTTTACGACATCATTACGCTGTCAGTAGAAGCCAAAGCAAGTGCCGACGAACGCTACAAGATTGCAGGTCGGATGCAGACGGGTTTACGCTCCAAACTGGCCGAGTTTAGCAATATGTTTGCAGGCGGTACGGTTCCTTTCGGCTACAAAGTCATTCACAATCCCGATTACAAACTGAACCAAACGCCTAAAAACCTGCTTGTCGTCGATGCCAAAGAAGCCGAAGCGGTAAAATACCTTTTTCAGCAGCTAATCGACGGCAATACGATACGGCAGACTGTAAGGGTTTACAATAAATTATACCCTTACAAACTCTCTTATTCGGGCATCTGCCGCATTATCCGCAATCCCAAATACAAAGGGGAGATATACCGACGGGGAAAATTGTACGGCCAAATTCCCGAACTGCAAATCATCACGCCCGAAGATTTCGACAAGGCCAACAAACAGATGCGTGAAAACAGCCTGTTTCAAAGCAATGCTCCGAAATACTATAATCCGCTGAAAGGTTTGCTGTTTTGCCCGTGTGGATGCGGTCTTTACATGAAACCCAACCACAACAGCTATCTAATCTATCGTTGTTCAAGTGCTTATAACGACAAACAGAAATGCGAAAATTACGGCGTCAAATGCGCTTATATCCTATCGTCCGTTTGGACTTGTGTAAAGGAAACCTTGCACACCGAGGAATACAAGCGCTTCAATACCCAGCGGGCAAATGAATTGCAGGGGATAAACAAGCAGATTCGGGAAACAATCACCCGAAAAGTCAATAGCGTCGATGAACTGAAAACGCAATCGGCATCGTTGATTGCCAAAATCAAGAAACTGAATAATGATGACCTTATCAATGAATTGGAAACCGATTATAATGTGCTTTGCAAACAAATCAAGCAAACCGAGCAGGAAATTTCCGAACTGAACGGACAGATAGCCGAAAACGATGCCGAAATAAAACGGAACGTGGAGCAGAAAGATTTTAGCAAGATGGAGCAGTCGGCCTTATACAAGGAAAAATTGCAAAAGGCCGTCTATCATTCCCTCTCTGCCATGCGTGGCATTTTGGAAATAGTCTTTAAGAACGGCATGACACGTTACGTGCTGATTAAAAAGCACCGAAACGGCGGAACCTACCTTTTGCCCGATACGTTCAAAGGCGACATGGAGCGTAAACAAATTATCGTTCCGTCCTTACGAACCGACAAGGATAATCCCTATTCAGCCCAGCCGATGAATTTGCGCTACACGTTCGACGAATTTTTCAAAGCTATGCCCGTCGAAGAATACGAGATCCCGATAACGGAATGAAAAAAGAGGGCGATTGCTATAATGGCAATCGTCCCCTTTTCGGTTCGGCTAAACGACCGAACAATTAAAGATGTTCCCGTAACAGATCAAGGATTACTTGTTCTTGTGTCTGCGTAGAGGTTTTGCGGGCATTTTGGATTTTATCCGCCTGCCATTGGGCAAGTTTTTTTAATTTCTCCTCTATTTCAAGCGTGTAGGCCGCAGCATCTTCGGCTACATTGTAACCGTCTTGGATGAATGAAATCAAATACTTTTTAGCGAGGAATTTAGCCGTGAATTTTTCACTTGCCGCTTCAAACCATTTGCGGCTCTTGGCACACCACCCGTCAGCCTCTTGCAGACATTGGGGCATTTCACGGGTTTTAAGACTTGCCACCAAATCTTTGGCTTTGAGTTTGTTGTTGCCACACGCCCAAAACGAGATTGTCGAAAGCGGGAAATTGCGTCGTTGCAATTCCATAGCAAAATCAAAGGCCGCATTTGTTTCCTTAATGGCCATTGCGGGGGCTGCCATGTAGTCGGAACCTTTCCACGTTTTCGTGCAAATGTTCATTTCGGCAATGAGCAATGCAATGGCAACCCCTTTATTCAGCGGCTCAATGACCACCAAATCTTCAAGCGGCAAGCCTAATTCAAGGTAGGCTTTCAGACGGTGCTGACCGTCCAAAACAGCGTAATAATCCTTTGCATGTTCATCGGCAATATCGTTGCCGTCCAAATCGGTCAGGTGACCGCCCGATGCTATGATGGCTTTACCGTTCACCGCCGTAATGGGACACAACATCCCATATTCGGCAAGAGAATCCTTTTTTGCCTTAATCGCTTTTTCATCGGTAGGACGATTGCCTTTGATAAAAGCAAATTGAGAAGATTTGAAAATTTCAAAAACATTTAAGTTTTTCATAATATTTCTTACTCCTTGTTAGGGAGAGGCTTAAATTATGCTGCATCCCTTGCCCAAGTGTTTGCAGGTCGTCGGGGTTATCCCTTTCGACACTGCAAAAGTACTATTTGCCAGCGACCCTTTGCAGGGAGTAAAAAACAGCCCATTTCCTACTCCCTAAAATCCATAGATAGCGGATTCAGTATGCGGCAGCTTGTTTGCATAGGTTTTCAGCACTCCTTTCAGCGATTCATCGCTATCCTTAAAGTTTACATTTCGTGTCAGCCGCATAAAATAGAACAGACGGGAAATAAGCAACATTTTATTATAAGATACCTCTTTATCGCATCTGTGTTCATTCGCCGCACCTCGATTCGGCAATTTCAAAGCATCGAACAGATGTTTGAACTTATCCGCTGCAAAGCACATATAATAGGATGAATTTGTGAATGTCGTTGTGTAGGTAGAATGATCTATTATGCGGTAAAACTCCTTGTCTTTCCACTCTTTGAGTTTTTGCCTTAATCCATACATAACTGCTGCTTTTACATTTGGGTCTGCTTCGCGGCTCTTTTTACCCTTTACTCGGAATGTAATCTCAAAATCTTTTGAATCTCCGATATAGTCTAATATTTTGGTTAATGATTTTGGCGGGAGTTTAACCCAAAAACATTTGGTAAACTTTTCAATCGACCAATCATAAACAAACAGCACAGCCCACCAAAATTTATTTACGTCCAATCCAAAGCCTTTAATTGTCGCTATAATATCCGTTTCCTGCAAAAACATTTCTTTTGTAAACGGGGCTTTTATCTTCTCCTGACAGACCCTATCCCAAAATCTGCGTGGGAAAGTGTCTATGACTTCATCACCCATATAATTCCAAGAATCGGTAATCGCATATACATATTCCAACTCTTTTTCTTCTTGTTCGTCGGCTTCATAAAAGACAAATCCTAAATCGTCGGTTCTAATACTCATAATCCAAATTATTTTATTTCCAAATTTAGCGAATTTCGCTGAAAAGCCCTCATTTCGGCTCCCGATAAAGAATTCCCCGATTCATTTGTTTGCTGAAAATAACCTCTGTACCTTTACAGAAGCCAGCAAGAGGGATAAGGGCGATGCCTAAATCTGTCCCCTGCTTCGTGCTCAAAAGTGGCACTTATACCACTACCTACCCAACCAACACCTAATTTAGGCTCTCGGCTCTGAAGAGCCTCAAACCCGATTTTCAGACTATGCTGTACTATGTAACGCAACACAAATGATTCGACAACCGAAAAGCCGCCAAAGCCGCGTTAGGCTCCGCCTGCTTTCGGAAATTATTAAAAACAAAAGAGATACTATTTACTAATTACGTCGCTAACGATGAATTATACAACGATTCCAAAATCAATTTGCCAGCTTCAGACGGGCAACGGCAAACCGACTGACATTTACGTTTGAGCAACGATTAAATGCAAATCGGACTACAAGACACAAACAAGCCATATAACGGAAGATAGGCTGTCCCAAATAACAGGAGTAAATATCCGTACCGTCAAACGGTCTGTCCAACGATTGGAGGAGTGCGGAGCAATGCAGGTTACAACCCGCATAATCGACGGATGCAAACGCCGTAATTCCTATTATATAGCCAATCCCCAAACGGATTTCTTTTTCGTGGATAACCGATTCTTTGCAAAGAACCATCCGCCGAAAATCGCGGGCTTTCTACTCATATTAAAGGCTATATGTCTTAATAATACGAATACTATCCTTTGAAATATCGGACAGATTGCCGATGCTGTCGGAATGAACCGCAACACGGTTTCCACTCTTATTAAAGAGAGTAACGGATTAGGACTGATTAAGGCCCTACCGAACGGCTACGAAATAACGGATGATTGCTTTGTAAATCCGCCGCAGAAAGATACGGCACACGCCGTCTATAATGAAATATGTCAATTCTGCCTAACAAAGGGAACAAATCCGCCGCAATGAAATGAACGGGCAATGAATCGGATTCTTACTAAATACAACATTCCGAATCTGTCGGCTGATAATTCGCTGTCGGTTACTTATGCCCTAAATGAACGGTGCAAGATGATTCCCGAATCCGTGTCGCTGGCTTATTTCGTTAAGGTGCTATGCACCCAAGACCCGATAAAGGCCAATAAGCTACATTTACAATCTTTTCTACTCACATAATATACTTTCGTTCAGACGCTCCGATTTTTATAGTCGGGGCGTTTTGATTTGATAGGCCGACCGTGAAGATACTATCCCTTTTTTTACCCCTCCCCATTTTCAGATGGGAAACCGAATTTTTATCTATCCCATTAATAGGATTCCACATAAAACAGACCACCCCCTATTTATGCCCGAAACCATATAACAGCATAGAATTATTTGCATTATATAGAATCGGAAAGCTATTCTTACATGGAGATATGCCGCCTTTTTAGTTGGTTATGAATGGAGTTATCTTTTTACAAGTAATGGGGAATAACTCTAAACTTTACAAACCATGAAAACATTAAATGAAAGGGCGACAGAGATTCTGCAAACCTTGTTGGCCGTGCGGGCTAAAAAACTGAAAATCAAAAATGCAAGCCAGACAATCCATGTGAAACTGACTGACTGCATCGGAAAGTACAACCTTATTTCGCTGACACAGCACATCGAAATAAATGGCGTTCTTTTCCGTGACCCCGAAGTGATTTTTGCTTTTAACACCATTAAACGGCAGTTTATCCCTTACCACTACATCAACGATTTTTTTGAAATCGAGAAATGTTGCGCCACACCGACGGTAGAGGGATTAATACCTCGCAACGAAATAGACCAACACAATTTAACATGTTTCGTAAACCGTTGGCTGTTGCAACTAACCTCAAAACTGGAAATCCAATGGATGCACAACGAATAGTACAGAATTGTGTTTTGAAGAATCAAAGCACGGTTATCGAGGAAATGATACGGGCAAACCTTATTTCCGAAGAATATCTTTATCCGTTCGTGGATGATGTTATGGAATGGTGGCTGATTGATTCTTGGCTGGCCGAACGACTGAAAGAGCAGGGCGAGGTTATCATCGAGGAATACGGTTGCTACTGGTGGGGCAGACAATCCAGCGGGCAGGCTATCTACATGGATTATGTAATTCAGAGAATTTGCGGGGGAATCGACTGATTCCCTTGCAAATCTGAATCCGATTATTTACTTTTGCAGAAACAACAAAATAAAGGCAAGAAAACCATGTAGCACGACATAGATTATTACGCTTCAAAACGGGTTCCCCATCCTGTCCCGACTATATCATAAATCAAAACATTCAAAAAATGGGGACAGTCAAGAATGTAGAGTTGTCGATGCAATCCGTTCGGCGGCTATTGGAGCGTAATCATCTTGCCTACACGATTGAAAAGGATTCGATTCTTTTCAACCGACGATTCAACCGCAGGACGGGACAAAAATCCTATTATTACATCGGCTTTACAGAGGGCGAGAAGAAAATCGGTCGTCAAAGCATCGTGTTCGGATGTGTAGACTACAATGTTTACGACGAAGATTTTGCAATGGGCACATGCTTTCGTCAGACGATGTGTACCGACATGGCGTTTTTCGCATTCCATTTCCACGACCTCTTTCCCGATTTCTATCCGACCGACGAATACAACGATTGGAGCGAATGACACGAACGGCAGACTTTGCAGACGGACTGACAACCGACTGCAAGGTCTGTTTTTATGTAATGACTAAATAGGGACAGTCGCGAAATAGGCTTAAAATTATAACAAATTGATTGTCAATG
>CAJKQZ010000108.1 GCA_905202115.1 uncultured Prevotellaceae bacterium | reverse complement strand
TGAGATATTTTGAATTATCTCAGACATATTTCAAATTATCTCAGAGATAATTTTTTTTATCTGCGGGAGCGTATTTTCAACATCCTTTACTGATTGTAAAAATATGTTAACAAATGTTCCTTTGCAGCGTGCAGGCTTTAAAGTTCGGTGCGCTTTTCGCGTGCAGATTATTCTCGAGGTGTAAAACTTGCGGGATTGTCGGTTTTTCTTTATCTTGCGTGGCAATTGTTTTTCGTGTAGATGTAATGAAAGTACTTGTAATTGAAGATGATCAGGATTTGCGCGAGATTATAACGCGCTCGCTCGAAAAAGAACGCTATGTGGTTGAAACTGCGGCGACTTTCCGCGTTGCACGTCAGAAAGTTCTTGGTTATGAATACGATTGCATGTTGCTCGACATCATGCTTCCCGACGGAAACGGGCTCGAGCTTTTGCGTCTGTTGCAGGAGCGGGGGCGCAAATTCAATGTTATAATTCTTTCGGCCCGAGATTCTATTGAAGACAAGGTGCTCGGGCTTGACCTCGGGGCCGATGATTATCTGGCAAAGCCGTTTCATTTGGCCGAACTGCATGCCCGTTTGAAAAGTGTGCTTCGGCGCCGTCAGCGCGACGGAGAGGTGTCTGTAAATATAGGAAATGTAAAGGTTTTTCCTGACAGCTTTAAGGTCAGTGTAGCCGGAAAACCGCTTGAACTCGGCAGAAAGGAATATGATGTGCTGCTATATTTCATGAACCGCCCCGAAAGACTGATTGAAAAGCATACCCTTGCCGAGGCCGTGTGGGGCGATTATATAGACCAGGCCGATAATTTCGATTTTATATATGCGCAGATGAAGAACCTGCGGCGCAGGCTTAAAGAGGCAGGGGCCGATATTGAAATAAAAACAGTTTACGGATTCGGATATAAGTTGACGCACGCATTATGAAACTGATATATCATATAACGTGGCGCATAGCCCCGATTCTGACGCTTGTAATGGCGGCGTGGGCTGCATTTTTCTATTTTGCGGTGCTTAACGAGGTAAACGATGAGCTTGACGATTCTTTAGAGGACTACTCTGAAATGATTGTGCGGCGGGCTCTTGCCGGTGAGCCGCTTCCTTCGGCCGACAACGGCTCGAACAACCAGTATTTTATGCGGTCGGTGAGCAAAAGTTACGCCGATACCCACGCGCATATCTCGTTGGAAGACCGCGAGGTTTATATAGAGGAGAAAAAAGAGCACGAGCCGGCGCGCGTGTTGACTACCATATTCACTATGGACGACGGCAAGATTATGGAACTCGTTGTGTCAACCCCTACAATCGAAAAAGACGATTTGCGCGAGGCAATCTGTCTTTGGATGTTCTTTCTTTATGCGATTCTGTTGCTGGTGGTTCTGCTGGTGAACCTTTATATATTCAACCGCAACATGCGTCCGCTTTACAATCTGCTCGGCTGGATGGACAAATACAGGCTCGGAGGTGCTGACAACAAACCTTTGCACAACAAAACCAAAGTAACAGAATTTAAAAAGCTTAATGCAGCAATGGTTCAGTATGCCGCAAGGAATGAAGAACTGTTCGAACAGCAAAAGCAATTCATTGGAAATGCCTCTCATGAGTTGCAGACACCGCTTGCTATATGTCGTAACCGTATAGAAATGCTTCTTGACGACGAAAGTCTTACGGAAGCACAGATAGGCGAGTTGCTGAAAATAAACCGGACGCTGGAAAATATGTCGCGTCTGAACCGTTCGCTTTTATTGCTTAGTAAAATCGACAACAACCAGTTTAAGGATGAAACAACCGTAAGCTGGAATGAAATACTGAAGCATTATATCGATGATTATAGCGAAGTGTATTCATCGCAAGGCATTAAAACAGAAACGGATATTTCGGGAAATTTTGAAATAAGCATGAATGAGACACTTGCTGCCGCTTTAGTCACGAACTTACTGAAGAATGCCTACACGCATAACGTGGCAGACGGATTTATACATATAATCATTACGAATGAATCCTTTATTATAAAGAACAGTGGCGTGGACGTACCGCTCGACGACAAAAAGATTTTTACCCGCTTTTATCATTCCGGCGGCAGGAAAGACTCCAGCGGTCTCGGTCTGGCTATCGTCAAGGCTATTTGCATGCGTTATTCATTGGAGTTGCGGTATCGTTTTGAAGGCGGCGCGCATGTTTTCGAGATACGCAGATAAAAAAATCAAAAAAAATCCTGGAACGCGTATTTTTTCAGTTTCTTTTCAGATTTGTCCTATACTTTTGCTGGTGAAAACAAACAATAAAAGTATTATAAACACCTAAAATGAAAAGAACATGAAAAAGTTATTATTGGCATTGGTATGCGTATTCGCAGTTACCTTAACGGCAAGCGCCGACAAGGACAAACCTATCACCGAGAGCCAGCTGCCGGCAGCTGCAAGGCAATTCATCAAGACGTATTTCCCGAAAAACAAGATTGCAATGGCAAAACTCGAGTCGGATTTGCTTAGCAAGGAATATGATGTGATTTTCACGAACGGCGATAAGCTCGAATTCAACAGCAAAGGCAACTGGACAGAGGTGAATTGCAAGAATTCGGCAGTTCCCGACGCTATTGTTCCTACTCAGATAAAGACGTATGTAAAAACAAACTATCCAGAACATACGATAAAGGTTATCGAGAAAAAAGGAAGCAATACGGAAATAGAGCTTTCAAACAAATGGGAGATAACTTTCAACTCAAAGTATCAGGTAATTGACATTGATGATTAAAGGTAGTTCTAACCATTAAATATAAAGGAAATATGGAGATGAAATATTTTTTATTGGCTTTCGCTATCGGGACACTTACGTTGCAAAGTTGCAGCGACGATAATGATGAAGTGAAAAATGTTCCTGAAACCGTAAAATCTGCATTCGCACAAAAGTATCCCGAAACAGCGGTTCGCGAGTGGGATAAAAAGTCGGGAATGTATGTAGCCGAGTTCCGTAATGAAAATTTAGAGGCTGAGGCATGGTTCACTGCAAGTGGCAGCTGGTTGAAAACAGAGACCGATTATATCGGCGCGCTCCCCGAAGCTGTCAAAGATTATATAACAGAGAATTATCCCACGGCAACCATTGACGATACGGATTTGATTGAAACAGCAACCGACAGATATTTTAAAATAGAGCTTGAGCAGCGTAAGAAAGAGGATATAGACTTGTATATTCGTGCCGACGGAACGGTGCTGAAAGTAGTTGACGGAAACAAACCGGCTGCAGTTACCGAAGCTGTCAAAGAGGCTTTTGCACAAAAATATCCTGGAGTGACAGTACGCGAGTGGGAAGAGAAAATGAATTACTTTGTTGCGGAGTTTTCTCTCAACAATTCCGAGGCTGAGGCATGGTTCACATCCGACGGTTTGTGGGTGAGAACTGAAACAGACTATCGCGGAACATTGCCCGAAGCGGTGAAAAGCTATATAACAAATAATTATCCGGAGGCTTCGATTGACGACGTAGACCTTATAAGCACTCCATCGGGTGAATATTACGAGGTTGAACTCGAACGCCGAGGCTCGGCCGATATAGAACTGAACATCCGCGCCGACGGAACGCTTGTGATGTGAACAGTGTAATAAGAATCTGAAATAAAACTTCTTTAAATAAAGCGGTGCTGGGAGTCTTTTCATAGCACCGCTTTATTTGTTTTGTTTATATTGCTTGTAGAAAGCTTGTTTCGGCAGATAATAAAAAAATGACGTTTCCTGTAAAATCCGTGTTGCCTTGCTTGAGAGTTTTGCAGACAAAAACGGTCACTCGCCAAGCACTTGAAAATCAGCAGATGTATATGTAGTAAAAAATATGTCTGAGATATTTTAAAATATCTCAGACATATTTTCGATTATCTCCCTTGTATTTTCAATTTGCTGCGGGAAGTTTTTTACGCGGTAAAAAATATTTTTTTTCATGAATCATTTTTTTTGAATGAACTTTGGCGTGATGATTTTTGCAGGGAACGGAATGGCGTTTCCGGCGTTTGAAAGTTTTTTGCTATATGTGGTGTTGAAGAAAGAGATTTTGGTTAACTTTACATTTTGTATGTATTCTGATGAAATTCAAGTAAACCAATCTGAATAGTATGAACGTGTGCGTGGTGGCAACCGCTTCGCGTGAAAGTGGGGCATTGTCTGTATTCAAACAATTTATAACAGCCCTCAAAACGGAAAAGGGGGATGACAGATATTGTATATTTGTCGATCCGTCAATGCCTCACGAAGAAATAGAAGGTGTGACATACATAGATTACGATACGTGTGGCGCCAGGCGATTGGCTTTCGACGCTTTCGGTTTTCGCAATGAAGTAGAAAGAGCCGGTTTCTCGCCTGATGTGATAGTATCGTTTCAGAATGTTGCGGTGGCGTATCCGAAAGCAAGGCAGATTATTTATTTTCATAATTTATTGCCGCTTACAAACATCATGTGGAATCCGTTTTTGAAAGACGAACGAACACTTTTCTTTTATTCAACCGTTTATCCGTATTACATACGTATGTATCTGAAGAAAAACATGCAGGTTGTGGTGCAGACCCAATCGGTTAAAGATATGTTTGTCGCAAAATTCAGGTTCCCTCGTGAAAACGTACATGTATGCCGCCCCGATATAGTATTGCCTGATAAAGACACAGATATTTCCTGTGATTTTGAGAAGGAGACATTTAATTTTATATATCCTGCTCTTTTATATAAGTATAAGAATCACAATCTTCTTATAGAGGCGGCGAATATTATAAAGTCGCGTAATCCCGAAGTCTGGCGTAAGCTCAGAATACATCTGACTATAGCTTCGGAAGAAAGCCATGCGCTTATCCGTAGAATACATCGCAACCAATGTAGCGATACATTCATATTGCATGGCAGCATTGTGCATACGCAGCTTATGGCAATGTTTGCCGGTTGCAGCGGATTGTTGTTTCCGAGCAGGTTGGAGACTCTGGGCATACCGTTGCTTGAAGCCGCAAGCGCAGGTTTGCCGATAATAGTGAGCGATCTGCCTTATGCCCGCGAGGCGGTAGGCGGATATGAAGGCGCTGTGTTTGCCGATTGTGCCGACGCAGAACTATGGGCGAATGAAATAGTGAAAATGTGCAATAATAAGCAAAAAAACAAGTTATATAAAATTGAAGGAAAAAGTTCGTGGAGCAAATTCTTCGGACTGATACATAATAAGTGAAAACAAATCGTCAAGATGTCTATATTCA
Organism: uncultured Prevotellaceae bacterium; assembly: GCA_905202115.1. Taxonomy (GTDB): domain Bacteria; phylum Bacteroidota; class Bacteroidia; order Bacteroidales; family Bacteroidaceae; genus UBA6398. Next base: position 3,694 of record CAJKQZ010000108.1, on the reverse strand, counting down.
AAGATAAAACCCTTTTGATAACCGGAGGCACGGGCTCGTTCGGCAATGCCGTTCTGCGGCGTTTTCTTGAATCGGATATTAAGGAAATCCGTATTTTTTCGCGCGATGAAAAAAAACAGGACGACATGCGCCACGAATATCAGGTGAAATATCCCGAAGTTGCGTATAAAATAAAATTTTATATAGGCGATGTTCGTTCGCTCGAAAGTTGCCGTTCGTCAATGCAGGGAGTAGATTACGTATTTCATGCCGCAGCATTGAAACAAGTTCCAAGTTGTGAATTTTTCCCTATGGAAGCTGTGCGTACAAACGTTATCGGCACAGATAACGTGCTGACCGCAGCAATCGAAGTGGGGGTTGAGTGTGTAATCTGCCTTTCTACCGACAAAGCTGCTTATCCTATAAATGCTATGGGCACGACAAAGGCCATAGAGGAAAAAGTGGCCGTGGCTAAAAGCCGTTATTCGGGCAAAACAAAGATATGCTGCACACGTTACGGCAATGTGATGTGTTCCCGCGGGTCGGTGATACCGCTTTGGATAGAGCAAATCCGTAGCGGAAATCCTATTACTGTTACGGAACCTCAGATGACGCGTTTCATTATGAGCCTTGACGAAGCTGTAGACCTTGTGTTGTTTGCTTTTGAACATGGGACAAACGGCGATATACTCGTGCAGAAATCTCCGGCCTGCACCATACAGACGCAGGCTGAGGCTGTATGCGAGATTTTCGGAGGAAAGAAAGAAAATATAAAGGTTATCGGCATACGTCACGGCGAGAAACTGTATGAGACTTTACTTACAAACGAGGAATGCGCAAAGGCTGTTGACATGGGCAACTTTTATCGTGTTCCTGCAGATAACCGCGATTTGAATTACGATCAATACTTTACACAAGGAAATTCGGAACGTAACATTCTCAAGGAATTTAATTCAGACAATACGGAGCGTCTGAATTTGGATCAGGTTAAAGAAAAACTTCTTTCGCTTGAGTATATTAAAAACGAGATAAACGGAGTGGAAAATATAGCCAAGTAAATTCTGCGTGTATCAAACGAATAAGAAAATGAAGTTTTTAATATTAGGATGTAACGGCATGGCCGGACATACAATATCGTTATATTTGAAAGAGCGTGGCCATGATGTTTTGGGATTCGACAAGGAAAAATCAAAATACGTTGAAAGCGTTGCAGGAAACGCCTTCAATACAGATTTTCTTAACTCTCTTGTAAAAGAAGGTAACTTCGACACTATAATAAACTGTATAGGAATACTTAATCAGTTTGCCGAGCAGAAGAAAGCAATGGCAACATTCTTGAATTCCTATCTTCCGCATTTTTTGGTTGAAATTACGGCTGGAACCTCGACGCAGGTTATACACATGAGTACGGATTGCGTTTTTTCAGGAAAGAGAGGAGCGTATACAGAGGATGATTTTCCAGACGGAGAGACTTTTTATGACAGAAGCAAAGCGCTCGGAGAAATTTGCGACGAAAAGAATCTTACTTTGCGTAATTCCATAGTTGGTCCTGACCTTAATCCTAACGGAATAGGACTTTTGAATTGGTTTATGCACCAGCAGGACGGAATAAACGGCTTTACCGGAGCAATTTGGACAGGACAAACTACATTGCAATTAGCGAAAACAATGGAAAAAGCTGCTGAAGAACGTGCCTGCGGACTTTATAATGCAGTTCCCGACAGAGCGATAAATAAATATGACCTTTGCAGGCTTTTCAATAAGTATCTTCGGAACGACTCTCTTACGATTCATCCTGTAGAAGGCGTAAATGCCGATAAATCGCTCAAACGTACCCGATATGAATTCAGTTATTTAATACCGGATTACGAAACTATGGTGGCAGAACTTGCAGAATGGATTTTTGCTCACAAGGATATGTATCCTCATTATAATCTTTGAAACGATGAACCGTTTGAAATTAATGACAATAGTCGGCACTCGGCCCGAGATAATAAAGATGTCGGCTATTATAAAGAAATGCGACAAGTATTTTAATCATATTCTTGTGCATACGGGGCAAAATTACGATCATCAGCTTAATCAGGTGTTTTTTTCTGATTTGGGATTGCGCGAGCCCGACTATTATCTCGGTGTCGTGGGCGAGAATCTGGGACAGACAATGGGGAACGTAATCGCCAGGTCGTATGAACTGATGACGAAAGTGCAGCCTGATGCAATTATAGTTCTCGGCGATACCAACAGCTGCCTTTGTGTTATTTCGGCCAAGCGTTTGAAGATACCTGTATTTCACATGGAGGCCGGTAATCGCTGTAAAGACGAAAATCTTCCGGAAGAAGTTATTCGGAGAGTAGTTGATGTAACGAGTGATATCAATCTTTGTTATTCCGAACATGCCCGACGATATATTTTAGATACGGGGGTGCGGCCGGAAAATACATATGTTGTTGGTTCGCCTATGGCTGAAGTATTGCATGCGAACTATGAAAAAATTATAGCGAGCGATGTCTTGCAACGTCTTGGCCTGGAAAAGAAGAAATATATCCTGCTTTCTGCCCACAGGGAGGAAAATATCGATACGGAGAAGAATTTCATTAGTTTGATGACTGCGGTAAACGCAATGGCAGAGAAATATGACATGCCTATATTGTATAGCTGTCATCCGCGTTCCAGGAAATTTATCGAACAACGGAATTTCAGATTCGACAGTCGTATAGTTCAGCATCTGCCGTTGGGTTTTCACGATTATAATAAGTTGCAAATGGAAGCTTTTGCCGTTGTATCCGATAGCGGAACGCTTCCTGAAGAAAGCAGTTTCTATTTGTCGGTGGGTAAACCTTTTCCCGCTGTTTGTATTCGCACTTCTACGGAGCGTCCTGAGGCTATGGACCGCGGTGCATTCGTTTTGGCCGGAATAGAAACCGAACAGGTTTTACAGGCTGTTGAACTTGCCGTAAGTATGAATGAGAATGGTGATCTCGGACTGCCTGTTGCGGCATATACGGACGAAAATGTAAGTGTGAAAGTGGTAAAGTTGATACAATCTTATACCGGTATTGTGAACAAAATGGTTTGGAGAAAATAGTATATCTCTGATACCGTTCTTGTGCAAGCAAACATACATAATGAAGATATTAGTTGTAAGTCAATATTTCTATCCCGAAGAATTTAAAGTAAATGATCTTGTAAAAGGCTTTGTTGATAAAGGACATGAAGTGACCGTTCTTACATGCAAGCCCAATTATCCGAAAGGCCGTTTCTACGAAGGATATAAATTCTGGGGTATAAAGAAAGAATCCTTCTTCGGTGCGAAAGTGATAAGGGTTCCTGTAATTCCAAGAGGAGACGGAACGTCCGTGCGATTGATACTTAATTATTTTTCGTTTGTGTTTTTTTCCTGCCTGTATGTATTGCTTCACAGAATGCGCCCTGATAGAATCTTCTGCTGGGACACATCGCCTATTACGCAAGCCTATGCAGGGATTATCGTTAAAAAACAGACCGGAGCACGCCTTAGCATGTGGGTGCAGGACCTTTGGCCGGAAAGCGTATCGGCTACCGGAAAGATAAATCAACGCCCCGTTATGCGTATGCTTACGGCAATGGTGCGCGGTATTTACAAACATTTCGACACATTGTTCATTCAATCAACCGGTTTTCAAAAATCAATAGAAGAAAAAGGAAACTTCAAGGCCCGATATATATATGCACCGAA
>CAJKQZ010000107.1 GCA_905202115.1 uncultured Prevotellaceae bacterium | reverse complement strand
AATATGTCTGAGATATTTTAAAATATCTCAGACATATTTTTCGCTATATATACACCTGCTGATTTTCAAGTGCTTGACGGGTGACCGTTTTTGTCTGTAAACTCCTCCGGCAAGGCATGGCTAATTTCACAGCATATAATATTATGCCGTTGTGAACCGGCTGGTATTATTTTCAGATGTTGTATATAGGCGGGGAATTCATACGGCCGCTTCGTAAACGACTGTCTCCGTTTTCCTGAAAAAGGCAAGGGGCGTGGCAGCGGCGGTGTACACAGGGCTGGTGTAAAAAAACGAAAAAAAATGGAAATTTCTCGGATAGTTTTTGCTATGTCTGAATAAAACCTTATTTTTGTTCGTATGTTTTTGTGTAAAAGATAACAAGTAACTGTTAAATCAAATATCAACAAATTAAAACAACAAATTTCGTTTAAAAAATGGAAAAAGCAACTGTAAAGGCGCCTAAAGCTACAAAGGCTAAGGCTCAGAGCGCAGGCTTCAAAGGAATTAAGGCCGCGTGGATCGTTATGGTAGTGTGCTTCATCATAGCATACTGCTTCTATGAATTCGTATTAGGTAACCCCGCAAACTTCCAGGGCGGTGATAATGCAAACCAGCCTATCCAGGGCAACCTGCTCGGTACGATGTACAAAGGTGGTTTCATGGTGCCTGTCATCCTCTGCTTCCTTATCACTGACTTCGCGCTGATTATCGAGCGTTATTTCGCTCTCCGCACTGCTTTCGGCAAAACATCTCTCGTTAAGTTCGTGGATGGTATCAAGAAAGCGCTTGCAGCAAACGATCTCGCAAAAGCTCAGTCTCTCTGCGACGCACAAAGAGGTTCTGTTGCCAACGTGGTTTCTGCAACTCTGAAGAAATACAAGGAAATGGAAGACGATACAACTCTCTCGAAAGAGCAGAAAGTTCTCGCTATCCAGAAGGAGCTCGAAGAAAGCACCGCTCTCGAAATGCCTATGCTTCAGCAGAACCTTCCGATTCTTGCAACTCTTACCACTCTCGGTACGCTGTCAGGACTTTTCGGAACGGTTATGGGTATGATCAAGTCTTTCGCATCTCTTGCAGGTGAAGGCGGTACCGACTCGGCCATGCTTTCTGTAGGTATCTCCGAGGCACTTGTAAATACCGCTTCGGGTATCGCAACTGCAGCGTTCGCACTTATCGGATACAACTACTATACAAACAAAATCGATAAACTGACGTTCAGCCTTGACGAAGTAGGCTTCACAATCGTACAGACTTTCTCGGCTACCCACTAATCAACAAAAGAAAGGTTAAATCATGGGACGATTTAAAATCAAAAAACAAGATGTCTACATCGACATGACGGCGATGAGTGACGTCACGGTCCTGCTGCTTACCTTCTTCATGTTGACTTCTACGTTTATCAAACCCGAACCCGTAAAAGTAAATACGCCCGGTTCTGTCTCGGACATTAAGATTCCTGAATCGAACATCGTAACCATACTTGTTGAACCGACCGGAAAGATATTCCTCTCGATGGACAAGAAAGGCGACCTGATGTCGGTTCTCGATGAGATGCAAGATAAGTATGGAATGAGTTTCAGCAACGAGGAGAAGAGAACCTTCGGACTTTCACCTGCTTTTGGCGTGCCGATGAGCCAGATGAAAGCTTTCCTCGGACTTCCTGAAGACCAACAGACCGCTTATCTGAAGAGTGATGCCAATCCCGGTATCCCGTGCGACAGTTTGCAGAACGAGTTCAAAGACTGGATTAAGTGCGCCCGCGATGTCAATCCCGACTTGCGCATAGCCATAAAGGCTGACGCAAAATCCCCTTACAAGATAATTAAAAACGTGATGAATTCCCTCCAGGATATCAAGGAAAACCGTTATAACCTTATAACTTCCTTGAAAAATGAGGAATAAAATAGATTGATATGGCAACTAAAATAGGTGGCAGTAAGCAAAAGAAGATGACTACCCGCATAGACTTTACGCCTATGGTGGATATGAACATGTTGCTGATTTGCTTCTTCATGTTGTGTACATCTATGATTAAGCCTCAGACGATGGAAATCAACATGCCTTCTAACAAGGAGGATCTGGAAGACGAACAGCGAAACCAAGTTAAAGCTTCGGAAGCCGTTACATTCTTGCTCGATGAAAACAACAAGCTGTATTACTATGAGGGAATTCCTGAAATAAATACATTGAAGGAAACCACTTACGGTAAAACCGGCGCGCGTGCTTTTCTGCAGCGCCGCAATGCTGTTGCTCTCAACAAGATTAACAAGCTGAAGGAGGAACGTCTCAAACATCAGACGACAGACACGCGTACAATGGCTCAGCAAGATGCTTTGTATCGTAAGGAATTGTCGAAGATTAAGAGTGAAAAAGGTGTACCTAACGTTATAATCAAGGCAACCGACAAGGCAACGTATGACAACCTTATCAGCGTGCTTGACGAAATGCAGATTTGCGGTATAGGTAAATACGTGATTGATAAAATAAGCGACTTTGACATGAAGATGATAGAGCACTATAAGAGTGAACACCCTGAAAGTGCTTCTTCGTCAGCTCCTGCAAATTAAAACAACTAAAGTGAAGTAACAATGGCGAAGATAGATTTATCATCGAAGCAGTGGTGTGACATGGTTTTTGAGGGCCGTAACCACGAGTACGGAGCTTATAAGTTGCGTGCGGAGCAAGGTAATCGTAACAAGATTGCTTTATTGGTGGTCTTCGGAATAATAATATTAGGAGTCTTGATTCCTATTTTCGCGAAGTTCGTTCTTCCCGAGAAGAAGAAAGATAATATTACCGAGGTCACGACGCTTTCCAAACTTAAGGAAGCCGAAGTCAAAGATCAGCACATTAAGAAAGTGCAGCCCAAGCCACAGCAGCAGGAGGTGCAGCGCATTAAGAGTTCTATCAAGTTTACAACGCCTGTCATAAAGGAAGACAGCGAAGTGAATGAAGCGGACGAGATGAAGAATCAGGAAGATCTGAGTAAGTCGAACATGCAGATTTCCATTGCCGACGTTAAAGGTAATGACGAAGAGCATGGTAAGGACATTGCCGATCTTAAAGAGGTCATCACTTCGCAGGTAGAGGAAACTAAGGTCTACAATGTAGTAGAGCAAATGCCTACATTCCCTGGCGGCGAGGACGCTCTTCTGAGATATATCAGCGAGCACATCAAGTATCCTTCGGTTGCGTTGGAACAGGGTATACAGGGAACTGTAATGCTTCGTTTCGTTGTAACCGGTACCGGTGAAGTGGGTGAGGTGCAGGTCATAAAGGGTCTTGACCCTTATTGTGACCGCGAAGCAAAGCGCGTTGTAGCTTCGTTGCCCAAGTTTATTCCCGGTAAGCAGCAAGGACGTCCGGTATCTGTTTGGTACGTTTGTCCTGTAACTTTCGTGATTGAGTAAAACTCGGCGTTTTTTCTTGCATTGGCTGGTGCTTTCAGGTAGCGGCTTCGTTGCGGAAGTGGCGATTAGTGCGAGAAAAGACAAGCGATAAATGAATTATCAGACAAAAGCCAGCGTAATCGTTGGCTTTTGTCATTAAATAGTGATGAGTTATGATGATAAGAAAGGTATTTTGTGCAGCGACAGCCGCTGTATCGTTTATGTTTTTTTGTTCCTGCGGCAGCGGGAAAACTCAGAACCAGGGAGATTCCGATTCCGTTAGAATTGCGATAGACGAGACGTTCAGACCTATTATGGACGAGGAGATTGAGCAGTTCCGCCTTCAGTATCCGGAAGCTACGCTCGATGTTACATATTGCAGCGAGTCGAGAGCTTTGCAGATGTTCCTTGACGATAGTGTGCGCTCGTGTCTTGCCACGCGCAGGCTTACCGACAAGGAGAAAGAAGTACTTGCCTCGCGCCAGCTCAACGTTATGACCGAGCGTATTGCGTCGGATGCCATTGCGCTGATAGTAAACAGGGCAAATCCCGACACTTTGATATCTACGCAGGACGTCAAACGCCTTGTCAGCGGGCAGATAACCGACTGGAGCCAGATAAAGTATGCCAAGTCGAAGGGCGAGATAGATATCGTATTCGACAATCCGCAGTCGTCTACCGTCCGTTATGTTGAGGATTCCATTCTCGGCGGCAACGCCATGAGTGGAAACGTTCATGCCCAGCAGACCAACGAGGCTGTGGTGGATTATGTATCGAAAACTCCTGGAGCTATCGGTGTCGTGGGGGTTGACTGGCTGCGCAACGAGAGTGATACGACCAATCTGTCGTTCCTTCCGAAAATCCGTGTAATGAGTGTGAGCCGTTCTTCCGTCCCTGAGGAAGGCAACAGCTTCAAACCTTTCCAGGCCTACATTGCCACGGGCGACTATCCTTATGTGCGTGCTGTCTTTATGATGACCAGCGACCCGTCAATGCAGTCGATGTCGCGCTACTTTTATCATTTTCTTTCGGGGCAGAAAGGACAGCTTATCATAACGAAATCTTCCCAGCTGCTTCCCTATATGCAGGTGCAGTTCAAGGAGGTGAGAATCAAATAGGCGCATAATTTTAAATTTGCGACGTTTACGGAAAATCCGTTCTGTGACACTTTGGTGCCGCAGAGCGGGTTTCTTGTTTTTTCCTCCTGCTTGGATTGTGTCTGTGCGGGAGTTGTCTTGCCGTTGTGGTTATTATTCGGTTACGGTTGATTCTCAAAGGAGGAAATGATGACTTTTTGTCGGAATATGCCGTAATAGGAATGTTCTGCTGTGCCGTAGAGACTGAAAATATCATTCTCCTGCTGCCGCGAATAACGGTTTTGTAGAAAATTTGCGGAGAAAATTTTGTTCGGTTCCCGATTTTCAGTCCGGACATCCTACAACAGAAAAAAGAGCTGCAACCCGTAATCCTCTCCGTACTTTACGCGCGGGTTTTGCAGACAAAAACGGTCACCTGTCAAGTAATTGAGAATCAGCGCTTGTATATGTAGCAAAAAATATGTCTGAGATATTTTAAAATATCTCAGACATATTTTGAATTATCTCCCTTGTATTTTCAATTATCTGCGGGAACTTTTTTACCGCATGAAAAAAATATTTTTTTCGTCGGGTGTGTTTGCGGAATGTTCCTTATGTCTTTCGGATTTTCTGCGGGGCGTTTCCGCTCATGCGGCAAACGGCTCTTTTCATAAGGCATGCCGTTCACCTTGTTTTGCTATGCCGCTTTCCGTATGCAACGGTACATGTTCTGACAAATGATAGAGACTGTGTGATTTCCTGCCTGCATTCTCTTTGTAGAAATGTTCATAATAGCTTTGCTGCGGCATGTCCTGCAAAGAGCAGTATGTATCCTCCTGCAATGCTTGCCGTTATGTATACGAGAAACATGGCGGTGTGTCCGTCTCGGACCATGCGGAACACTTCGTTCATGAATGTGGAGAATGTGGTGAAACCGCTGCACAGTCCTACTGTCAGAAACAGTTTCACTTCGGGACTTGCAAGACCGCTTCGTTCTGCAATTCCCGAAATCAGACCTATTATGAAACATCCGGTTACGTTTACCGCCAGCGTGCCTATCGGAAAGACGGTCGCGGAAATGTTTGCGGAATATAACGAAATAAGATATCGCAGAATGCCGCCTATGCAGCTTCCTGTACCTACTGCTATCACCGATTTCAGCATCTTCTTTTGTTGTGTCCGTTTTCAAGATTCTACCTTGCCGTAAGTTTGTAGCCACGAAGTCTCGTGTGTCTTGGGCAAGTGATGATTTCTGTGCAAAGATACGTGTTTCCGTTTTAATGTAAGGCTTGGGCAATATTGCATAAAATATTTGTGAATTTGTCTTTGCGACGTTTTAAAATATGCCCTGAATACATCGTGCGCTTTTCCTTGCGGGGAGACTTATGATATTTCCAACTGTTTTAATTTGTGTTGAACGTGCAAATATCTATTATTAAAAATATTAAAATGCTCATGTTTTTACAAAATAAACGGTTGTCTGTTTCCTTTGTTCGGCAGAAAAATTTAAATTTGCAACTCAATATCGCTTATAAAGCGCTTGTATTGACCGTTTATAAAATTCTGATAACACAAGAGTAAAAGATAATTATGAAAAAATGGATTTTTGCAGCGTTTGCCGCTGCTGCAATTTTTGTGACGCCCGATGTGTCGGCTCAGAAACATCTCACCAAACCTACAATTACGCCGGAACTGACAACCGAAGCCGAATCGGCAATTCAATCCTACAAATCGAATCCCGAAGAACTCAAAGGCGTGCTTAAACAGCTCTTCAAGAAAAAAGACGAAGAGGCACTTCTTAAATTGGGTTACTATTTCCTTGATAAAGGCGAGATGAAACTGGCCGAGGAAACTTCGGACAAATTATATTCTAAAGATGCCGAATTCGTTCCGGGGCTTATTCTGAGCGGCGACATCCATGTTGCAAACAAAAACTGGGGCGAGGCAGGCCGTAAATATGACGAGGCGCTCAATTACGATCCCGAAGTAATCGAAGCATATATAAAGAAAGCGCAGGTTTACAAGAACGTGGAGCCACAGACGGCTATCGGTGCGCTCATGGAGCTCAAGAACATTGATCCTTCGTTTGTCGAGGCAGACCGTGAACTCGGTTCGATTTATTATAAAACGGGCGATATGAAAAATGCAGTGGAGGCTTATAGCGCTTACATGAACGAGGAAAAAAATCCGTCGCTCGATGCTTACAAAGAGTATGCAATCGCTTTGTTTGCCGATACAGCTTATGCTAAAGCGCTCGAAGTAGTGAACAAGGCTCTTCCGAAAGATCCGAAAGACATCAGTCTTAACCGTCTTAAATTCTATTGCGAAATCGAAACGGGCGACGAGGGCAGTGCATTTGTCGACAAGGATAAACTTTTCGGACAGTATGCCGATACAATGTATAATCATCGCGATTATGTTTACCTCGGCAAGCTCGAGAAAAACATGAAAATGTATAAGGAAGCCGTAGAACATCTCGAAAAGGCTGCCGCTTTGAAAGACGAGAAGAAAAAGAGCGACATAACAATCTACAAGGAGCTTTCCGACGTTGCTCTCGAATTGCCCGACTATGACAAGGCTATTGCTTACTTCAAGCAATATACCGATTCTACCGGCACGGAGATTTCTGCAATCGACCTTCTCGACTACGGAAAGATTTTCTATCAGGCTGCAAGCGATGAAACTACTCCCGAAGACAAGAAACTTTCTTACATAACCGAAGGCGACAAGGTTTTCGACCAGTTGTCGACGAAACGTGCCGATACGCATTACGGACCTTTCTGGCGTGCGCGTATCAATACTCTTAAAGATCCTTCTAACCCCAGCGAGGAAGTGAAGACTTACTACGAAGAAACGCTTAAACGCATTGAGGGAAAGGAAAACAAGGCCGTTGAAAAAGAGGCAAACCGTTATCTTGCTTTCTATTACATGAAGGTGGACGACAACGAACTTTCAAAACAGTATTGCGAGAAAGTTTTGGCTCTCGATCCCGAAGACAAGCTTGCCGCTACCATTCTGAAGGTAGTTTCCAAGTGATGTGTGATACATAGAATTTATAATAACATATTAATAAAGGCGGGCGATTACAATCGTCCGCCTTTATTAATGTTCAGGTTTTTTGTCCGGCTCCCTCCTCTGTTTATTGTGTGAGGGACTGCGGAGAATGACTTTGCATTTTCCTGTGTTTTTCGCGGAACTGTTTCGGTGAAATGCCTGTGTAGCGTTTGAAATATTTGCTGAAATACGAAATGTTCTCGAAGCCGAGTTCCACGGCAATGCCTTTTATTGTTTTGTCGTGTCTCTGCAAAAGATTCTCGATTTCCTTAATAGAATATTCCGCAATGAGTTTGAGAGCCGGTTTCCCTATCATTTTTTTGCAGATTGCCGAAAGGTATTTCGAGGTGATATTCAGCTTCTCCGCATAGTATGCAACGGATCTGTGGCGTGAAGAAGTCGAGGTCAGCATGTCGAAAAAGTCGGTAAATGTTTTTTCCGACGAGGTGTATGTAGGCTCTTCCAGATTTATTGCTTCTTCTAACATATCGCTGAAATTGAACGAAAGAGCGTGTATGAGCGCGCTGATTATTTCTTTGTGATGTCGCCTGCCGGCTTGCGATATTGTGGTTTTTATTATGTTGAGATATTGTTTTATCAGTTTCGAGTCGGCTTTGTCGATATGCAACACAGGATTGTTCTCGATATACATCCTGAGATTCCAGCTGCCTTTGCTTTGCGACATGATGTTCTGCATATAGTCTTTCGACATGCAAATGCAGACGCATTCGAAGTCGATGTTCATCATCAGGGCTTCCAGAATATGGCTCGGGCGGCATATGAACAAATCGTTCTCTTCCATGTCGTATTTTCTGTCGTTCAATGTCAGGATACCATGTCCTTTAATGCAGAGCGAAATTATGTAGGCGTCGACCTTGATTTTGCCTTTTACATTGAAATCCTTTATGTTGTCGAATATTATAAGGTCTTTGTCGAAAAAAACAGCTTTGTTCTCGAAGCTGTCCATGTAGTCTTCTAAATTTGTTTTGTCATTATCCATTTCCAGTCATTGTTATATGTGGTAAAATAAGCTATAAAATTCCGGATATGAATAAAAAATTTCGGAAAAATGTTCTCTTTTTCCGATGTGTCGTGAATTTTTTTGTGGAAACATGCTAAAAATGTTCTTTTTTACGTATTGTGATGTATAGAATTGCTTATATTCCTCTTTTACGGTGGAAAATGCCTGGCAGCATGAGAGTTGAAAAGATTTCGGTAGAAGAGCGATGAGGTTGCCGACGGATTCCGATAAATCCGGACGGAAGGATTTAATGGCATTCTCTTTCTGTCGCAGCCGTGCTGTTTTTGCCGCAAGGCTACAGTCGTACTTCGGTTATTGTAACGTCGGAACCGGCGTTGGACTTTTCAGAACATGACATTTTTGTCAGGTGCCCGAACCTCCCGTCGGCAC
>CAJKQZ010000106.1 GCA_905202115.1 uncultured Prevotellaceae bacterium | reverse complement strand
AATATCTCAGACATATTTTTTGCTACATATACATGTGCTGATTTTCAAGTGCTTGGCAGGTGACCGTATTTGTCTGCAAAACCCTACGTTAAGGTGCCGTGTTTTTCACAGGGAACGTTTCGATTTCTACATAGCCTGTTTTATTTCAGAGAATAATGGTTCTTGTGTCGAACTTGCGCTAAATGAAATTACAACTGCTCGTTATAATCGAACAACCAGGGCGCTTCGGATAGTTTGGGGTGGTGGGCGTCTTTAGGACTTAGAATGATTTTGTCGGTAGGTATTTGCCAGTCGATTGCAAGTGCAGGGTCGTCCCATGCAATTGCTCCTTCGCTTTGAGGAGCATAGAAGTTGTCGCATTTATATTGGAATACAGCGATATCGCTAAGCACGGCGAATCCGTGTGCAAAGCCACGGGGGATGAAAAATTGCCGGTGATTGTCTTCTGTGAGTTCTACTTTTACGTGTTGCCCGAAAGTGGGGGAACTACGGCGTATGTCGACGGCTACATCCAAGACTTTACCGCGAACAACTCTTACCAGCTTGCTTTGTGCGTGTGGCGTTTTCTGAAAATGCAGACCGCGCACAACGCCATAACAGGAACGGCTTTCGTTGTCTTGAATGAATTCGGTTTCTTTGACGTTGGTAAAGAAGTCGTGCCGGTTGAAGCTTTCGAAAAAATAACCTCGGTTATCGCTGAAAATCCTGGGTTCGATTATAAGTACGCCTTCAATGGCCGTTTTTATGATGTTCATCGTTCGGAGGTGTTTGTGCCCTCGCCCGCGCGGCGAATCAGATATTGTCCGTAAGGATTCTTTTTCATCGGTTCGGCTATTCGGAGTAAGGTTTCCGCATTTATCCAGCCGTTTGTAAAAGCGATGTCTTCCAGGCAGGCGACTTTCAGTCCCTGGCGTTTTTCAATGACTTCGATAAAGGTGGAAGCCTCGGACAACGAATCATGCGTTCCTGTGTCGAGCCATGCAAATCCGCGAGCCAGGGTATGGACTTTGAGCCGGCGCTGATTTAAGAATGTTTCGTTCACGGATGTGATTTCCAGTTCTCCGCGTGCGGAGGGTTTTATGCTTTTTGCAACTTTTACAACGTCGTTCGGATAAAAATATAACCCGACAACTGCATAGTTCGATTTGGGACTGGCCGGTTTTTCTTCAATGCTTATTACTTTACCGGCGGTGTCGAATTCCACAACGCCATATCTTTCGGGATCGTTTACGTGGTAGCCGAAAACAACGGCATTACGCTCGTTTTTTACCGTGTTTACAGAATTTTTTAGTGTCTTGGTAAAGTTGCTTCCGTAAAAGATATTGTCGCCGAGGACCAAACATACATCGTCATTGCCTATGAATTTCTCTCCTATGATGAAAGCCTGGGCCAATCCGTCGGGAGAGGGTTGCTCTGCATACTCGAATTTTACTCCGAGTTCCTGTCCTGTGCCGAGCAGTCGCCTGAAAGCTGGCAAATCCTGAGGCGTAGAGATAATCAGAATCTCACGGATTCCGGCCAGCATAAGAACCGATATGGGATAATAAATCATCGGTTTGTCGAAAATGGGTAGCAGCTGCTTGCTCACGCCTTTGGTAATAGGATAAAGGCGGGTGCCGGAGCCTCCTGCGAGTACAATTCCTTTCATGACGTTTTACATGTTAGAATAAAAGGTGAAAGTTAGAGACAAAAAGGTATGTGTTATTTTGCCTTGCTGTTTTTGAACCGGCTGTAAACTACCGAAATCTGTATGTCTTCCGAATTGCCTCCTACAAGACGGGTGCTGCCGAGTGAAAGGTCGTTGCGGACGCGGGTAAGTGAGTTCAGCGAGTTGTATGTCGTGACAACCGGAACGAGCATTACTTTGTTCCAGTCGGGATGTGCCTGCTCCCATACGCGATACTTCTGTTCACGTGTGGCTTTAGGATCGTATGCTGTTACGCCTGCTCCGCTTTGCCTTGTTTTGTAGATGTTGGAAACCAGCGAGGATATATTGCTGAACGTATAAGAGTTGTCGGAACTGCTGAAAGTCGTTACGTATGATGTAGCTCCGTCTGCAACTTTGCCTTTTTCGAAAAATTCGTACAGTTCACCGCTCTTTACCATTAGAAGCTCTTTAGGAATAGGCAGATTGTATATATTCTGACTGTCGTTGTTGCGGCGGATAAAAGAAATTTTTGCACTGTTGATTGTGTCGTTGATGTGATCGTCGTTGTATATGCTGTCAATAGGCAAAGTTACTTCTGTATAAATTCCTGCGGGTGTTTTCACAAAAGTATATCCGTCGGCATTTAAGAGATGATCCAAGTTTTTGTTTTCTATGTGCGTGTTCTGAAGCACCTCTTCTGTTGCGGCCATGCGTTGCACGCCGTTTAATATGGAGTCATTGCTTATGTAACGGAAATATACGCTTAGTGCAACGACGTCTACCTCCAGCATTGTACCGTTGCCTGACAACGTTTTGAAATAGAAGCCAGGACATACGTGATTTATAAAGTTGTACGAGTTTCTGAAATATTCGGGATTCTCGTAATACTTGTTCATTAAGAATGTGCCGTATTCCTTAGGTAGTTTTATTCTTATATTTTTTGTTTGCGAGGACGAGAAACGGATGCTGTCGCTGAGTGATAAATCGCTCACCGCAAATGTAAGTTCCTTTTTTACAGCCGAGGGGCTGGTGTTAAGATATATCGTAGGGTCGAGGTTTGAATAATACGAGACGTTCTCTTTCATTACGTTCGCAGTGTCGAGTTCGTAAACTCCGAGCTTCATTGAATTTAAAGAATCACCGTAATAACTTGATATGTACAGACGTATGTCGACGGAGTCGGCTTCGACTATGCCGTTGTCTTTTATGAGCGATTCTTTCTCGGGCAGACTGAAGTCTTCCAATATGTGGAATTGCGCCAGGAAGTCGCAGATTGTCGTGGCGTTGGTTTCAGGGTCGGTTATTTTCCCGAGGTGGCTTACATCTGTTGTTGCCAAAACGCTGTCGGCCTTTACTGAACGCGACTGCACTCCGTAAACGCCCTGCGATATCTGCATTTCGTCTTCGCCGGGCATTATACTTCCGCCTATTGTTCCTGTCTCGTCATCGCATGAAGCTAAGATTGCAACCATGCTCATAATAGCAAAAAGGCGTTGCAATAATATTTTGGTTTTCACTTGTTTGTTCGGGTTTACTTGTTGGTGAATATTATGAAAGAGTTTTGTTTTTCACCCTCCGCAGGCTTGTTTGCCCGACGACCCTGTTATTCCGAGGGCTCTTGTCCGGTCGAAGGAATAAGACTTTCGAAGAATTCGCCGTATCGTTTGCCGTAGTCCTTCTCTTCCGAGAACGGCAATATGGGAAGTCCTTTTTGTTTTGCGTGATTAAGCAGGTTTTCGTTTACAACCGGTGTGGAAAGTACTACGGCGTCGGAAAAGTTCAGAGCAAGCTTCGTCAGATCGTCGGCTTCTACAAAATCGAGTTCCTGTTTTTTCAGTAATGATTTCGTTACGTTTTTCAATATCAGGCACGATTTGAAATTTTCGGGCAACTGTTTCTTCAGTGTCTGATCGCTTAGCTCGAGCACAACCCGCGTGTCTGCAAACGACGGATCTTCTTTGAATATAGTTTTTATATGAAGAGGAACGATGGATGAGATCCAGCCCTGGCAATAAACGATGTCGGGACGCCAGCGGAGCTTCTTTACCGTTTCGAGCACGCCTCGTGCGTAGAAAATGGCGCGCTCGGCATTGTTGGCGTATTCCTCGCCGTTTTCGTCGTATGTCATTCCGCGTTTGTCGAAGTAGTCGTCGTTGTCGATGAAATATACTTGCATACGTGCTGCCTGGATAGAGGCAACCTTGATAATCAGCGGATGATCGTTCCCGTCGATTATTATATTCATTCCCGAAAGCCTTATTACTTCGTGCAGCTGATTGCGTCTTTCGTTTATGCAGCCCCATTGTGGAAGGAACGTGCGTATTTCCCGTCCGCTCTCCTGTATGGATTGTGTCAGCTGCCGGCCTTCTATGGACATGGGCGTTTCGGGTACGTATGGAATTATTTCCTGCGTAATGAATAATACTTTCTTTACATTCATTTAGGTTATACTTGCTATATCGCAAAGGTACGGATTTTTTCCGACATGGCAAAAACAGGGCTTTCTTAATTTTGAGAATCAAATACTTTACGTGTCTGGCGGAAAATCGGCGGGTAAAAATTACGGTTCAGGCAAGATTTTACGATTGAATGCCTCTGGGCAGGGATAAGGTTGGTCTATGTAAAATGTCGGTGCTTTTCCAACGGATTTTGCAGACAAAAACGGTCAGCGGCCAAGCGCTTGAAAATCAGCAGGTATATATATGGCAAAAAATATGTCTGAGATATTTTAAAATATCTCAGACATATTTTCGATTATCTCCCTTGTATTTTCAATTTGCTGCGGGAAGTTTTTTACCACACGAAAAAAATATTTTTTTTCACAAGAGGTCTATTTTGTATTAAATCTTTCTTTTCTGATTTTCTGCAGGGCTACTTTGTGCGTGCGCAGTGTTTTGAAAAAATATCTTCGAGATAGTTTAGAATAGGTCAGACAGATTTCCTTTTATTTCATTGATGGTTTTTGCAGGTGACGTGTTATTGCTGCCGGTGCGGTTCCTGTTCCTGAATTAAACTTATGAATATTTGCGGGGGTAGCGTAACAGTATCCCTAATATTGTTATTACTCCCATTATCATGGGATAGTACATGTACGGAACTATTGTAATGGGATTTATAGCCGATAGACCGGCTGCCATGAGTATTTGAGCTCCGTATGGAATTAATCCCTGCACCACGCATGAGAATGTGTCGAGCACACTGGCGCTTTTGCATGGGTTTATGCCGAATTTCAGACTTATTTCGCGGGCTATTTTGCCTACAGAGATGATTGCAACGGTGTTGTTTGCGGTGCAGAGATTGGTTATGCTCACCATTGCCCCTATGCTTAGCTCACCGCCACGTTTGCCGTGAAGGCGTCGCGACAGTTTGTCGATTATGAATTGTATTCCGCCGTTCTCGCGTATGATTTCGAGCATTCCGCCTGCCAGCATGGAGATAATAATCAGTTCTCCCATTGACATGATTCCTTGTCCTATGGATACTAACCATTCTTCTGCGCTTGTGGTGCCGATTGTAAGTCCTATGGCTCCTATCAGAACGTTTCCTATCAGCAGAACGGCGAATACGTTCATTCCCGCAACAGCTGTTATGAGAACTGCGACGTAGGGCAGTATTTTTATCAGGTCGGTTGCGGAAACCGCACCGGAGTATGTCGATTGCGTGCCCGTTGCTATGTATACTGCAATGGTTATGATTGCGGCTGGAAGCACTATCAGTAAGTTTGCCTTGAACTTTCCGCTGAGCTCGCAGCCTTGCGTCTTTGTAGACGCTATGGTGGTGTCGGAGATGAGCGACAGGTTGTCGCCGAAAAACGCACCACCCACCACGGCAGCTACTATCAGTGCGGACGGTTCGCCGGTGCTTTCGGCAATTCCCGACGCTATCGGCACAAGGGCGGCTATCGTGCCTACGGATGTTCCTACGCTGAGCGATACGAAGCATGCGGCAATGAAAAGGCCTACTATGATAAAGCGTGACGGCAGAAAGTATAGCGTTATGTTTACAGCCGCATCGATTGCGCCTATATCTTTTGCCGTTTGTGCGAATGCTCCCGCCAGAATGAAAATCCAGAGCATGAGCATCAGGTTTTCCTGTCCGGCTCCTCGCGAGAATATTTTTATTCTGTCGGCTATGCCTCGGCCACGCAGCGTGCATATCGCATAAATAGAAGATATTGTAAAAACCACCGACAAGGAAACCTTGTAGAAATCTCCTGTAAGGAGGCTTATGCCTACGAACATAACGGCAAAAAACAACATCGGGCTTACCGCCTGCAAGCCCGATATGTTTTTGTTGGTTATGTGTGAGTTTTCCTGTGTTTCCGATTTCTTGTCTCGCATTTTGTTCGTGATTGTTTCAGTTGTGGATGTTGTGTTGTGTAATCAGAGCGCTTGCAGATGTAATGTGTAGTAAAATTTGTAGGTGGCTTTGGCCTTTGTATTAGTTTTACCGTTTACCGGTTCCGTGACAGGTTGGGCACTTTCCAGAACCGTGGCAGTATTTGCATATATTGCGGCCTTTGCAAGCGGTGCAGATTGCATCCTGCCCGTAATTGGTTGTAACACCTCCGCTACAGTATCCGCATTTCCCTGAACCGTGACAGTAATGTTTGTCGGCAACACCCGAGCTTGAGGAACATTTTCCGGAACCTCCGCACCTGGGGCACACGTTGGAGTGTCCCGAACCTCCAGCGCTTTTGCCCGAAGAAATTCCTCCTGCGGCACTGCCTGCGCCTGACAAGTTGCTGGCGCCGGCCGAGGAAGTGCCTTTTATAGATGAGTAGGTGGCGTAAGTAGTCGTGGCGGCGCCTATGATTGCTCCTGCTATGGAAAATCCGGCCGACCACCTCTCGTTGCGGCGTTCCTTGCGGCTTTCTTTAGCCCATTTGAGATTCTTGCTTACCACGGTGTCGCTCGGCGAAAGTTCGTGCGCGAGCTTCAGTTTGCGCATCCCTTTGTTGTAATCGTGGTTCTCGATGTCTAACAACGCTAAATTATTATAGGCCGAGACGTATTCTGGATCGATGTCGAGGATTGTTTCGTAAATTTTTCTTGCCTGCTGTTTGTTGGTCTTTTCGGTTTCTATTCCTGTGCGTGCTGCCGAAACGAGCATGTCGGGGTCGATGTTTCCGTCGGTGTCAATCCAGCCATTTGTTCCGTGGATAGTTACTTCCGATCGCCCGTCTGTAAATTCGGCCATTGAATCAAAACACGGCTTGATAAGACGTGCGCCGTTGTAGAGGTATGCTCCGAATTTTCCGTTTCGTTCAACGATGAAAACATCGTTGCTGTTTTTAACGGTTTTGTATAATTGCGGAACGATCATTCTGCCGTATTGGTCTTTTACTCCCACCGAGTCGCCGCTGTTTACAATTGTGTACGTCAGTTCCTGCTTTTCGTTATCGTCAATCATCTCATTGACGCGAGTGGCAGCGTTGTTCAGGGCGGTTATGCGGGCGCTGAATTTTCCGTTGTCCTTACTTTCTTTGGCCGAAGCGGCTGCCGACAGCCATTCCTTGTTGCTGACGGGCAGAGTTGTCATCGCTTTTTTGATTTTGTATGAAAACGGAACGACTACCTGTCCCATTATGTCGATAGCTCCCCATTTGCCGTCTTTCTTTACGGCCGCAATCATCTTTTCGTTGAAGTTGTCGGCGTCTTCATACTCGAACGGAATTACAATCTGTCCTTCCTTGTCGATGAATCCCCATTTTCCCGATTGCTTTACCGCAACTATTCCCTGGTTAAAGCCTTCGAGGTCGTCCATATCGTCGAATTCCGGATCGATGACAAAGCGGTTGTACATATCGATGAATCCGATTTTGTTGTCGACCTTTACCATTGCCACGTTTTCTTTGAATTTTGTAGCGGCGGCGCTATACTGAGGGGGAATAGCCCAGTCTATATTGTCGGCGTCTTCTTTTCCTATCAATACCGAGCCCGATTTTCCTAATAGATTTACTGCTGTCGAGGCCATGCCGTTCAGCGGGCTTCGGATGTTCTGCTTTTTAAAGGCGTAGCCGTATAATTTCGTTATCGGGTCTTTTACAAGATTCAGGCGGTAGCTTACCAGCGTGTCTTGCGCGCTGAGGTTTGCTGCAAAGCATATTGAAATTATTGCAGCAATTATGGCTGTTGTGTACGACGTGTCGTGTTCTTGCATTTCATCGGGTGTCTTGGGCTTGTTTGTGCGCATAGCAGTAATATAGGTGTGGGGTGCAGGTGTTTTTGCCTGTTACCTGAAGGATATGTCGGATATCGAGAAGTCGGGCATTACTTTACTGCGATCTACGTAGCCTTTTATTCCGTCTATTTCGCCTTTCGATGTGTATTGCCACAGGTTATAGCTCTGTCCGTCGGCGAGAACCGGTTCCTCGTCGTGATATTTAGCAATCATAAGCGGGTAGTCTTTGAATTCGCCGCTCATGTATTTGTTGTAGAAGTTCTGGAAAGTATAGACTACAGGTTTTGATTTGTAGTGTTGTTCCACGCGTTTCAGAAAAGCCTTGAGGTCGGATATGAAACTTTCGTGCGATTTGCGGCCGCGTGTTTCTACGTCGATTATTATGGCGAGGTCCTGTTCTTCGGCCTTGACCTGTGATGTGAGATTCTCGAACTGCAGGTTCATGTCGGCGTTGGGCCGGTAGTAATGATAGCTTCCAACTTTAAGGCCTGCCTTTCTTGCACCCTCTATGTTGTATCTGTAAGTGTCGTCTACCAGGCTTTCTCCTTCGGTCGACTTTATGTAAACGTAGCCTATGTTTTTGTTCTTCGATATTTCGTGCCAGTCGATTATTCCCTGATAGTGCGACACGTCGATACCTTCGCGTGCGATGTTGTCCCAATGGTTGCCAATATGTGCTTCGTTGGGAGTTTGTATCACTTTTGATTTCATTGCAACCGGAGGTAGTTTGTCCGGTTCGGGAGCTACTAAGTAAACCGCTTTTGCGGGACGTTTGTTTTTTTTGTCGGCGCAGACCTTGCCTGGAGTGCAGGCAAACAGTGCCGCTATTGTCAGGATGGATATTCTGTATAGTGTAAGCATTTAAGGGCGAGAGGTGTTTTTACTATGCGCTGTTTCGCAAAATACGTTCAATCGCAAAGTTATAAAATATTTTGTTATTATCGGAGCATGTTGAATCTAAATCGGCTGTCGGTGCTTTTCGGAATCGCATGGCGACGGTATTTTCTGACAGACGGTTCGGATTTATGAAGAATGTTGTCCGGTGCAAAATCAATCCTGCTTTGCCGTAGGGTTTTGCAGACAAAAACGGTCAGTGTCCAAGCACTTGA
>CAJKQZ010000105.1 GCA_905202115.1 uncultured Prevotellaceae bacterium | reverse complement strand
ATATTTTCGATTATGTGCCTTGTATTTTCAATTATCTGCGGGAAGTTTTTTACCACATGAAAAAAATATTTTTTTCGTTGGAGGCGATTTTTTATGAATCGGTTGCTTTTTTTGATTTTTTACCGATACGGTTTTTTTCTTCATGAAAAGGGGTTCGCGGAAGCAGTGTTTCGTAATCGGAATAAGCCATATTGCCTTATTTCGATTCTATGTCTTTATTCTCGTTCTACCTCCATGTCTTGTTGATTAGGCTTAGCTCCCATTCCGTGCGGTTTTCCATTGTCAGCGAACCGTCGTCTCCGAATTCCAACGGTAACATTATGGTTTTCGATTCGGGCAGACCAGGATCCATCCAACGGTCGCCCACATAAATGTATTCTGCTTTTTTGCCTTTGCCGAGTGTGAGTACAAAGGTGGGCTGTGTGTCGTATGTCTTTTCGTCACCGAACGGCCTTAGCTCGCTCCACGGGCCGGCAATGTCGGGGGCGGTGGCATAACATCCCTGGTTGGGCTCCCAGCCGGTGCATGCCGACGTGAGCAGGTAGTACGTGCCGTTGCGTTTGAATATCACGGGAGCTTCGCGCGAGCGGTCGGGAAACAGTTTGGCCGTCAGTTCGGCTATGTTCAGGTAGTCGTCGGTAAGACGGTAGAGCATAAGGTCTTTGTTGTCGCGGGCCGACGAGATGAAGTAGGCCGTGCCGTCGTCGTCGACGAATGTGCCGCAGTCTCTCGACATGTTGCCTTGCGGGCGGAAGCCTCTTACAAATTCGTAGTCGCCGTCTATCCTGTCGCACTTGAACACGGCGGCCTCGGCGGGCGCGTAATCTTTCCCCTCGTAGTGAAGCCACACTACGTATTGCTTTGTCTTTTTGTTGTAGAGCAGTTTGGGGCGCTCTATGAAACGCTCGCCGTTGCGTAGCTGCTCGTTGGTGTTGCGTGAAATTATCTTGTGGCGGAATTTCCAGTTCTTCAGGTCGGTCGACGAGTACAGGTTCACGCCTATGTTGCCGGAGCGGTCTTCGCCCACCATGTACCATGTCTTTCCCTGCCTCAGAAATCCTGCGCCGTGCGCCTGAACGGTATCTCCTTTGGTGTCGTACCATATTTTCCCGTTTTCTATCGTTGTCCAGTTGCGGTTGGGAAATCCGTTTTGGAATACTACCACGCCTCCGTTGCTGTCGAATACTACGGTTTTCTGTGCGGCGCATGTCATCGAAGCTGCGACGAATGTAATGAGCGCCGCCGCAATCCGTATGGGCTGTTTGTTCATGATTGTAAAGTATTTAACAAGCCAAATATAACGAAATGATAAAAAAGTCCCGTTTAAAGACCGAAAAAAGTGATTGGATATATACATAAAAGCCGTCCCGATTTGTCGGGACGGCTTTTATGTATATTTTATATTTGCTTTTCAGCTGATTTTATCCTAAGTATTTCGTGAGGATATTGATGTTCTCGTCGTCGCGGAGCCTGCGCAGGGCGCGTTCTTTTATCTGGCGCACACGTTCGCGCGTAAGGTTCAGCGAATTAGCCACTTCTTCGGCCGTCATCTCGTTTCCGCCTATGCCGAAAAGCATTTTAAGCACGGTTTGTTCGCGTTCCGACAGAGTACTGAGGGCAGCGTTCAAATCGGCCGAGAGAGATTCTTTCTCCATGTTGTTGTCGGTCGTCGGCGCGGAATCGTCGGTCATGATGTCGATGAGCGAGTTCGAATCGTCGTCCTGGAAAGGTGCGTCTACCGATACTTTCTTGCCGTTTGTTCCCAAAGCTTCCTGCACTTTTGCTTCGTCGGTCTCGAGAATGTCGGCAAGTTCCTGCACGGATGGGCGGCGTTCGTTCTCCTGTTCGAAGTTTACGATCGCTTTTGCCAGTTTGCTTTGAAAACCTACCTGGTTCAACGGCATACGAACAATGCGGCTCTGCTCGGAAATGGCCTGCAGAATGCTTTGGCGAATCCACCAAACGGCATAGGAAATGAATTTGAAACCGCGTGTCTCGTCGAATTTCTGTGCAGCCTTTATAAGGCCGAGGTTGCCTTCGTCGATAAGGTCGTTCAGGGCCAGTCCCTGATTCTGATACTGCTTTGCCACACTTACGACGAAGCGCAGATTGGCGCGGGTGAGCTTGTCGAGAGCCTTGCGGTCGCCGTGATGAATGCGCTGTGCGAGTTCTACTTCCTCGTCTGTCGAAATGAGTTCTTCGCGTCCTATCTCTACCAGATATTTGTCGAGAGCGGCGCTCGAACGGTTCGTAATGCTTTTGTTGATTTTTAATTGTCTCATGAATAGTCTTTACGAAAGGTGTGCAAAATTATTATTTTTTCGCGGATAAACCGTTATGTTTAACGCAGAAATTGCGAAAAAATTCTTCGATGCGCTATTTTTTTGCGTCTTTGCCGGCACGTCGTGAAAACTTATTACTTTAGTCTTGCAAAATAGGCGTTTTTTATGAAGATAGGTGATAAAGTAAGATTTCTTAATGAAGTGGGCGGAGGCAAGGTGGTTGCTTTCCGCGACAAAAACGTTGTTCTTGTAAAAGATGACGACGGTTTTGAGATCCCCATGTTTATAAATGAGGTTGTAGTGGTCGAGTCGGACACGTACGAGCGCAAATTCTCGGGCGGCAGGCCTGCAGCGGCTCCGGCTGCGCCCGTTCCGGCGCCTGAAAAGCCGGAAAAGAAGGCTGCACCGCATGTTGTGCAGGGCGTTGCGCCGGCCGAAAGGCGCGGCGGGGAGAAATTGAATGTCTATTTGGCTTTCGTGCCTACGAATGTCGAAAATATGGTGGAAACCACGTTCGATACGTATATCGTCAACGACAGCAACTATTATGTTACGCTTTCGTTCCTGTCGGCCGAGGGAGCTGTGTGGCGGGCCCGCTTCGAGGGAACGCTGGAGCCCAATACAAAGTTCTTTGTAGAGGAACTGGAACGTGCAAAGTTGGATGAAATAGCGCGGGTTGCGCTGCAAATGATAGCCTACAAGCGCGAGAAGCCTTTCGCCCTGAAACCTGCGGTGAGCGTGGAGCTGAGAATCGACGGTTCCAAGTTCTATAAAGCAGGCGCGTTCAAACAGAATGAGTTTTTCGGCGAACCGGCGCTGGTTTATACAGCTGTCCGTGACGACGTCCCCGAACGCGGCATTTTCGTCGACGCGGGTGAGATACGTGAGGCGCTTCTGAAAAAGGATGTTCCCGAAAAATTGCCTAAGAAACATGCTGCTCCGCGCACCGACGGCATTGTTGAGGTGGATTTGCACGCAGGAGCGCTTTTCGATACGGTCGAGGGACTTTCGAATGCCGATATTCTTCGTCGCCAGTTGCGCGAGGTGCGCGACGTAATGGAGAAAAACAAACGCAATAAAGGAAAAAAGATAGTTTTCATTCACGGCAAAGGCGACGGAGTGCTTCGTTCCGAGGTGCTCAAGGAACTGAAACGGCATTATCCTTCGTGCCGCACTCAGGACGCTTCGTTTCAGGAGTACGGTTTCGGTGCTACGCTCGTGACAGTAGGTTGAAAATCCTGCGGCTTTCGGACTGCGAAATTTGCGCCGCTTTTCCGTATGGTTTTGCAGACAAAAACGGTCAGCCGGCAAGCACTTGAAAATCAGCAGGTGTATATATAGCAAAAAATATGTCTGAGATATTTTAAATTATCTCAGACATATTTTGAATTATCTCAGACATATTTTGAATTATCTGCGGGAAGTTTTTTACACGTACAAAAAAATATTTTTTTTCGTGGAGGAAATTCCGGAACTTTTCCGGAAAAAAACTTTCCCGCGGGCATATGCCTGCGGGAAAGCGGTATTATGAATGCGGAATCGCTTAGGGCTGCAGTGTGAAACCTATTGCAAGATACGCTTTTCCGTCGCTCGGGTTTGCGGTGACGGCTGCAAATATCGGAAGGCTGAAAGAACGTGTCACTTTGATGTCTTTCGACGCTTTTAACGTAACGTTAGTTATGGCGAAACCGTCGGCGTCGCTGTAAAAGTCTGTTCTGTAGGGTACGGCGCCCACTGTGGCTGTCCAGTCGGCCCCGCCGAGTTTGAACGGAGCGCTTGCCTCCACGTACGACGAGTATGCGCGGTCGCCGTCCTTGTTGCGGCCGTCGTTTCCGGCGAAGTTGGTGTACCATTGCAGCGATACCACTCCGAAATCATAGCCTACGTTGGCTTCGAACACGTGGGCCGTACGGTGGGATTTATACATAAAGTAACGCGCATCGGCCGTGTTGTTGAACCAGTAGTCGGTGATTCCCACATTGAATCCGCCGGTTTTGTAGGCCGCCGTGATGTCGAGCTCTTTGGTGTCTTCCTTGTCTATTCCCACCGAGCCCCATGCTCCGAGCGAGAAGCCTTTGTATGCTATTCCCGCTCCGGGCTGGATACTTACGTTGCCCAGGTCCTGGCCGCGCCAGATGTAGCCCGACACGAAGTCGGCGGCTATAGAAGTTTCAACCTTGTCTTGTGCCGCAATGCGTGGCGTTACCGTTGCAAAGGCTGCAATGGCCAGCAAAATCATTTTTCTCATGACTTTAATGAAATTTGATAGTTAATAATATGCCGGAAACTGTTTTTCCGGCTTTTTTGTGTTTTATGTCTGGCTTTTTGTATTTGCATCTTTTGTGTTTTGTGTTAAAAAGTCTGTTTTTGCAATCTTTGAATAGCATATTTCTTGAAAAATCGACCTAAAACTATTTAATTGTTCGTTTATGGCGCAAAAGTAATACAAAATGATTTATTTTCGCGGTGTGAAGCAACAAAAAGTTAGTTTTTAATTCAAACTTTAAAACATTTGTAAGATGAAAATGATTGAAGCTATCATCCGCAAGTCGCGGTTCGAGGACGTGAAGGAGGCGCTTTTGGCTGCCGACATTGAATGGTTCTCCTATTACGACGTAAGAGGAATCGGCAAGTCGCGCCAGGGACGCATTTATCGCGGAATCGTTTACGACACGAGCTCGATAGAAAGAACTTTTATTTCTATCGTGGTCAGAGACAAGAACGTCGAAAGAACCGTAGAGGCAATCCAGGCTGCTGCCAGAACGGGAGAGATCGGCGACGGGCGCATATTCATTCTGCCTGTCGAGGACGCCATACGCATACGCACCGGCGAACGCGGAAACATTGCATTGTACAATGCGGAACTGGAGCAATAACCAAACAATTAAAATGACACGATTATGATTTCAATAGAAGATTTGTCTATATCATTAGATACAGTATGGATGCTGCTTGCGGCAATGTTAGTGTTCTTCATGCAGCCGGGCTTCGCCCTTTGCGAGGCGGGTTTCACGCGTGGAAAAAATACGGCGAACATCCTGTTCAAGAATTTCGTGGACTTCATGTTCGGTTCGTTGCTTTTCTGGTTTGTAGGCTTCGGCCTGATGTTCGGCAACAACGGCGAAGGGTTTATCGGAACGCCTAATTTCGGCGATATCTCTTTCTTCGATAACGGGCTTCCCATTGAAGGATTCCTCATATTCCAGACTGTGTTCTGCGCAACGAGTGCAACGATTGTGAGCGGTGCTATGGCCGAGCGCACCAAGTTCTCCATGTATTGCATTTACTCCTTGTTCATATCCATGTTGATTTATCCTGTGGGCGGCCACTGGACGTGGGGCGGCGGCTGGCTTTGCAACAGCGATCCCGCCGGTTTTATGATGACGACATTCGGCACTACGTTCCACGACTTCGCCGGTTCGACGATAGTACACTCCGTGGGCGGTGTGCTCTCTCTTGTAGGTGCCCTCTGTCTCGGTTCGCGTCTTGGCAAGTACGACAAAAACGGCAAGAGCCACGCCATTCCCGGCCATAACCTGCTCATCGCTGCTCTCGGAGTGTTCATCCTTTGGTTCGGCTGGTTCGGTTTCAACCCCGGTTCTCAGCTCGCCGCTTCGGGCGAGGTCAACCGCACGGCCGTGTCGCACGTGTTTCTCACCACCAACCTTGCTGCCGCAGCGGGCGGTGTTGCAACCATGTTCACCACATGGATAAAATATGGCAAACCCTCGTTCTCGCTCATGCTCAACGGCGTGCTCGCCGGTCTTGTGGGCATTACAGCCGGCTGCGACCTCGTTTCTCCGCTCGGAGCCGTCGTGATAGGCCTGGTTTGCGGTGTGGTTCTCGTATTCTCTATAGAATTCATCGATACCAAGCTCCACATAGACGACCCTGTGGGTGCAAGTTCGGTTCACGGCGTTTGCGGTATACTCGGAACCCTTATGACGGGTCTGCTTGCCGTTGATTCGGGGCTTTTCTACGGACATGGCTGGAACTTCCTCGGAGCTCAGGCGCTCGGAGTGCTGTGTATCGACCTTTGGGCCGCAGCTGCCGGTTTCGTGCTGTTCTTCGGACTGAAAAAGATTGCAGGTCTGCGTGTCGACAAGCGGGTTGAGGAAGAGGGCCTCGACGTTTATGAACACGGAGAGAGTGCCTACAACTGACAATTCTGAATATTCTTCATTCTGATACGATTTTTTGATATTTTGCATTGCCGGCGTCGGTTCCAGATGCCGGCAATGTTTGTATAATCCGCAAGAGGGGAAAACAGTATCCATTATATTTTAATGTGATTCCGGCAGATAGAAAACGCTTCCTGCAGAAAACCGGTTTGGGAGGGTTTTATAAAAAATCGGTCTGCCGCGAAAAAAATATTTTTTTTCGTGTGGTAAAAAACTTCCCGCAGTAAATTGAAAATACAAGGGAGATAATCGAAAATATGTCTGAGATAATTTAAAATATCTCAGACATATTTTTTGCTACATATACACGCGCTGATTTTCAAATGCTTACTGGCTGACCGTTTTTGTCTGCAAAACCACGCGGAAAAGCATGTCCCATTTTAAAGGAAGCTGCGTTTTTCTATTCCTTCAGTCATCGTGCCGACAATGCGGAATGTCGGGCAGTCTGTTACTGCGGAGCGATTAGATTCTATTGCGTCGGAGATGAATTTTTCATACGTAATATTCTGCCGAAGGCCTGTTTATGCGGAGATTTCTTAACTTTGCTTTCACATCATTGAACAATCAAGTATTTCAGGGACTATGAGATTCGGAAAAATGTTATTTGTCGGCGTTGCGGCGCTTGCGGCTTTGTTTGTGCCGCAAAACGCATTTGCGCAAACCGTGTGGTACGATCCTTTGGAGGGAAGCGTGCCGAATGTGCGGAACCGTGTGTGGAATATCGAGATGGGGAAGTCGTATTCCCGCTTGCCTGAGCGTGCCGTGAGCATGGCTTCGAAGAACGTGTTCGCGCTTTCGAAGAATTCCGCGGGACTTTATGTGGCTTTCGTCACGAAAGCTCCCGAAATAACGGTGGAATACAATGTGGCCGGCGGGTTTGCCATGCCGCACATGCCTTCCACGGGTGTGAGCGGTACAGACCTATACGCTACCGACGCGAACGGGAAAGAACTTTATCTGCGCGGGCTGTATTCGTTCGGTTCGCCGGTGAGGTATGTCTACAAGGCGCTTACTTATGAGAACGCCGGTGCCGACGGTTACGAATACCGTCTGTATCTGCCGCTGTATAATACGGTGAAAGACCTGCGCATAGGCGTCGACAAGCAGTATCCGCTGCGTTTCATGGGGCCCGACCGTGAAAAACCGGTGATTGTATACGGCACTTCGATAGCTCAGGGCGGATGCGCCTCGCGTCCGGGCATGGCATGGACGAACATTGTTCACCGTATGCTGAAAGTGCCGGTGGTGAACCTCGGCTTTTCGGGCAGCGCCTATATGGAGGCGGAAATGTTCAGACTTATTGCCGAGAACGACGCAAGTGTATTCGTGATAGACTGTCTGCCGAACATGACTACCCGTGAACGCAGCGCGCTTATCGGGGAACGTCTGGCCGAAGGCGTGAAAATATTGCGCGAGAAGAGCGACGCACCTATTCTCATCGTGGAGCATGACGGGTATATGGGGGCCAACTCGGGAATCGAGCAATGCACGGAAGAGGAGGTGAACCGCCTGCAACGCGAAGCCTATGACAAGCTGCGCAAACAGTATAAGAATCTTTATTATCTTAGTTATGGGGAGCTCGCTCTTTCGCAGGACTCGCAGGTTGACGGCGTTCATGCCACCGATCTCGGAATGCAGCAGTACGCCGAGGCCTATGTACGCAAATTGAAGAGAATACTGCGCGGCAAGACAGGGAAATAATATCATTCGAACGAATATGAGAAAAATTATCATACTTATTGCGGCGGTCGTGTCGGCGGTTTTTACCGCTTTGTCCGCGAGGGCCGGAAAATATATCGATGTGTCGTGCAGAATCAACGGCCATGTACGCACCGGCGTGCTTTATCTGCCCGACAATATAAAGGAGCAGGCGCCTATAGTGGTTGCGGCCCACGGATATACAGGCAAGGCCGATCCTAAGAGCTTCGACATCGACCCTGTGGCCGACAGGAACGGTTTTGCAGTGCTTTATCCGCAGGGATTGAAGGACCCGAGCGGAAAAACCGGCTTCTACGTGGGCTATCCCTCGCAGAAAGGAATGAACATAGACGATGTGGACGAGATATGCAAGTTCACGAAATACGTTCAGAAGAAATACAGGCTCAGCACAAAGAACGCTTTCCTTACCGGAATGTCGAACGGCGGTGATTTGTGCTATCTTGCCGCGCTTTCGGGCCAGAAAACCTTTTCCGCGTTGGCTTCGGTGGCGGGACTGACGTTTACGTGGATGTTCGAACTTGACAAAAAGCCGACAGTCGTGCCGCTGTTCGAGATTCACGGCACGGAAGACAGGGTTTCGGAGTGGGGCGGCGACCTTGATAACGCCGGCGGCTGGGGAAGTTATATTTCCGTACCGTTGGCGGTGAATTATTGGGTGGCCCAGAACCGTTGCACTTACGAAGAGTGCGACACTGTGCCGAGCAAGGCCGCCGACAGCAGGCACTATGTGATACGTCACCGCTACAAAGGCGGAACAG
>CAJKQZ010000104.1 GCA_905202115.1 uncultured Prevotellaceae bacterium | reverse complement strand
GATGCCTTTTGCCGCGTTGTAGACGATAATTTTTCAACGGTTAATTTCAAGGCTGCGGTTTCGGCGGTGGCAAACCGTCTTGCCGAAGAGGCAAGAGGTTCCCGTCGTCAGCAGCTTTTTGCTTACCGCCACGAGAATGTTACCGACATTTTCGCTTTCCGTGCGGGGAATCTGCAGCTCGGCAACCGCTATGTCACTCATGGCGTGGAAGATTCGGCTTATTTTGTAATGCTTGCCGCCCAAATGCTCGGATTCGATGTTTGCGGCGACGAATTCAATGTAATCGACACGCAGGGCGACGGGCATGGCCTTGCCAATCGTCTGCGCGATTTTGTGAAAGAGGTGAGAGAGTTTGATGCTGTGGCTTCGTTCGGGCGCAGTCCCCTTTCGCTTGCCGAGGATTTGCCGTATGATTTAAAGGCTTATCTGTTGCAGCCTTTCTGAGCGGGACTGTATTGTGCGGCCAACTTAAAAACGAATTTATTCAGTTGTTGAAGTGAGAGTAATTACGGGAAAATACAAAGGACGCCGCTTTGAGGTTCCGCGTACGTTCAAGGCAAGGCCTACCACTGATTTCGCAAAAGAAAATCTTTTTAATGTGTTGCGCGGTTATGTGGACTTTGAAGAATCGGACGCGCTCGATTTGTTTGCCGGAACGGGGAGCATAACGCTTGAGTTGCTCTCCCGCGGTTGCCGGAGCGTTACTTCGGTAGAGCTCGACCGCGAACATTTCGCGTTCATCGTTTCGGTTATGCGTGCCTTGCAGGCCGACAATTGCCGCTTGCTCCGGGCCGATGCCCTTCGCTACGTGTCGCGTTGCAAGGAGCGTTTCGATATAATTTTTGCCGACCCTCCGTATGTGCTTCGCGAGATTCCGGAGATTCCCGATCTTGTGATGAAATCGGGAATGCTCAACGACGGAGGCGTGTTCGTGCTCGAGCATGGCAAAAAGCAAGATTTCTCATCCCACCCGAACTTTATAGACCACCGTTCTTACGGCAGCGTTAATTTCTCGTTTTTTGCAAACGCCGTTGCCGAAACACAGGGAAACTCTACCGTTGTGTAACGGATTTTGCAGACAAAAACGGTCACCTGCCAAGCGCTTGAAAATCAGCAGGTGTATATGTGGTGAAAAATATGTCTGAGATATTTTAAAATATCTCAGACATATTTTTGATTATGTGCCTTGTATTTTGAATTATCTGCGGGAAGTTTTTTTGCAGTGTAAAAAAAATATTTTTTTCGCGAGGTACGTAAAAAAATAAAATATTTGCCGACTGATTTTTTTACGGGCTCTGTTGCGGTTCATATGGAAAAACCTGCATTATATCTCAGGAAGATATTTTTTTATTTCATAAGCAACGGCAGGAAAGTGGTGTTTTTCATCTTAATTGTAAAATTTAATTAAATGCAGCGTGGTGCTTGAGCTGGCTGCCTGATATAACTCTTATTTTGTGTAACTCGCAAAAATATAGGCACTTATTAAATACTGAATTCTTGTGGTCGGTTTTTCTTCTCTTGGAACATATCTTAAAAAGATAGAAAATTAAGGTAAAAATTGTAAAGACTATTGTCCTTTTGGCTGACGTTTGTATTTTTGTAACAAAATAAATGTAAAATATAATAGTGAATATTCATAGAGTTTTTATTTAAATGAAATTATTGTACAAATGAGAAAAGTAATTTTTACGTTATTGGTATTCCTGATGGGCAGCTGGATTTCGGCAAATGCCCGTTGGGAATTGGTAAACGAGGACGGATCGTACGATTATCCTTCGGCTACGAATTACAAACAGCTCGTTCCGGGAAAGTATGTAATATTACGCACCGGATCGGCACAGGACCAGACCATTTGGAATTTCACCTATCTTATGGGTGAGAACATGTCGTTCGTTGATGACGACCTCATGCTGTTCCGCTCGGAGAATGTGGTATATTTTCTCGAGGATGCCGGAGTAAATGAAATGACCGGTTGCCAAATGGTGTATTTCAAAAATGTAGGTACGGGCAAATACATCGGTGCATCGGGAGCTGGTTCCAATCCTTATTTGGCCGGCGCTACTCCTACGTTTGTCGACGGAACCGAAGACGCTTATCGCATTCTTCTGATTCCGGCCGACGGAGACGCACCCGAAATCTCGTGCGCTGCCGACTATAAGAGCGGCACTGTGGAGGAAAGCGGCTATACCGATCCGGACGGAACTCCTCTTGTACACGCATGGGGATACGACGAGGAAAATAATTGCACCGGTACTATGCTGGCAATCGATCCGAGTAGCGAGGCCGGAGGCCTTTGCATTCTGAACAACTTCGGTACCACCGGAACAACGCTGCAATGCGTGGCACAGACATGGGGAGCATGGAAACCCTGGCTTATTTATGAAGTGAAAACCATTTCCGACCCTGTTTACGATCTTCAGTGGGGCGTTGAGGAATATTCCGAAATGACAGCTGAAGGATATGCGCTTCCTGACGGATACGTTTCGTACGACCCCGAAGCTGTGGATGCCTACAATTCGGCACTTATGGCAGCCCGCGAGGCACAGCTTAACGAGAATCTTACAGCCGAAGAGGCAACGGCTTTGCTCAACCGCCTGAAAGAGACGAAAGAAGCAGCGCTTGCAACGGCTCAGGGCGGACTGACATCCGGATATTACTACCTTGTTTCGGCAAGCTCCGTGCTTGGCGATACGAAAGTGGCTATGACCGTAAACAGCGACAATTCGGCATTGGCTTACACCAAGTTCAACGCCGATGATGTAAAGCAGATTTTCGAAATCGGCCCGAGAAACGGTCAGGGTGCACAAGACCCGAACGACTGGTACAATATCAATTATCTCAAGAACGTAGCTACCGGAAAATACGTCGGAACTACCGCAAATCTTACCGAAGACGCAGTTACTTTCGCCATGTATGCTTTGGGAAGTAACAACGGAGCTTGGAGAGGCGAAGGCGTAAACCAGTGGGACTTCATAGAAAGTTCTGGCTGGAGCGGCGGTATTGGTCTGCAGAACCTGGAGAACATCGATGAAATCGGTTCTGAAACCGACGAAATCGAACGTACCGTAGCTTGCCCCGCAGACGGAAGCTGGAATCACACAATAGGAGGCAATTGTGCTTTCTATCTTGTTGCTATCGACCCCAGTATCGATGTGGATAAGCTTATAGAGGATGCTAAGAAAGCACAGCTCGTTGAGAATTTCAACAAGGCGCTGGCTGAAGCCAAAGAACTTTACAATGCAGGCATAGAGAGCGCAACTACCGAGGATCAGAAAGCTATTTATGCCGATCTGCTTGCTGCCATTACGGCTGCCGAGGCTGTTGAAACTCCGACGCAGACCGAACTCGACGCTATTAATGTCGCTTTGCTTGACTTTAAGAACAGCACAGGCGTTGCTGCTAAGGTGTTTGAGGCTATCGACGAGGCAAATGAGTTTATTGCCGGAGCCCAGATAGCAGAATCTTACGATGATTACGGAAAATATACCGAAGAAGCTATCAGCACTCTCTTTGGCGTGATTGAAAATATCGACGTAGAGGCTTTGGGCGAGATGAGTAACTCCGCTCTCGAAAATCTTATAACCGAAGTGAAGAACGCTTTGGCTACAGCAAAGGCTTCGATGATTGTTCCGTTCACTACCGACAAATGGTATGTAATGGAGAACGTTTCCAGTCCTAATTCCGAGGTTTGGCCGGCTGGCGGCACCTATGATACTAAGGGCGCGTTCCTTTATGCAAACGGTGGCACGGCGGGTTCGACAATCTCATGGGGAATGCCCGAGAATGCACGCCTTTACGGCGATCCGCGTACTTACTGGCGCTTTGTTCCCACCGATGGCGGCTATGCAATTCAGAACGCTTCGGGTCTTTATGTCGACAATTCTTGCCAGGCTTCCGGCTTGGGAGCTACATGGACGCTTTCTGAAGAGCCTTCTGCTTTCGATTTCAATATTTCTACATTCGACGATGACGATAACCAGTACTTTACATTCCAGACACGCGTTGCTGGTGCAGATTGGCAGGGAACAATGCAATTGGGTATGCTTCATGCCGACGCCAGCGGCTCCGTTGTAGGCTGGGATCATGGTAATTCGCGTATCGGTTCTGCTTGGCAATTCAAGGCAGTTGAAGATTTCGACGAACTGCTTCCTGCCGCTCTTGAGCAGGAATATGTAAACAATACCTACAATGTGGTTACAATGCCTTATGCTTACAGCATGCTGCCTTCGGGAGTAACTATGTATTCAATTATAGGACGCAACGTTGGTGACGACAAGTCTACTACCAAGCTGTTCATGAAGGAAGTAAGCGAGGACGAACTTGTAGAAATGCCTGCAGGCACTCCGCTCATCATGCTGATAGGCGATCCGGCTCTGCCTTACAATTCCGAAGACAAGGTGGTTGTAAACATGAGCCTGAGCATTGACAACATAGACGGCTTTGTAACTCTAAGCGAAGGAAAGAACGGCCTTACGGGAACCATGTTCAGTCCAGTAGCTGTTTCGGCCGGCAACGACAACTTCGTGGGCGGTGCAATCAACTCTGCGGCTGTAACAGTACCCGCTTACTCCGGATATATCGTTCCTGCCAATGTGCCCGTAATGGAGGATGGCTTTGAAGATAACGGAGTGTATGACGCTGTGATAGTTACAGAAGGTCTGGTTGATAAGATAACCAATGTTATTTCGGCCGAGGACGTGCTTGTGAATGTATATTCGTATGACGGACTTATCGTAAGAAAGAACGTCAAGGCTTCCGAGGCAACCCGCAACCTGCCGAGCGGCATATACATCGTAGGTAAAAAGAAAGTTTTGGTAAAATAAAATTCATGCTTTTTCATTAATAGAGAAAGACGGACCGGCCCTGCTTGCTGCAGGGTACGGTCCTCTTTTTTACTTTTAATCGAAGTTATTCCTGCCGATGAAACTGTTTGTTAAAATAACCGCTTCGTTTTTTCCTAACGGAACAATGGATTTATCGTCTACGGAAAGATTATGAAAAAGTGCTTCCCGCATGTAGAAAAAAATATCTCTGAGATAATTTGAAATATGTCTGAGATATTTTAAAATATCTCAGACATATTTTTCCAACACTCATTTCATTGATTTTTCCGCACTGCGGCAAGTACGCCGAAAACCTCGAAAAAATAAAGAACATCTGAAATGCGGTTTGATTTATGCGCCGTTTCTTAAAACAGAAAGTAACTCCGATATTTTAAATGCTGCATGGAATATGCGGCAATCAATAAAAACAGAATAGTATCCGAATGAAAAAAATTTCTCTACTTATTATAACGCTGTCAGTAGCGTGTCTTTTCTCGGAAATGCGGGTCAGAGCGCAGGTTGCCGACCGTGTGGTGGTGTCTTACGTTACTTCGTGGTCTACCGAGGTGCCCGATTCCCGTACAATGACACATATTAATTTCGCCTTTGGAGGAGTGAATTCTTCGCACAACGGTGTTTCCTTGTGGAGTACCGATCGTCTGAAAATGCTGGTGGGGCTGAAACAGAAAAATCCTTCGCTTAAGGTGCTTATTTCGATAGGCGGCTGGGGTGCGGGAGGCTTCTCTCCTATGGCGGCCGATTCGTTGAACCGTCTGAAGTTCGCACAGGACTGCAAGCGTGTTTGTACGCAGTACAATCTCGACGGTATTGACATAGATTGGGAATTTCCCGGAAACAATTCAAGCGGAGAAACTTCGCCGGCCGACGAGAAACACAACTATACGCTGCTTATGCGCGATTTGCGAAAGGCTCTCGGCGATGATCTGCTTCTTACTATGGCATCGAACTATACGCCGGAAAATTATAACTTTCGCGAGTGTATTCAGTATCTCGATTTCGTTAATGTGATGTGCTACAACATGGCAAGCAATCCCAATCATCATGCGGCGCTGTATCGCGGCGGAGCGGTGAGCAAAGGATATTACACAAGTCAGGAATCGGTTGCAGCGCATATCAGTGCAGGCATTCCGAGAAATAAGCTGGTTATGGGAATGCCTTTCTATGGAAACGGCAGTCTCGGCGAAATCTCGCTAAAACGCGTGAACGAGCTTATTGCTTCGGGCGAATATATAGAAAAATGGGATGACGTGGGCAAAGTGCCTTATCTTACCGATCTTAACGGAAACATGAAGGTGGGTTTCGACAATGCCCGTTCGCTCGAATACAAATGCGATTACATTCTTAAGCAACATCTGCGCGGCGCAATGTACTGGGATTATGCGCAGGACGATGAAAAGGGTTCGGAACGCATGACATTATATAATAAGATTCTTGTGGCAAGCGAAGTGAAAGAGAATCTTTCGTTCGACGGGCACGACATGGAGCCGGCAGGCTACGACCGTTATCAGACGGAGTTGGAGCTGGTGCAGGGACAGAAGTACACTGTGGCGGGAGATGAGGCTTTTGCTTCAGACGACTGGTATGCAGATCCCGATTTCTTTATCCGCACAGACGATTACACATTCCGTTTCGTGCCGGTAAGCGGGAAGTATCGCGTTACAGCCGATTTCTTCGACAAATGTTTCAGAGTAGTCCCTCTTGACGCCGACGGAGAGCCAGCCGTGTACGACCCGCTCACGGGAAAAGGTGCAATGTGGGTTATCGGGGCCGCAAGCAGTGTCGGAAAGCCTGGTTTTATCGACGGTTCGGATAATACCTGGAACGAAGATAATGCTATCTGCGTTCCACAGATAGCCGACGGAATGTATCAGTTTACGTTCAAAGTGGGCGAGCAGCTCAACGCAGATCTCGTGAATTTCAAACTTTTTTTGCAACCTGGCTGGGGAAAAGAATTTTCTCCTTCGAGCGATTGTAGGATAAGCACGTTGGGCGCCGTGTTCGGCATAGGAACGGGCTCTAATGGGATAGATGCGGGAAATATTTTCCTGCGCCCGAACAGAACTTTGAAAAACGGTGAGATTTATGTGTTTACTCTCGACGCTTCAAACCCTTCGAACGTACGGCTTGCGGTAAAAAGAGTAAACGAAATAGTCGATGCGATAAACGCGCCCCGTATGGAAGTTCCGGAAACCGGTTCCGTTTATTATACGCTCGACGGAATCATGGTTACCAGCCCTGTTTCCGGGAACATATATATTCATAACGGCAGGAAAGTATTAATTAAAAAATAAGATAAATATGAAACGTTACCTGATTGCTTTTGCGGTTATGGTGTTATCGTTGCCGGCGGTAGCCGTCGATTACGATGATTTTGTGCCTTACCGCTATATTCTTAACTGGAACGACGAATTCGACGGCTTGTCGCTCGGCGCCGACTGGACTCACGAGGTGCAGCCCTCGGGGTGGGTGAACAACGAGTTGCAGAACTATGTGAACGGTTCCTACAACGGACAGCGGGTTACCGAGGTCTCCGACGGAACGCTCAAGATTACCGCCCGTAAAATCGACGGTAAGATTTATTCGGGGCGACTTTATGCAAAAGTGTCGCAGGGTTGGAAATACGGCTATTTCGAAGCGCGTATAAAACTGCCGAAAGGCCGCGGCACGTGGCCGGCTTTCTGGATGATGCCGTGCAACAATAATTTTTCAACCAACCCCTGGCCTCATTGCGGAGAGATAGACATTATGGAAGAGGTGGGATATTCTCCCGGAAATGTTTCGGCCACTGTGCATTGCACTAAGTATAACAACGGCAACACTTCGATTGAGCACGGAACGAAGTACGTGTCTACCGCCGAGAGCGATTTCCATATTTACGGTTGCGAATGGACTGAGAATGTATTGAACTTCTATGTGGACGGAGACCTCATACTCAGTTATAAAAACGATGGCGAGGGCAAGGATTCCTGGCCGTTCGACGTGCCGTTCTATCCCATTCTCAACTTGGCCTGGGGCGGAAGTTGGGGAGGCGCTCAGGGAGTGGACGAGAGTGCGTTGCCCGCAACTATGGAAGTAGATTATATGAGGGTTTACAAAATGCGCGGAACTAACCTGTCTTTCGGTGGAAAGAAATTGGATTATGAAGGAAACAGCACTTTCTCTCAGGTGCTCGACTTGGTTCAGGGGCGCACGTATCTTGCATACGGAGATACGGCTCTGAATTCCGACAACTGGTATTACGACACAGACTTTTTTGTTCGTGAATCCGACGGAAAATATACGTTTCGCGGAGTGTCGGGAAAATATCGCCTTACAGCCGACTTCAATGACTTTGCGTTCAAGTTGCAGGCCCTCGACGACGAGGCTGCCACACTTACTTACAATACCACCGACGGCAGCGGAGCTATATGGGTTATCGGAGCGAACAGCAGCATAGGCAAACGCTATTTCGTTCAGGGAAATGACGGCGGCTGGTCGGTCGACAGGGCCTTGTGCATGGCTCAGACTTCGCAGGGGATATATAAAATGACTCTTACCGTGGGCGAGCAGCTCAATAAAGACCGCGTTAATTTCAAGTTCTTCCACCAGGCAGGGTGGGGCGGTGAGTTTACGTCGAACGGAACAAGCAAAATAACTACCGACAGTAAGGTCTTTGGCATAGGAACGGGCACGAACGGCTATGACAACGGAAATATTTTTCTGCGCGCCGGAAATACTCTGAACAACGGCGATTCGTATCGGTTCACAATCGATGCAACCACTCCCGCCAATGTGAAACTGTCGGTCGAGAAGGTCGATTTGATTAACGCAATCGAAAAGATTCCTTATCGCACTTCCGATGAAGACGACGTTTACTATACTATAGAAGGGCTGCGGGTTAATGCTCCGTTGAGACCAGGAATATATATTCACAGCGGTAAGAAAATAGTGGTGAAATGACGCTTGTCTAATATAAAGACTATTATTCTCTGCAACGAAACAGTTTCGTGAATTCCACGGTGTTTTGACGGAGGGTTTTGCAGACAAAAACGGTCACCTGCCAAGTATTTGATAATCAGTAGGTGTATATGTGGTAAAAAATATGTCTGAGATATTTTAAAATATCTCAGACATATTTTCGATTATCT
>CAJKQZ010000103.1 GCA_905202115.1 uncultured Prevotellaceae bacterium | reverse complement strand
AGATAATTTAAAATATCTCAGACATATTTTTTGCCATATATACACCTGCTGATTTTCAATTGCTTGGCAGCTGACCGTTTTTGTCTGCAAAATCCTACGGCAAAGCGCCGCTTATTTACAATAAGAGATTCAGACTTTACGAACTTCCTACGGTCACACATTTCCGCCGTTGCCGGCCAGCGGATTCCAACCCTGGGCTTTCAGTTCGAACTCCGCGCCGTCGCGCGACACGAGCGTTTTTCCCGACGAAGCCGGCGTGATGTGACCTATAACGTGAATATCCTCCAACGCTGCCACCTTGTCATAATCGGCAAGCGGAACTGTGAACAGAAGTTCGTAGTCCTCTCCTCCGTTCAGCGCGGCGGTAACGGGACTTATATTAAACTCTTCGGCCACAGCCGCAGTCTGGTAATCTATCGGAATACGTTCCTCATAAATGCGGCATCCTGTTCCGCTCTGCTCGCAGATGTGCATTAATTCAGACGACAGTCCGTCGGAAATATCTATCATCGCCGTAGGCAGAACCCCCGCCTTTTCAAGGCGTTCCAATATGTCGCGCCGCGCCTCGGGCTTCAGCTGGCGTTGCAACAGGTACTCATGTCCTGCAAAGTCGGGCTGCATGTCGCCGAGCGCTTCCGCACTGTTTCCGGCCGCACCGCGCCGGTTTTCAAACACGGCCTTTTCGCGTTCAAGCAACTGCAGGCCCATATAAGCCGCGCCGAGGTCGCCGCTCACGCATACGATATCGGTATCGTGCGCGCCGCTGCGATAAACAATCCTGTCGCGCGGCGAGGAGCCTATACAGGTTATCGCTATCGACAACCCCGTAAGCGAAGAAGTGGTGTCTCCTCCCACGATGTCGACGCCGTAACGCTCGCACGCAAGGCGAATGCCTGAGTAAAGCTCTTCGATATTTTCGACGCAGAAACGGCGTCCGATTCCGAGGTCGACAATCATCTGCTGCGGCGTACCGTTCATCGCACAGATGTCGGAAATATTCTCCACGGCGGCTTTATATCCCAAATGTTTAAGAGGCACATACGTAAGGTCGAAATGCACACCCTCAAGAAGCATATCGCTCGTTACAAGCACCTGAGCGTCGGGATAATGCAGCACGGCGCAGTCGTCGCCCACGCTCCGCTCGGTAGATGAGTTGCGGGACTCAAGTCCGGAAGTAAGATGTTTTATCAGTCCGAACTCGCCCAAAGATGAAATTTCGGTTCTTGGCATATTCTATTTCTATATTGTTCTTTCATTATCGGCAAATGCACACCCGCACGGCGCACAGACATTCCCTCAAATACGGAGCCGGTGCAAAAACATCCCGCAGGCAACGCCGTCAGTCGTTTATAAGTCTTGTGAAAACGGCCGTCATTTTCGGTTCGGCCGCAGCAGCAGCCTGCTGAACCTCCTCGTGGCTCGTTTCTTCCGAAGCGGCAGCCGGAACATTGGTGATGACACTCATTCCGAACACACGCATTCCCTGGTGGCGCGCAACAATAACTTCGGGCACGGTACTCATGCCTACAGCATCGGCACCCATGAGCGCATACATCCTATACTCGGCGGGAGTTTCGTATGTAGGGCCCGAATTTGCAAGGTAAACGCCGTGTTTAAGAGTTATTCCTTCATCCGCAGCTATGTCATCGGCCTTTTTTATAAGACTGAGGTCGTAAGCCTCGCTCATGTCGGGAAAACGCGGGCCGCAAGGCATGTTTTTACCGCGCAGAGGATGTTCGGGCATGAAGTTTATATGATCGGTTATAACCATAAGATCACCCGGACGGAACGAAGCGTTTGTTCCGCCGGCGGCATTGCTCACAAAAAGATTGCTTACGCCCATAGCTCCGAACACCCTTACAGGAAAAGTAACCTCTTTCATGGAATATCCCTCGTAGTAATGGAAGCGGCCGTCCATTGCTATGATGTACTTTCCGCCGAGGCGACCGAAAATCAGTTTGCCGGCATGCCCCTCAACCGTAGAAACGGGAAAATTGGGGATATCCTTGTATTGCCACTCGCACTCCTTGCGGATTTCCTCGGCGAGCTTTCCGAGCCCGCTGCCGAGAATTATAGCCGTGTCGGCCCTGCCACCGATTTCATGGGATAAAAAATCAGCGGTCTCCTTGATTTTGTCGTACATAACCGATTATTTTTTCGTTAAAAGCTTTTTGTCCGTTGAAAAGAAACTCCACCTTGATAGGAAGAGCGTATATGCTGTCGCGCAAAGCGGGGCTTAGCGCGGCGGCATGGGAGATTAGACGGGCCGCGTCCTTTTCGGTTGTAATTACCGACCGGCCGCCGCCTTCAGTAACCGTTTTTTCCATTCTCGCAAGGTCGGCAGAAGAAAAAGAATGGTGATCACGGAAAATCATTTCTGACACAATACGGCAATATCGCCCCACTTCCTCAAGAAAAGGCTCGGGGCGCGCGATTGCGGCGAGAACTGCTACTTCGGGGTGCCTTGCCGCAATCGCGGCAAGCGTTGTTTCCTCGCCGCCGAACACTTTATAAGGCGCGCCGTATGACATGATGGAAAAAAACACTCCGCCCGAAGGACGAAAGACCGAAGCAGAAGAGCCTGCATGGCCCGCATTTTTTCCTTTCCGGCACATGCTGCCCGATGAAAGGCACGAAGCCGTAAAAGTTCCGCTTTCCTCACGCGTCATCCCGCCGGGACATTTTGTCACGACAACGATGTCGGCACGGGCAACGCCTCTGCGCGATTCGCGAAGCATTCCGGCCGG
Source organism: uncultured Prevotellaceae bacterium (assembly GCA_905202115.1). GTDB lineage: Bacteria > Bacteroidota > Bacteroidia > Bacteroidales > Bacteroidaceae > UBA6398. The sequence goes on along the minus strand of CAJKQZ010000103.1, from coordinate 6,234 downwards.
AAGCAAATGGTCTTTGTTTATGGGCCGGTGGTAATCTATGAGCAGAATATTCAATCCTGCAGCGACGTACCGGTGCTGAAAAGCGTCGTCGAGCACGATAGCGCCGACGGGCGGCGTTGCCGCAGACGAACAAAGCGCGTTTATCGCCTCGCAACGGTTTGCGTCAACGGCCATGTGAACGAAAGGAAAGCGCTTCTTTATCTGAAAAGGTTCGTCGCCTATTTCGTCAGCCGAAGTTCGAGGCCCTGCAATCACGAGGCCCTTTGTCTTGCGGCGATATCCGCGGCTAACCACAGCCACCTCGCATATTTCATGCAAGAGTTCCACCAAATATTCCACGTGCGGCGTTTTTCCGGTGCCGCCCACAGTGAGATTTCCCACGCAAATGGTCGGAACGTCAAACTTCTGCGAACTGAGTATGCCTTTGTCGAAGCAAAAATTCCTCACCGCCGTCACAAAGCCATAAAGCCAGGAGACAGGCAGCAACAACATACGCAAAAAACTAACTGTTCGCATTGTCAAGGATTTCGTCGAAGAGATAAGAAATTCCGGTTATCGGCCGCAACAGCCGAGAAGGCTATTTTATTATCAGCTCATAGGGCATACGGGCCTGAATTCGGTCGCTTTTTCCTATGTTCTTAACGAGCGTGAAAGCAGAATGGTATTCGCCGAGATATTCCCGCAGACGCGCGTCGACATATCCTTCCGTTTTTTCTTCGATAAGGCGTTCTATCCAACTTTTCTGCAGCGGATAATGAACGGCATGGTAATTTTTGGATTTTGCACGCTTTGCAGCCTCGGCCACAGCGTCGTCGAGCGTGCCGAGCTTGTCGACAAGACGAAGGCCGAGCGCAGTTTCGCCGGTATACACCCGTCCCTGCGCTATTTCCTTGACCCGTTCCACGGAGAGTTTGCGTCCGTCGGCCACACGTTTCACGAAAAGTTCGTAGCCTCTGTCGACATACGCCTGCAGAAGTGCCTTTTCGGATTCGTTGAGCGGGCGCGACGTTGTAAAGAAATCGGAATGAACATTTGTCTTTACTCCATCGAATTTAAGGCCGAGCTTATCTTTAAGCAGGCCGCTTACATCGGGAATCATTCCGAATATTCCTATGCTTCCGGTAAGCGTAGTAGGCTCGGCTACTATGCAATTCGAGCCGGCGCTCAGGTAATAAGCGCCCGAAGCTGCCATGCCGCCCATAGAAACGACCACAGGTTTCCTTTCGGCAAGCTTGCGCACAGAATGCCATATCTGTTCGGAGGCATAGGCGCTGCCGCCGCCGGAATTCACACGCAGAACAACGGCCTTTATATCGTCATCGTCACGAAGGTCGTCGAGATCGTCGGTAACTGTCCCAGCTTCTATCACATTATCATATATGCTGCCCTGTTCTTTGCTGCTTACGATGTCGCCATAAGCGTAATATACGGCTATGACGTCGCCGTCGGATTTCTTGCTGCCGAGCGAGACAAGGGTTTCCGTGCCGACAAAATCTATATCTTTCGCTTTTTTCTTTCCCACGAGCTTTGCCACATGAGCAAGCGCCTCGTCCTCATAACCAAGCGCGTCTATAAGGTGCGAGGCAAGCACTTCTTTCTGGCTTTTCATCGCAACGTATCCGTCGGCAAGGCTATCGAGCGCCTGTACTTTTATTTTGCGGCTCGCCGAAACGTCTTTCTTCATTACGTTCCAAATGCCCGACATGTATTGCGTTATCTGCTCGCGGTTTTCGGGCGACATTTCTGTAGCTGTAAAGGGTTCGGTGTAGCTTTTATAGCTTCCCACTTTAACCACCTGCATTTCCACTCCTATTTTCTTAAGCAAATCCTTGTAGTACACGCTTTCCGAAGCAAGTCCTTTCCATTCGATCTCGCCGATAGGGTTGAGAAACAATCTCGACGCGGCCGAGCATACATAATATGTGCCTTGCGTATATGTGCCGCCGTAACTCACGACGAATTTTCCGCTTTTGCGGAAATCATCAATGGCTATACGCAGTTCCTGCAGTGTGGCAGGAGTAGCGCTCAAAGCTCCCGCCTTTATGTATATGCCTGCTATTTTACTGTTTGTTTTCGCCTCGGCGATAGCTCCGAGCGTCGTTTCAAGCGACGGAACCGCCTCGCCCATTCCAATGATGTCGAGAGGAGATTCCGTACTCCTTTCCGACATGACGCCCTGCAAATCGATACGAAGCACAGATTTGTCCGACATCTTTGGCTTAGACACCAAAGCCGACAGGGAAACAATAGTAATCATAATGACAACAATGGCTCCGGCAAGAAAAAATCCGGCTGCCGAACTGAGCACACGTGCGAAAAACTCTTTCATAGCTAAAATATTAAATGTTTTCTGCAAAATTAATGTTTTATATAAAAACACCTGCAAGCAAGCCGCGCAAAATATCAGAGTACGGAACAACACTGAAAACTTTTGTTTTCGCACACTTAATGCAAAACAGCAAAATGTTTCCGCCGAAAAAACAAATGCATATGAGATGTTTCAGCGCAAACGCGATATGCAGGAAAACAGTCCCGTAAGAAACCGACGAGTAAAAGCTTCATAAAAAAATACGCCCTCGCGAAAAAAAAATATTTTTTTTCGTGATAAAAAGCTCCCGCAGATAAATGAAAATACAAGGGAGATAATCGAAAATATGTCTGAGATAATTCAAAATATCTCAGACATATTTTTTGCTATATATACATCTGCTGATTTTCAAGTGCTTGTCCGCTGACCGTTTTTGTCTGCAAAACCATACTTTAGGCATAAGAAGCATGACCCGCACGACAAAAGCAGTCATCATTCCTCCACCCAGTCGTCCGACTTGCCGAACTCCTTGTCGGCAAACAACTCCGCAAGACCGGATATCTGCTTCAGGCGCATCAACTCGTCGGGAGACATTCCTATATGCCGCATAATCCATGCGTCCGACATTCCCGACTTCACCAGCTCTGACACGATATTGCTCATAAGCTCGACCGAATGCACCCCGCGGGCCCTGTTGTGGCGTATGGTAGAAGCCATGCGCTCCGAAATGTCCTTGTCGATAACCGCAACCGGCAGCAAGCCGCGCTCGCGCTCATAAATTCTGCGGGAAGTCTTCATGACCATGTACCGGTGGTAACCGTCAACTATTTCATAGCGGTCCTGGTCTTTAAGATAATAACATACGCACGGCATAGTGTAACCGTCTTCCCATATCGACAGTTCCAGCAGTTTCATCTCGGGCGGAGCCACCACATTGGGATTGTAGTTGTTCGCCACGACCTTCTCGACCGGAACCGCAATAACACGGTACACCGGACTTTCAAATCTTTCCATTTTTCAACGAACGGTATTTCTCCATAAATTTCTCTTTCAGCTCCTTTTCGCGCTTGGTAAGCGAAAATCCCATGTACTTGCACACATGATCGTTCTTTAGAATGCAGATACACATGCGCTTGTATGTAGGTATCTCACGGAACTCCTCGATATTAATGTCGTCGATATACTCCATTCTCACCGGCCGTTTGTCCGTGCGGTAGGCAGATCTTTCTCCGACAGAGAACTTAACTCCCGCAGCGCGGAGCTTTTCAATAGTCTCGTCCGACAGGCAGCCGCCATGCGTGCGCCAGAAACGCATGCTGACCCTTAGTTTCTCGAGGTAGTTGAGGCGCGCTTTCTCGGGCAAAGTGTCGAGAAGAAAATACATGTATTTCTCCCACGAAAAGCCGTTGGGCGCCTTCACACGCTTCCAGCCCATCGCCACAGTGCGCCCGTACATTCCGGCAAAGTTCACGCCGTTTACCCTGCTCACCATGCGGCCCCACATGTCTGGGTCGACAGCTCGGTATATGGCCAGCGACTGTATTGCCTCGGAAATGAAAGGACTTGCCACCCGCTGCCGTGCAAGCGGAACGCCGGCCTGATAATAAAGGTCGTAGAGATGGTTGTAATCCCAGCGGAATTTTCCGTTAGCCACCCATACATCAGTAGTTTTCCAGTCGTAAATGGGATATGCGTTATAAATGTCTTTGCCCATGCGGCGGGTCCATTTATAATTATAAAGGTGATTGCAGTTCCTGTCGCTGTAAATGGCCCGCCAGCGGTTGTGGCTTTCCTGCGTACGTATTCCAACAAGGCAACATATCCTGTTGCATTTCTTCATGTTCCGCAACCAGGGAGTGAACATCTGCTGGAAATCGTAATCCCAAAGGTCGTCGCTGAAAAATCCGAAGTCGGCGGCAGTATAACACTTTTGAGGAAGCCCACGCACCCACATGTCGCGCTTGCTTGCTTCCCACGGACGCCAATAAGACTGGAACATGGAAGTGCAGGTTGAAACCTTGAAAGGCACGCAGCAGCAAAAACTTTCAAGAATATCGCTGTTGTCGGCAATGATACGCTCGACAAACTCCACTGTGTGCCTGTACTGCACCTCATAATCCATATGAAATACCCCGAGCTTGCGCCCTGGCTCATACTTCCTTAAATAATCGATGCACAGATTGAGCAGCACCCCGCTGTCCTTGCCGCCCGAGAAAGAAACATACACATAATCGAAATAGTCAAACACCGCACGGAGCCGCCGCATGGCCGCTTCATAAACATCCAGCCGCCTCACCATGCGTTCTACCGGTATTATATTCCATCTTGTCGTACTTCGTCCACTCTATGAACGAACCGAAACCGTTTCTTACGAAAGCTCCGACATGACGCTTGTGCACGACAGCCGTCAACACGTCGCCGCGGGCGGTTTCGCCGGTCACCCGCGCCAGCAGACTGTCGATAACATCGTTTCTGTCGCCCTGTATATAATAATTGTCTATGCTACGCCTGCCGTCGCCGTCTTTAACGGGCATGAAACCTATCGGTTCATCCTGTTCAAGGGCTATATACCATTTGTACCGGCTGGAAGTCTTGAACGGATAATTATTGTTCAGCCTTATAATCGCCGGATTCATTACGAGAGGGGCAACAATCTCGTAAAGTCTCTTCTCTGTTCCGTTCAATCGTATTATATCCAATGGAATACTGTTTTTCGCAAAGTTAAGGTTTTATAGACAAATGCAGGCATAAGAATTTGGCAAAAACACAAAGCCTCGCCCGGAAACTATAAAGCAGAATGAAAAAATTATCCGGCACAAGAAAAAAATTATCTCTGAGATATTTCAAAATATCTCAGAGATAATTTAAAATATGTCTGACATATTTTTCCCGCACATAAAAACTCACCGTTCTCAAAGCGGGAAAAGGCATTTCATTTATCGTTGCTCAATGTCCGTGGCAATAAATGCACCAACCCGAACCGCGGCAAGTGGGGCAATCTCCCCCTGTATGCGAGCTCTTCCCTCCACCGCCGCAAAAAACGCAGCGACCGCTGCCTCCGCACGAGCGGCAGCTTTTTATTTTGCTGTTGCCGCCGGTATTTTTATTCACAGTGGTCGTGGTGTTTGTGTATGGAACCACAGTATTTACCCCGGGAATATTTACATAAGTTTTGTCGACCATACGTTGACCGTATACATATTGCATAGAAGTGCTTACGCCTGCATTGTTTGCCTGCGCAACTCCCGTGTTGGTGAAAGAAACCCAGGGAACTTTGGAATTGTCGGTTACATACCGGCCGGCGGTTTCATCCCACACGAGCACCCTCGCATTATAAGTCTGGGTTCCAGGCAGCGGATTGAGAGCCTTGTTATAAATCCCTATCCACTGCACATCGTTCCAGTAGCAGTCAACATAATTGGGCTCATAACGTACGCCGTCCTGCACCATCTGGCCTCCGTTGGCCCAATAATGCGACACTCCCGGTGCACGGTCGATAAAGAGCTTCGGAATTATTTTATGCCCCAACAGGTTGTGTGCCGACATTCTAAAACACATCTTCAACATAGGCCCTTCGGGAGTGCTGACATTGTGCTCAAGTCTTAATTCCGAAACCTCAACCCTCTGTCCGCTCGCCGCCAGTGTTGCAAGCATGGCGACAAACAAAAAAACCACGCGTTTCATTCAGAACATTTTACTTTGTTATACATTAGTCCGTGCGTATCACTGTAATTTATAATATGCGACGCACCACAAAGTTAACATTTTTCTCAATGCCGGCACGTTTTATTAAGAAAATAGTACCTTCAATACAAACTCACAAGGATTTGCCCGAAAACTCTGAAACAAGATGGAAAAACTCTCCGGCACAAGAAAAAAATTATCTCTGAGATAATTTGAAATATGTCTGAGATATTTTAAAATAT
>CAJKQZ010000102.1 GCA_905202115.1 uncultured Prevotellaceae bacterium | reverse complement strand
TCTGAGATATTTTAAAATATCTCAGACATATTTTGAATTATCTCCCTTGTATTTTGAATTATCTGCGGGAAGTTTTTTACCACGAAAAAAAAATATTTTTTCTCTTTAGAGAAGTATTGTCTGAAACTATTTTTTCTGTTGGTTTTTAACAGAGCGGTTTTTCCTCTGTCTTTATATGGTTTTTTTAAGAAAAACGAAGTTTACTTCAAAATTCAGATAATCTTGCTTTTTAGCGGCTTTTGCTATATGACTGAAACTTGATAATAAAATGAAAATACTATCAGAAAACCATTCTTGCCATTATTGAAATGTTGCTGCGGTAAGACGAGTTTATTTTCTGCGCACCATTGCCGGTTGTGCTTCGGTCGAAATATTTGGTTTCGGCGTATTTACATTCAAGGAACAATCCTTTTCCTATTTTGAGTTTTCCTAACGTTGAGAACCTTAATCCGTGACCGTACATTGCCGAGAACAGGTTGTACTTGTACATCACATTGTTTTCGTAGGCATAAAGGCGCGACGCATAGTCGTCGGTGTTGAAATACGATAGGCTACCGTTGATTTGCATATTCTTTAGCTTGTATGCAGTGCGTTGATTTATCATCCAGCCTTTTGATGTCTTTTTTCGCTTTCCGGTAACCGTGCCCGACAAGTTGGAGTAAAACGAAAATTTACCTGATGAGATTTTTCCTGATAGTTTAAGTAAATTTCTGTTTATGGGAACGGTGTCTGCGGCAGCATATCCTTTGTCGCATATTTTGTGAGAGCCTCTCCATTCTAATGATATGTAGTCGTTCTCGTAGTTGTGCAGATATATTTCTGCCGAATAGTCGGTCCCGTTCATAGGTGCGCGGTATGTGTACGAAGCCCAGGGCATACGATAAAAGTCTATATATCCGCGAAGTATAAGACTGTTGCTTACTTCAGCGGATATACCGGTGAAAACGCCCTGCTCATTTGTTACGCGTCCTGAAGTCTTGAATGTTTCTGAGAAAGGTTCTGCATATCTTTTCGAGAATCTGCGCTGAATGCTCGTTAATGTCACGTAAGGCATTAGCCTCCATTTTATCGTATTTATGAATGCTGTTGCATATCTCTCCGAGATGGCGGCTTCGCCTCGGCATGTAAGGCTTTTTCCGTTGAAACTGTAATGAGCGCTTGCGGCGCGGAAGTTTTTGCCTCGCATTGCATAACGGTTATAGTCTGCCTGGCGCGGGTTGATTTTCCTGTCGTATTGTGTTATGGCGGCCGCTATGCCTGTTTTCCATTTGTGAATGCCGATTTCCAGGTTTGCTCCTGCTACAAAGTAGCCGGTATTGTTGCGGCGTTCCTGTTCCGTTAAAGTTCTGTGATAACCTGTTTTCGGAAATGATGTTATTTCTCCGTCGCTGTTTAGGATTGCGTCTGTTTTGTTGTATGAAACGAATGCTGTTGCTGTAAAAATTCCGAATCTGGTAAAACCGGAGGCTCCGCGAAGAAAGTCGCATTCCGAAGTGGAAGTGTGCGGGCTTATGCTTCGGCGGTTGTTGTATGTGTCATAAAGCGCACCTTTTTTTCCATAAGAGTATCCGTTTCCCATAATGAGTCCTTCGGCAAAACGAATCCTGTAGTCGCCCAATGCAAAAGCATATCGGCCGTTGCGTTGGCGGCGGTAGAAATAAAAGGAATAAGAATCTGTAAAAACGTTTCCGCGACAGGCAAAAGGTTCTCCGGCATCTTTTTCGGTAGTTAGGCCGTATTGCAGCTCCCCGTTGTAATCATAACGGTAACGTATGGCCAAATGATTTTTATCGCCGAGATATTTGCTCGAGTTTGAAATGTTGCTTTCGGTTTTATAACCTTCCTCAGTGTAAAAAGGGGTGGTGGCGTTGACCGCAAATTCGTTCTTTCCACCGAAAAGCATTTTATGCAAAGTAGGTTTGCTGATTGCTTCAGCGTCGCACTTTAGGAACACCGTAAGAAATCTCCTTGTCTGATAGTCAAGGCGAGGAATAAGCATAAGTTCGCCGAGAGATAGCATGGGGCCGTACTTTGCTATGTAACTCAGTATCGAATCGGCTTGCGCAGGCGAAAGAAATGGTAATTGTAGTAATTCTTCGCGGGTTGCGGTGTTTATGTTTATACGATTGTTGTGAATATTGAGCAGATTTTCGAGCTTGTCTTCCTGTGACGCGTTGTTTTCTTCGTCGGCCTGGTATGTATTGGTGAACATGTCGATAAAATCATCCCAAGACAGCTCGTCGCTTTTTATAGTTTGGCTTATGGGTGATGGTTTCTGCCCGTTTTCTTTTTGCGCGCGAGCTATTATAACAGTAAAAAGAAAGCATATAATGCACGCAACCTTGAATTTTAAATTATTTCCGGCGACGTGCATTATATGCGATATATGTTTTCTTACGGTATTAGTTCCCGCAGAACATTATGGATTATGTTTCTATGACAGAATAGAATTTATGAATGCTTTCATTTCGTCATAATGGCTTTCAACGCTTTGCAACAGTTTGAATTGTGCTTTTGTACGGATTAGGTTGTGTTCCGGATAGAGAATCTTGTAATATGTATCGCCGTTCAGGTAATCGGCAAGGAAACGTACGGTTTGCATATAAGGGAATAATGCCGCGGCATAAGGAAGATTGGAGATCTCTGTTTCTGTGAGGAATGTGCCGGCACTTTTGAGGTATCCGCGGGAAAAAGCCTGGAATATTTCCATTCTGAAATTTACGTTTTCGAGATTTTCATCGTCTTCCTTTCCCGTGTTGGCTGCTGTACGCAGAAAATCTCCGAAATCAGAGAATATGAAATTAGGCATTACGGTGTCTAAGTCGATTACGCACAGTACTTCATCCGTTTTTGCGTCGAAAAGCATGTTGTTTACTTTTGTGTCGCAGTGGCAAATTCGTTTTTGTAACTTCCCTTCGCGGAAAAGACGTTCGCCGAGTGTCATGGCTTCGGCACGGTTTTCGATTTCGTCGATATAATATTTAACCGAAGCGGCGCGGCCGGCCTTGTCTTGCTGCACTGCCTCCCGTAGTTGCTCGAGACGGAATTCCATGTTGTGAAAATCCTTTATCGTTTCTCCCAACTGAACGGGAATGTCGGCAAGCATTGACTCGAACTCTCCGAATGCGATTCCTACCGTGTATGACGATTCCGGACTGACCTCGCTTTTCGTTATAGTTCCTGGTATGAAAATCATTATTCTCCAGTAGCTATTACCGTCGTAGTAGTAATATTTTTCCGCATTGCTTGTGAGCGGTATGAATTTGAGACAGTGACGGTCTATGTCGGCCTGACCTTTGGCTGCTTGCTTCGTACGGATGTAATCGGTAACTGCAACGATGTTGTTCATAAGCATATCTACATCGGGAAACACTGCGTCGTTCACCTTTTGCAACACATAATCGGGCTGATCGTTTTCGCTTGTAGTTACTTTATAGGTTGTGTTTATAAGGCCGTCTCCCAGTGGCTTGATATTCGAAACTGTGCCTTTTACGTTGAATTTGTTGACGATTGATAGCAGTTGTGCTTGTTCCATGTTCTATTAAAATTTAGGTTATATAATTTTGCTTTGCGTTTTCAGGTAATGGATTTATAATAATCTATTTACAAAAATACGTACTATTTTTTGAAAAAGCCTTTGCTGGAAGAAAAAATGCGTTTGTCTTTTATTTATCGAAAAATGAAAGCATGGAAACAGAGTGTTTTTAAGGAATGTGATTTTTGAGGAGCAGTAAAAACTAAATCTTAAAACCGATATAAAAATATGCTCCTGCAGATAGAAAAAAATATGTCAGACATATTTTAAAATACATCGGACATATTTCAAATTATCTCAGAGATATTTTTAATTCCTTTCGGAAAGTCTTTTTAGATTGAATGAATAAACTTTTTTATTTGTTTTGCGGCGCCTTGAATCTTCTCATCTCTTCGTCACTGAATGGATAAGGGGAGTCTATATCTTCAAAGGTTTTGTTAATTATAACCCTTACGCCGACTACATACCAAACGAACATGATTGCAATTCCCCAAATCCAATCCTATACAGTAACCATATTGTGAGTGATAATGTAATGGATATATACGATCATGATAGGAACGTGTCCGAAAACTACCGTGCATAATCCGGCATTGTAAAAACGTTTTAAAAGTATGTTGTTGTAAATTCCGTGCATGAGAAGTTGCGCAGCTCCTCCGAAAAGAATGGGTGCCAAACCAAACCATATGGCGTTAGGCCAAATGATCGGAGGCACGTATAGTACGAAAGCCGTCACCCAATTTGTCAATAATGCCGACACGCGGTTCAACGGATAGCGGTCTGGGTGGGGGCTGTTTTTCATCGCAAACATAGTATTGGCAAACATTGGGAAACCACCTGGAAATCGGAATTCTTCAAAAACATGCAGGTTGAGTACTCCGAAATTAAGTATGGCAAGCCCTTGAAGAAAGTTCATTTCATTCCAGAATATGGCAGCGACAATAATTGTAATAATGCCTATAATGCCGTTTATGTTGTACCAGTTTTTCAGTAAGAACTTCATAATAACAACTATTTAATTAAACGTTCTTTTTTTCTTTTTTCTGTTTAGTGAGGCAAACGCCTGCACTGCGTTCATTTGTTTCACTTGCCATTCTGGTATTACATACTGTGTATTTTTGTTTTTCAGCAGTTGAACAGGAAGAATTGTTGTTAAAAGCATTGTCAGAAAAAAAGCAACAATGCCTAATACATAGTCTGTACTCGTTGCAAGTCTGTTGTTATTAATAAAAAACAGATAATATACACTTATCGGAACCAGAAGGAAAACTGTTGAGGCAAATCCCGGGTTGTACCAGGTTTTCATTCCTATGTTCATCTTTATTCCATGCCCGATAAGTTGGAATAAATTGAAGAACATGGTTCCCAGACCGAGCCATATAGTTTCGGGAAATATGATTGCGGCGGTGTATACTAACCATGCGGAATTGTTTACAATCATAGAAGATAGCATGTTCCCCGGATATGAACGATAATACTTGGATTCGCTGAAGTTTCCCTTATTGATAACAGCAGGGCCACCTCCGGGAAAAACATATTCTTCGAACTGATGAACAAATAAAGCCAACAGGCTGTGCATGAGAATAATCTGTAAGGATGATAATATTGTATTTCCCCATAATCCTGTTATAAAAGAAAGAATTATAAAGAGAATGATAGTAAACTTGTACCAATTGTAGACATAGAATTTCATAAGTGATTTGCTTTTTGAAGCAAAGGTAAATCACGGGGATATATTATTTCTTAAAGTAATTTAAGAAATAAGGCGCTTTTGCTTAACCGACAATAATCTTTCGTTTCAGGTTACTCAACCAAATTGGAGTTACACCCATAAAGTTTGCAATGTCTTTAGAACGGAATCTTTGAAATATCGGTTGATAGTTTGTGAGCAGCCATTTGAGAAGTTCCTCGCTTGATAGTCCTAATAAATGATTTTGAAATTGGTTTAAGACCGATAAATACTGAATGGCATTTTCGTATATGAAATTGGCAAAAACGAGATCTTTCTTAATCCATTCATATCCGAAATCACGATTAAAGCTTAAAAGAATGGTCTTTTCATTGGCTTTTAAACAATAGGATACTACCGAACCGTTGCTGCATATATACATGTTTCCTAACATTGGCATGAAACTTTCTGTATGGAACATGACTGCTCTTTCTTCACCTTTCGGATTGATAATATATCGAGTGCAACTTCCTTGTAAAATGCAATAAATCCGACGGTCTTTTATATGTTCAGCTGTAATGACGCCACCTTTATTTAATGTTATCAGGTTGCTCTTTCGTTTTAAATCTTCAATGAATGCCGGCGATATGTCGGCAGGTAGTTTTTGTATGAAATTTTCTAAGATGTTCATGATATTATTCGAAATTTCAAGCGTAAAGATATGAAAATACGGTATCGGTTCTTTGTCATACAGGTGTTTTTTACGGTTTATAACGGAATAAGGTGACTTCTTTGTGTATTAGATGTAGAGAGGAAAAACGTATAAAATTAAAAGCGTTCTTGAAAACTATCAAGAACGCTTTTAATTTGTGCGATAAAAACTTTTTTCGATCGCTTAGGCCTGTGTTTCTTCGGCGGGAGCCGCTGCTTCTGCTGCAGGAGCTTCGCTTTCCTGAGGAGCTGCCTCTGCCGCTGCTTTTGCGGCTTCTTCTGCTTCGGCAACAAGCTTTGCGGCTTTCTTTTCTGCCACACGTTTAGCGATTTCCTCGTTGATTTTGTGTTCTTCTTCCAGACGTGCTTTTACTTGCGAGCGTTTGTCTTCCTCGTTCTTTGCTTTTACGGCGTCGAGTTTGGCAACTTTGCTTTGCTTCCAAGCTTCGAATTTCTGCTGTGCGGCAGCTTCGTCGAAAGCACCTTTCTTAACACCGCCGTGCAAGTGTTTCATTAGCATAACGCCCTCGCGGCTAAGAATGTTCCGAACTGTGTCGGTGGGCTGTGCGCCTACTTCTACCCAATAAAGGGCGCGCTCGAAATTCAACTCTACTTTTGCGGGGTTTGTGTTGGGATTGTAACATCCTAAACGTTCAATGAACTTTCCATCACGTGGAGCTCTTGAATCAGCAATCACGATAGTGTAGTGAGCATAGCCTTTGCGACCGTGACGCTGCAATCTAATTCTTGTAGACATAAATATATTTTTAATTTGAACATACCGCTACCTCGTAACGGCGGTGCAAAAGTAATATTTTATTCGGATATTCAAACGTTTGTGCGTCGTTTTTTATTAAGGAATCAAATGTTTTGGCTTTACGAGTGAAGTTTTTATGAAATATATAATCAGTATAGTATAAACTATAAGTGAAATAACTTCGCTCCAAGTGTTGTCTGCCCATGAATAGAGCATGAAATCAAGGCCGCAGAACCTTAGCGCAGCGCTTACCACTCCCATGAGTGCTCCGCCGGCTATGAAACCGGAGGCGAGCAGTGTGCCGCGTTCGTTGTAGGCGTTGCGAATGGTTTCGTCGTTTGAACGGGTGTTTACATAATAGCTTATCAGACCTCCTGCCAATAGTGGCAGGTTAAGCTCCAGCGGAATGAACATTCCGAGGGCGAAAGCGAGTGCCGAAACGTTGAAGAATGTAAGGATTATGGCTATAACGGCTCCTATGCCGTAAAGAAGCCAGGGTGCGCCTCCGCCGTTCATCATCGGCTCGATGACTGCAGCCATTGCGTGTGCCTGCGGAGCGGCAAGAGCGTCGCCCGAAAAGCCGTAGGTCTTGTTAAGAATAATCATTACGCCGCCAACGGTTACTGCCGAAACCAAAGTGCCGAGAAATTTGAACGTTTCCTGTTTGGCCGGCGTCGTTCCGAGCCAATAGCCTATTTTAAGGTCGGTTACAAAGCTTCCTGCCATAGACAGTGCCGTGCAGACAACTCCGCCCATGAGGAGCGCAGCCACCATTCCGCCTGTGCCGCTAAGGCCTACTGAAACCATGATTATCGAGGCGAGAATCAGCGTCATCAATGTCATTCCCGAAACAGGATTGCTGCCTACTATTGCTATGGCGTTGGCGGCAACAGTAGTGAACAGGAATGCGATTACGGCTACGAGCAGAAGTCCTACGACGGCGAAGAGCAGATTTCCTTTCATAACGCCGAGAATGAAGAAAACAAACGTTACTGCCAACGTTGCAATCGTTCCTATGGTTATTATTTTCATCGGAATATCGCGTTGTGTGCGCGGATTTGCTTTTCCGTCCTGGTTTTTGCGCTTCATTTCCCTGCTTGCAAGGCTCACTGCGCCTGCTATTATCTTCCTACTTTTGATAATTCCGATTATTCCGGCCATTGCAATGGCTCCGATACCTATTGAACGGGCGTATGTGAATATTTGTTCCGCGCTTGCCGCCGAGGCGCTTATAGAACCGTTTGCTCCTAAGGGAATCTGCAGGTCGCCGAACATTATCGATATTCCGGGGACTATTATCCACCATACGACAGCAGAACCGCAGCAGATGATTGTGGCGTATTTAAGTCCGACGATATATCCCATGCCGAGCACGGCGGCGCCGGTGTTTATTTTGAAGACGAGCTTGGCTTTATCGGCCACCATAGTGCCGAATTCCGTCACTCTGCTCGTAAAATGTTCGTTCCACAACCCGAAAGAGGCTACGAAGAAGTCGTACAGACCGCCTATCGCGCCGGCTTTAAGCAACAGCTTGACATTGTCGCCGCTCGACTGGCCCGAAACAAGTACTTGTGTGGTTGCTGTGGCTTCGGGAAACGGATATTTGCCATGCATGTCCTTTACGAAATATTTGCGGAACGGTATGAGAAACAATATTCCCAATATTCCGCCCAGGAGCGAGGCGAGGAACACTTCGATGAAGTTGACCGAGATTTCTGGATAGGTTACCTGCAGGATGTACAATGCCGGCAGAGTGAAAATAGCGCCGGCTACAATGCTTCCCGAGCACGAACCGATCCTCTGTATTATAACGTTTTCTCCGAGAGATTTGTTTCGTCTGGCGGCATTCGATACTCCTACGGCTATTATTGCTATCGGAATGGCCGCTTCGAACACCTGGCCTACTTTCAGTCCCAAATATGCTGTTGCCGCCGAAAATACCACAGCCATTATAAGGCCCCATGATACGGACCATGTGTTGACTTCGCGAGGAGTCTGATTTGCCGGCATCAGCGGCTCATAGGTTTCATCTTTCTTTAGTTCTCTGAACGCGTTTTCGGGTAATGACGCATGTTGTTCCAGATCATTTGGTTCGTTAAGATTTTGCATGTGAATGTGAGTTTCTGTTAAATAATATATATTGCAAATATAACAAAAGGCGAGAGTAGAACAAAATAAGCTTGCTTATTTTTTATGCCGAGCCGCCCTCTATATTGGAGCTTCAGCTCAAATTATGCAAAAGGCGAGAGTAGAACAAAATAAGCTTGCTTAATTTCTTTATCAAGTTGCAATCTCTTATTGAACTTTAGTTCAGAAATAGCAAAAGGGCCCTTGAAACCGATTATGTTTTGCAGACAAAAACGGTCATCTGCCAAGCACTTGAAAATCAGCAGGTGTATATGTAGCGAAAAATATGTCTGAGATA
>CAJKQZ010000101.1 GCA_905202115.1 uncultured Prevotellaceae bacterium | reverse complement strand
CTCAGACATATTTTAAAATATCTCAGAGATAATTTTTTTTACAAGCGGGAACTTTCCGCCACTTCGGCAAGCCCCGTCGCAGCAACGCTACACGCAATCATACACGTGGCGACATACTGACAAAAAAGTGTAATTCCGAAATTCAAATCCGTCGACAGATATTCAAACAATACGCGAACGAATGCATTATTATGAAAACAAATATATTTAGTATAATACGAATCATACTTATAGCGCTGCTGCCGCTTTCGGCAAACATTACTCAGGCCCAAACTAAACTGATAACCGACGCCAGCCAGTTCAGCAGCAATGCAAGCGACGAAGAGCAAGGAAAAAACTTCAACAACCTTATCGACGGCGACAACAGTACTATTTGGCATTCCGACTGGCACAATAAAGTAACAGATACCCACTACCTTCAGGTAGAGCTCCGCAAAAACATAGCCGGAACAAAAATTTACTTTCAAATTACGAGGCGCGATATGCCAGAGAGTAACAGCCACCCTACCAAATTCGACGTTCAAGGAAGCCTCGATGGGAACACGTGGGAACATTTATGCGATTGGAACATTCCGTTCAACGGTCCTTTAACAACAGAGACCTCCGCACATTATCCCGTTTGGGAAAACTACAAATACCTACGCTTTACCATAAAAGAAACAACGGCAGGCGCCTCATACATCCACATGGCGGAATTTCAGATTCTGCAAGAAGACTATATTACCTTTATGAAAGATTATTCTTTCGTCCATACAAAAGGCTTTGTTGACGAACGCAACCGCAACACCAATACGATAAAGGAATGGAGCAGCTGGGACAATTTTGACGACAACGGCCAATGGACCAAAGACAAAGACTTTCTCATCTCCAACGGAATATCAATGCCCGATTACAGTTTTCTAACTTCTGCTGATGACAACCGAATTACAAACGGCAACCGCCAGCGCACCCACGTAGACGAGCATACCGTATACGTAATCCCCGGCGAATGCGTAACGCTCCGACCTTTTACAGACTTTGCCACAGCCAGCCAATACGAGGAAAACTTCTCGCACTGGTACGACTACGCTACCGACAGCGACCCTTCATATCTCGACTTCCGTATTAATCCCAAAGGAGTGCACCATGTAAAAAACAGCGGATATTACGGAGGTTCGGTTCTGTCGGGCTACAATTACGATGTTGTTATAACTAACGCCGATGATTATATCGAGTTTGTAAACAGAGTAAACAATAATAACGAGACAACCCTTTCGGCCATAATGGCAGCCGACATCGACCTTAGCAGACATGACGTAGAGCCTATAGCCATTTACGATAATTATCCTTATCAGGGAACATTCAACGGTAACGGACATACCATTTACAATCTTACAATAAATAAAAACGATTGGCAGTTTGTAGGCATGTTCGGCCGCGTAGGTGCCGGTGCTGTCATCAAGAACACACGGCTCGAAAACGCCAATATAACCGGAGACCAATACGTAGGAGGATTCATAGGTGGCACAAGGAATAAACCTGGAACCATAACTATGAACAGGCTTTATTTTAACGGAAACGTTACGGCCACCACATCAGGCGAAAGCGGAAACGCCGGCGGAATCATAGGCTGCGAAGCAGCAGGAGGCTGCACGCTAAACATTTCCAACTGCTGTGTATATGGAACAATAACGGGTACAGAAAGCGCCTCCATATCCGGTTGGCTCGGTTCCGGAGCTGTTTTGACAAACTGTTTTAGCAAAGCAACGGTTAATAAGAAAGACAATATAAATTATGATTATTTTTACCGTTGCGCAACCAACGAAGAAAATAAAGAAGTGATTACAGTTACGAATTGTTACGACGATCATGGAGGAGACCCTGTAAAAAGATTCACCGAAGGAGGTAGTATAAACGAAATTTTAAATATATTCGGCTCTGATAACTGGACAATATATAATGGTAATGTTGCCCCTAATCCTACGGTAGACAGCGGCAGCCGTATATACGGAACAGTTGCAACTTTCCAATGCCCCGCAAGCGTCGACTTCGATACTGAATACATTGCCGTCGATTTAAGCCAGACTTTCGATATGAACAGCAATGTTGTTCTTTCGAATAGGCAGATAGTAGAGCCGGCAATAGTATTCCGCCACCTGTTCACCGTTAAAAACGGAGAGACTTTGGCCGAAGAACTGTCCGGCTCGGCCGACAGGAACAATGAATACATTAATAAATACCGCAGGTACGTATCGGCACGTGCTGGGCAGGACTTCCAGATACGTTTGGACTACCCCATGCCCGTAGACCAAAAAACAGCTTCGTCGTTATACTATAAAACCTCCGACGGAAAATACCGCCGCATGTGCAGCTTCGACATAATAACTTACAACGCCAAGACAAACGAACAGTCTGAGATATTCAAAGGCGACTGCCCATACAGTATATACGCAGGAAACGTATACGACGACAACGGCAATATAAACTATGTGATATACAACAGCGACGGCAGAGACGGAAGCCTTAAATACAACCGCATGATAACATGCAGCGCAGCCAACGCGAATGAAGGAAGATATATAGTAAAAGTGTTCGGAAAAGACGAGAACGGCAATCGCCTGAAAACCGCCGACGGAGCCGCCGACCTGCAAATAGCGGAATTCGTGGTTACTTTACAGTCAGACAAAATAGCCTCAATGGTGAACGAAGAAGAACTGCTGAATAATAATAAATACGAAAAACATAGGGAATCGTATCTCGAAAGTAAATACGGCAGTCCGCGAGCACAACTAAACTTCGATGAATACAATAAACTATATTCGCTGCCAAACGGAAGCGATTATATATGGAATATCGGGAATGTAGACAACACATACAAATGGCCTGTTCCCTGGGCCCACGATTCTTACGGTTTCGGATACGACACTTATCACGATTACAGCATGTACGTAATATCCAACAACTCTAAAGCGACGCCTTATAAATCATATGCAGAACATCAATATCCCGAAACAGGACTCCACGACCGCCTATACTTCAACACCGATGGTAAGGAAACCGGCTTTTTCTACTACGTAAACGCTGCGGCCGATCCTGGTATAATGGCAGAAACCGACATACCTACACTCTGCACAGGCAGCACACTTTACGTGTCGGCATGGCTGGCGGAGTTCTCCAACGCAAAAGAGGTGGCCAACCTTATATTCAACTTTAAGGCCAAACTTAAAAACGGAGAGGAAATAACGCTCCACAGCTTCGTTTCGGGATACGTGGACAAGGTATTGGACCAAGATCCACCGGCATTCGATCGTAATAACCTGGGACAATGGATGCATATTTATTATTCTTTCATACCAAACACCGTTTCGCAGGGCGTTACTTCGAACGACATCGACCATTACCTCCTCACGCTCGAGAACAACTGCAAAAGTTCCAACGGCGCCGACTATGCTATCGACGACATCCGCGTATACGTAGCCAAACCCGAGGTGGAAGCAAACCAGGCGAAGCCGATATGCAACGGCGAGGAAACAGCCGACGTGAAAGTAGGATTGCCATTCGAAACGTTGCTGGCCTCGGTAGGAGCTGTAGAATCGACAAATAAAGACGACGCCGAAGAAATAACATTATTTTATACGTTCCTGCAAAAGGATATCTACGACAAAGCAATAGCCGACAACGAAGATTACGAGACAGCATTCAACGAATCCGTGCTGAAATATCAGTACGACGAAAACAACGCCAGCCAAGAGCAGACTTACGGAAAAGTTTCCCTTACCACTTATTTCGACGAGTCGGACAACGGCGCATTTCAGACTGCAAGCGACGGACGCCGCATGTTCTATCTGAACACCAGCCCTAACGACAGTCATCTCAGATCGGGAAAAGAATATATCATAGCACTCTATTCCCAGACAAAAGGTTCGGAAGGCTCCACGGAAGAGTTGGAGAATCCCGCGCTGTCGTTCGACGTCGAGGACGACTGCGCAAAGAAATGCACTTTCCGCGTCCGTACGTCGGGAGTTGTGAAAATAGACGGCGTGATTGTTCCCGACCTCGACAACATCACCTGCTGCGAAAACCAGCTTCCGGTAGTGCAAATCGACTTGCTGGGCAAATCCACTACCGATGACGAAATGATAGAAATCGAAAAAAATGCCCGATTCGACTGGTACAGCGGTTCAATGGACGAATATATAGAAGAGAAAACCGAAACGCAAAGCGGCACACTCTATCTCTCTGATGTCATAAAAGTATTCCGCGACGAATATCCCTCCGCCGATACATGGGACTGCGAAGTAACAGAAAAATACACACAGGAAATGAAGGATTATCTTCATCTCATGACCTCGCATACGGACGATAATCACGCAAAATTGTATCTTTGCCTGTCTTCATATGTTTTTCCGCGCGCTACGGTGCCGCAGGATGACGATGAAAAAGCATGTTATGTGGTAGCTATTCCTCTTCCGCGGGACAACGAAGAGAACGCTATAATATGTACCGAACCGGCAGAAGTGAGAATAATCGTCCGCAACCATTCGCCCAAAATGTTGCACGGCATGCACAACGGAATAGAATATCCCACATATATAGAAGATGTTCCTCTGCGAATCGGCCTCGGCCAGCTGCACGCTGTAAGCTACAGCAGTGGGAGCGCAGTTAATTCGAACAATTTACTTAACATACCTATACGCATTGTAGAACCCGTTACGGGAGGCGTTGTGAAATTCAAAACCACAGACGACATATACATCTATCTTGCCGGCACCAACGACCCCGAATACAAAGACCTCGGCATACAGCCTGATGAAAAAGACGAAACCAAACTCGAAGAAGGACTGCACAGCATTGGAACGCTTCAGGATATTACGGCTTCCAAAAACGGCTCAAGTAATATCATGAGAGTGGCTTTCGACAACAGTTTCAAATTCAGAGAAGGATATTACTATAGTATAAAACTACACTTCGAAGAAGACATGACCGACGTGGAACTGTCCGGAACAGAACAGCCGCCTTGCAACGGCGAACTTGTATTCACTCTGAAAGTAGTTCCCGAATACCAGCAATGGACAGGCAACGCCGGCAACCTAAACTGGAACAACGATAAAAACTGGAGGCGCGTATCATCGGACGAGCTTTACGGCGATAAATCGTCGCTCGACGAATATGTCACCGACGGTTCCAACAGCAACAACGTCAGCTACGCTCCTCTCGACTTTACAAAAGTAGTAATAGCCGGCGGCGAGACTTATCCAAATCTCTACGACGTAAACACCGATATGATAAGTATAACCGAAGACGGAGAGACAAATAACTATGACTGGCCGTCCGCCCCGCAGTATAATAAAAGCGACGAAACTCCTGCCGGTGAAACAACCGAAGACATACAATACGACATGGTTTCGCGCAAAAGCAACCGCGGAATCAGCTGTCGGCCGTGGTACGTACACACATGCGACCAGATACATTTCAAACCCAACGCAGAAATCATGAACCAGCAATATCTCACCTACAACAAGGCTTGGGTTGACATGGAAATAGCTCCAGACATGTGGTACACACTTTCTTCGCCTCTCAAGACTACATTCGCAGGCGACATGTACCTGCCAACCGACGGCGCACGCCAAGAAACAGAACTGTTCAAGAATATAACATTCAACACATCCATAAACAACCGGTTCGCACCTGCAGTATATCAACGCGGCTGGAACAAATCCCAAGCAACCGTTTACGAAATAGGAGGCGGAAGCCGCAACGTTGCCATAAACACAACTTGGAGCAACGTCTACAACGACGTGAAAGAAGCCTACTCGGCTGGAACGGGATTCTCGATAAAAACCGACGTAAGCGAAGCACTAAATGCAGGAAGCAACGTGATGTTCCGCCTGCCCAAAGACGACGAATCATATGACTACTACGACAAATCGGGAAATCCCGTAGGCAACAACACCGCTATTTCCCACAATAACCAAAATAACCTTAACGAGGTTAATGGCACAATCTCCGTATCGGCAGCCGCCCCGAGCAAATATTTCCTCGTGGGAAATCCTTTCATGGCTCACCTCGACATGAAAAAATTCTTCGAAGCAAACAACGATAAAGTAAACGCCAAATACTGGATACTTACAAGCAAAGGTACGATATCGGCAATCCAAAAAGACGATACAGGAGAATTCACTGTAACGGGAACAAATGACAATGCCTCCACAGTGCCTCCAATGCAAGGATTCTTCGTTGAAGCCAAGAACGAGCAATCATCGCTCAATCTTGTCTATAATGAAACGATGATGTGCGTAGAACCCTACACCGCAAACATGGGCAATTTGTTAAAATCACCAGTACCGGTAATTCCTAAATCCACCCGCGGCGCAACCAACCAGCCCGACGGCCTCCGTATTACCGCAATAAGAAACGGTGCTCCCGTTACCCAATCGCTACTTTGCGTCGAAACATCGGCAAATGCTGATTATGACGAAAGCGAAGACGTTGCTCTACTCAACGATCCCAACCAGCAGTCGCTTGCCCGCGTCTACACCGTAGCCGGCAACGTTGCAACGACCATAAATACTGTTCCCGAAATCGAAACAACCGAGATTGGACTTTTGGCCGATGACAACGAAACTACAAAGCTGCGCTTCGACGGCACGGGCTGCATTAACGGCGCCATGCTTTACGACGCTCTCACACAGGAAAGCACACCGCTTTACGACGGCATGGAATATTCTATCGACGGAGCGTCATCCGGCAGACTCTATCTTACCACCGGAATGTTCAACAGAGAACAACTCGAACTCCACATCGAAGTTTCCGGCAACACCGTAACCATAACCGCTCCCGCCGATTGCCATTCGCTTACGGCAAATGCCTACAACACACTCGGGCAACTCCTCTTAAAACGCCACACTCAAGGAAACAGCATAACTTTCAATCTTAATGAAGGAGTATTTATAATAGAGGCGACAGGCAACGGTTACAATGCAGTCAAGAATAAAGTAATTATAAAATGAAACATATTCTGCAAAGATCTATAGCTATTGCGTTTTTCGCAGCATTGTGCAGTTTCACATGCAACGCCGCAACAAATAAAACTGATTCCCTGTCGAAACCCATTGACGGCGCACACATAGTTTTTGAAAAGCAAACTATCGATTTCGGTTCGTTCAAAAAAGATAGCGTACAGGAAGGACGATTTGTATTCACCAACGACGGCAACAAACCGCTTGTTTTGCAACAGGTCTTCTCCGAGTGCGGCTGTACCGTTCCGATGTATTCAAGCAAACCTATAATGCCGGGAGAAAAAGGAGAGATTACCGTGACATTCAACGGCAAGAACCGTTTGCCCGGACTATTCAAAAAAATCATACGAGTGCGCTCAAACGCTGTAAACTATATTGAACGAATCTTTATTACCGGAAAAATAAAAAGAGAATAAGATGTCATTACCACGATTCTCAAGAACGCATTTCTCTGTAATGACATGCGTAACACTTACAGCCGCACTCATGTGCGGCTGTATTGGCGAAAACGAAGAAAAGCTGCGTGAAATAGCCGTAGGCTCTCCCCTGCCCACTTTCTCCGTCACCATGAACGACGGCACAACCATAAACAGCACCGACCTTTCCGACTGCGTAACTGTACTTACTTTTTTCCACACCTCCTGCCCCGACTGCCGAAAGGAGCTTCCGGAACTACAGAAGGCCTACGACCATTATTCTTCTGCCGCAGAAAACAATAACGAGCCAGAGGTAAAATTCATAAGCATTGCAAGGGCCGAAAGTGAAGAACAAATATACGAATACTGGACGGCACAAGGCCTTACGCTCCCCTACTCTCCGCAATCCGACCGAAGCATATATTCTTTGTTTGCTTCAAGCATTATTCCCCGCATATACATAGTTTCTACCGACAGGAAAATAGCATTCGCATTTTCCGACAAGAACATGCCGACTGCCGACAAGATAATTGCAGCAATAGAAAGCTGCAGAAAATAAATCAACGCGGTTATTATAAAAGCTCGTGTGCTTTACCATACCCGATACTTGCGCAACAGCAAAGCCGGCTAACCCACACAACAAAATAAAAACCGTCTGCAAATATTTGCAGACGGTTTTTACTTTGTACGTCCTCAGGGGCTCGAACCCTGGACCCATTGATTAAGAGTCAATTGCTCTACCAACTGAGCTAAGGACGCATCATCTTTGATTTTGCGAGTGCAAAGGTAGGGCTTTTTATTTAACCCTCCAAACTTTCACCCCTCTTTTTCTCATTTTTTTTCCAATTCGTAAATTTCGGAAGGAATACGGCGCTTCAATACTTCCAGTTCAAAGTCCTTTCCTGCGACAATCCCTACGGAACGAAGACAGGTATCGACCGTTTTTCGCGCCAGTTCCGGATGATTGTTCTCTTCGCTGATATGACACAACCATACATGCCGAAGCCTGTCCGTAATATGCTCAGCCAGCAGTTGCGCCGCAGCCTTATTGCTCAAATGTCCGTAATCGCCGCTAATCCGTCCTTTCAGATAAGCCGGATACGGCCCCATCATCAGCATGTCTTCGTCATGGTTGGCCTCCAGTACCAGATAATTCGCCCGGGCGATGTAGCAGCCGAACTGTTCTGTCACGTGTCCGGCATCCGTAATGAGGCAGAAGTTGACTTCTCCGTATTGCACGCTATAGCCCACATTGTCCGTACTGTCATGAGGCACATCGAAAGGCGTAATTTCAAAACGGTCCAGCTTCAAGGTCTGCCCCTTCTCCAAGAAATGTATGTTTTCTGCTTTCAATTTCGGATTTGCACAATAATTACGCTTGATTCCGTCGTGTACAAGTTCGGTGGCATAGACCGGAAGTCCATACTCATTCGCCAAGCTCCCGACAGCTTTGATGTGGTCTGCATGGTCATGCGTAATCAACACGGCCTTTATTTGTTTCAAGGAAAGCCCGTAAGTATGAAAATGTTTTTTCAATGTTCGTATCCCAATTCCGGCATCAATCAATATTCCATAATTTTCTGAGAAGAGGAAGTAGCTGTTTCCGCTACTGCCGCTCCCCAGACAAATAAACTTCAGCATATCCGTATTTTTGTTTATGCAAAGTTACTACAAAAAAGTGAAATGCGGAAAGATATAGTGATAGAATTGAGT
>CAJKQZ010000100.1 GCA_905202115.1 uncultured Prevotellaceae bacterium | reverse complement strand
CATATACACCTGCTGATTTTCAACTACTTGCCAGGTGACCGTTTTTGTCTGCAAAAACACGCGGCAAAACAGTGCTTTATCTTACGGAGAAAAACATTTTCCGCCTAAAAGCATTAACCTCAAACGCAACCGAGAAAATTTACGAATGCCTCGCAAAGCATCCGCAAAAAAGACCATCCTAAGCCACAGTCCTCCTATCATGTCATCGCAAAAAGAAAGAGCCGTACGAAACACAGGCTGCGCATCCATGAAAAGCGCACTACACATTATTATATATATAACACAGACAACCATTATGCAAGAATAATACGAAAACATACGGAACCGGTATTTTTTAACTGTCGAAAAAAAACATTCGCAAAAGAGGTTAAACATCACGAATATTTTATCTTTGCAGCTACAATACATACCATGCATATAAATCATTCACTAACAATAAATATAGACATGAAAAGAATCTTTTTCCTGCTTGTTTCCGGAATGCTTGCCGTCGCGTCAATGGCACAGAAGGCATGCAAAGTAAATCCGCCCGTCATGGGCTGGAGTTCCTGGAATACACTTGCACTCAACATCAATGAAGAAAACATCTGCGCAAACGCCGACGCCCAGGTTTCGTCGGGGCTGCGCGATGCCGGCTACGTGTACTGCAACATAGACGACGGTTTTATGGGAGGACGCGACGCCGACGGAAACATCCTCTACAACAAGAAACTGTTTCCGCACGGCATGAAATTCGTGGCCGACTATATACGTTCAAAAGGACTTATTCCGGGCATTTACAACGACGCAGCCGGAAACACATGCGGTTCGGGCTCGTTCGAAACGCCCGCATTCGGACAAGGCGTAGGACTTTACGGCTACGAAGAGAAAGACTGCAAGACCTACTTCCTCTACTGGGGATACGATTTCATAAAGGTTGACTACTGCGGAGCTGCCGGCATGCGTTTGCAGGAACAGCCCACATACACCGCCATAGGCAATGCCATAAAAGCCACGGGCAAGAAAGTTTCCTACAACATATGCCGCTGGGCATTCCCAGGAATATGGTGCAGCCAGGTGGCAGACTCGTGGAGAATAAGCGGCGACATCAACATCTCATGGGGCTCGCTTTGCTATGTCATAGGCAAGAACCGCTATCTCTCGGCCTACTGCGGCGGAGGCCACTACAACGACATGGACATGCTCGAGATAGGCCAGGGGCTGCCGCTCAATGAAGAAGAAGTGCACATGGGAATGTGGTGTATACAAAGTTCTCCGCTGCTCGTGGGGTGCGACATGACAAAAATACCCGAGCAATCGCTCGAACTCATGAAAAACAAGGAACTGATTGCCATAAATCAGGACCGCCTCGGATTGCAGGCTTATATTGTAAGTCGTGTGGGCAACACTTACGTATACGTGAAAGACATTGAAGAGCTTAACGGAAACACCCGCGCCGTAGCGCTGCTAAACCTCGGCGACCAGGAAGCCGAATTCAACCTGCCGCTGAGCGAAATAGACATGAAGGGCACCATTAAAGTGCGCGACCTGATAAAACACAAGAACGAACCGTCGATCAAAGGAAATATAAACACGACAGTCCCCGCACACAGCATAAAAGTGTGGAAAGTAAAAGGAAAACGCATAGAACGCACCAAATACAACGCAGGAACGGCATTCATGCCGCTGTTCAACGATCTGGGTAAGAACCCCGAAATAATACGTTACAGCGACAACGGCAAAGCATCATGCGGAGTAGCTGTAAGATATCTCGGGAACAGCCCGCAGAATGTAATGAAATGGAAAAACGTATACACGAAAAAAGGCGGAAAATACGACATTGCCGTAAGTTATTCCTGCAGCGACGAGCGCGGCCTGTTCATCGACGTAAACGGCAAACGACAGTATGCAAACGGGCTCAACTCGGGAGGCGGCAACTTCAAAGATGTAGTATTCACCGCAAATCTTAATCCCGGAAACAACATCATAACCATCGGCAACGACTACAGCTGGGCACCCGACATAGACGGAATAACGCTCACGCGCAAATAGAATCCTTTCCCTTCCGGCTGCATACAAATTGCAGCCGGAAGGGAAAGGTTCAACAAAATGCCCGTCGCATTTTTATAGAAAACAGATTGCTTCTGTCTCAAACCAACCCTTAAACAAATAGAATCAATCAACTATGAAAAAAACAACCAAATCATTATTACTTTTGCTGGCCGCAAACCTGATAGGTTTACAAGCGGTTCCGGCCCAATATACCACTGTAAAACTCATTACAGCAAAAAACGTGGGCGAAGAAATTACATTTGCAGTAAACCACACTTACAACGGCGTCAACGTAAACTGGGGAGACGGCAATATTGTTGTCTACGACACAGGCAATGAAGCCATAAGAGAAATCACGGGAACCGTAAAGGGCAACACCATAACCATAAGCGGCGACGAAGATCTTTTCAACACGCTGATATGCCCCGATTGCGAACTGACAGAAATAGATCTGAGCGAGGCAAGAAAACTGCACTCGCTTTATTGCCAAGATAATAAGCTCAGCGAAATAGACCTGAGGGAGATGACCGAACTCACCGACCTTGACTGCTCGCGAAACCAGATATCAAGCATAATCTATACATCACGAATATATCCCGAACGCGACCTTTTAAAAATAGAGAACATAAACTTGGCCGACAACCTGCTGAGCGGTTCGTTCGCAATACGGGCAGCAACACTTAAAAACCTCGACGTAAGCGGAAATCAGATAACCTCGGTAAACACCACATCGAATACAAATCTGGATCAGCTTAAATGCAGCAACAACAGAATATCGTCTGTTTCCGTAGCCACTTGCGATTCTATTTCCACATTGGTTTGCCACGACAACAACATATCTAAATTAGCCCTGCCCGCAGATGTATCTGCTCTTCAGCAATTAATATGCGACAACAACATTATAAAAAGCAGCATTCCCTTGAGCAACTGCACCGGATTAAAAGACCTTTCCTGCTCAAACAACCAGATATCGCAAATAGAAATGCCGGCAAACGTAAAATGCAGCTCGCTTAACTTTTCAGGAAACAAACTAACACTCGGAGTATTGCCAAGAACCATTTACAAACCCGACTATATACTGTTCACACCGCAGGAAGCAATAGATATTTCATCGTTCAACAATGTAAAGGTAAAAGACAACGTACCCTACATGGATGTTGTAACATGGAATGAGCGCAAAACAAACCCGCTCGACTTAAGCGACTACACTCAAATCGCGACAAGTTACGGCAGCAGCGGAACGAACGGCGGGACAATAAAATGGTATTATCTCGACGAAAACGGGCAGGAACAGGAAATGGTATTGGGAACAAGTTCCATTAAATCAAACGACTATTACGAAAGCGCCGGAAAATTCACATTCTTTACCGAACACACCAAAGCTTTCGCCAGAATAAAAGCTACAACAGGAAGCTACGGCAACGAGGACTTCTATATTGAAACAAGCATGATAGCAATCGGCGAAAACTCAACCGTAGGAATAGATAACGTAATAAATAACACCGCAACTATAAGCGTGAGCCCCGGAAAGCACAGTCTTACGATTTCCGGCATAAACAATAAAAACATCAACGTATATTCTACCGACGGAACCCTTGTATGGAACGGAACTATAGGAAAAGGAATGGTTACAATCGCACTTCCCGCCGGAATATATATAGTCGAAGGCAAAAAATACTCCGTACAATGACATTCTAACAAAACAAATATTCTGTACACACCATGAAATATACAATAAGAAGAAAAATAAAAGCAACATTCCTATTATTGGGAATCATATTGCTCTGTTTGCCTGCAAAAGCTCAGACCGAACTGCCCGAAGGTGCAAGCCCGATGATAGTTACGCCGCACAAACAATCCACGGACTACAAGGAGCGTACCCTTTGCTACAACATAGCAGCAAATATCGACTATACCGTAACGAGCGATCAGGACTGGGCCACAGTGCGCAAGGGAAAGAAAGGAAGCGTCTACGTACATGTAGCGCAGAACTACCAGACCGAAGAGCGCAAAGCCAACATAATATTCAACAACTCGGAAAAAAAGATAACCTCGACGCTCACAATAGTACAGGAACGCGATAAAAGCGCCGACGAACTACCTACAGATATTTACATAAGACCGTCTTCAGCAACCGACAACTCGCATACTACAAGCGGAACGGACGGAGATATAACCAATACATACGACAATGATCTAAACACATTATACCATTCAAATTATAACTCAACGGTAAGCGAAGAGAATCCTGCGATTCTCACATACAACTTCACGAATACGGAGCGCATAGACTACATAAACTACATTCCCAGGCGCAACAGCAGCAACGGACACTTCGGCAAAGTCGAGGTATCCTACAAACTTGCGGGAGACGCCGACTACACCGTCTACAGAACTTACGACTGGGGCATGACGTCCGAAATAAAAACCGTATTCTTCAAAGAAGGACTGGAAAATCCTGTGTCCGTGCGTTTCACCGTAACATCCGGCGGGAACGGCTTTGCCACATGTGCCGAAATGCAGTTTTTTGCATACAACAAAGAGAACGAGGAAGAGTATGCCATTTTCGCCGACGACATTTACAGCAAGCTGAAAGAAGACGTTACCCAGAACGACATCGACAAGCTGAAATCCCCGTTCGTCAAAAGCCTTGCAACAAAAATCTTCAACGGAACCTACAGCACCGACTACCGCGTAAACACATTCCCTTGTCTGCTTTCGGTCAAATCGCTTGCCGAAAGCTGGAACTGTCCCGACAAATATTATGACCAGACACCCGGAGTAACAGGAATAAGCTTTACACCAGGAAAACATGTAATCATAGTAAGCGGTCTGCCTGAAGAAAAAACCGCCACACTCAAGCTCGTGGCATGGTACAACGGTATCAGAGGCGACAATTTCGACGGCGGAGACCCGCAGGAGAACGATTTCCAGCTCAGAAACGGAATCAACATCATTGAATACGATCCGGAAAGCAATTCCACATTCGCCGAGGGAGGCTACAAGAAAGATTACGACGCTTTGGCCTACATCGACTACAACGCCGACGAGAATCCGCACTCCTACCCCGATATCTCTGTGCATTTCGTGAACGGAACGGTCAACGGCTATCTGTCGCTCGACAAGACCAACGAAGAAATGCACGAGCTTACGGCAAATGCGAAAAACTGGTGCATGGACGTCGTAGGACGCAAGGTTCATGCTGTATGGACTTCGGAAGGCCTGCACAATTACTGTAAATCCACAGACGGGGGCTTGGGCTATCGTCAGTACATGAACGTGCTCGACTCGCTCGTGCAGTGGGAGCACAGAGTTCTCGGCTTCGAAAAATACGGGCTCGTGCCGGAAAACAGAACTTTCGCCTACGTAAACTACACCTACTACATGTTCCAGGGCGGCAGGGGAGTATCTTTCCACTACGGACAGGAATCGCGCGTGCTCAACTGCAACACTCTTATAAATAATGACGACGATGTGATATGGGGGTTAAGCCACGAATGGGGGCACCAGCACCAAATGCACCCGTATTTCTGCTGGAAAGGTGTTGCCGAGGTCACGAACAACGTAAATTCCTACTTCAACATCATGCGCATGGGATATAGAACGTCCGACAAGATAAACCAATGGGCTCCGGCAAGAAGACACTACATAAACGACAACCTAAGCAGCTTCAACAAGCGCAGTTCGCTGCGCGGAACGGCTTTCCGCAGGGCCGAGGCAATGAGCTGGAATGAAGACTTCCACAATCTGTGCCTCAGCATGAAAGACAGCATGATAACCACCCATGCCGAAAATCCCGCACTCGGGCCGAGCTACCTCGAAACCAGCGCCGGCGAGATGCTGTGCCCGTTCATAATGGTCTATATTTACTTCACGCAGAACGGATTCCCCGACTTCGCTCCCGACTGGTATGAAGCTTTGCGCCAGACCGATATAGAAGGAGGCTCCACTATCGAAAAGACCGGCGGATACGATAAATACGAGCTCGTTGCAGCCGCGCAGAACTGGAACAAGAACAACGCGCTCGCCATACTGGCCGAAAAATTCCCCGAATCGGTATGGAACAGATACATCACCGCAGAGCAATGCAACAGCAACAATAACAACATGCCTTTCATACTCAACTACATCCGCAAGGTGAGCCGTCTTTCGGGATACAACCTGTTCCCGTACTTCGAGCGCTGGGGATTCCTGCGCCAGGTGGCTTTACTTGTGAACGACTACGGAGAAGGCTGGCAGCTGTTCACTAAAGCCGCATACGATGAGTTCAAAGCCGATATGGACAGCCTTGTTTCCGACGGCACACTAAAAGAAATGCCCGAAGGAATGGTAGAGGAAATATCGAACTGCAATGATATGTTCATGGACAAGCCCGCATTTCCCAACTAAACGAAACGTAAATAACAACACAACGCACAAGCCGTCCCCCGAAGCACTAAACTGCCGCAGGGGGACGGCTTTCCGTATCATGTAAACACGCCGGAGCCCATACGTCGTATGCCGAAAACCTATCCGAAAGGCATTCAACGGAAGCGGACTTTTCAAGACGTGACATTTTGTCAGGTTTTTCAATCCCCCTAACAGTAGGAAGAAAACAGCTCCCGCATGTAAAAAAAATTATCTCAGACATATTTTAAAATATGTCTGAGATAATTTGAAATATGTCCGAGATATTTTTTTAGGACACTTTACACGACTTTTCAAGGCCGCATGACAAAATGGCAGTCAAGTAAAGAAATTACCTTTTCCAATGCCGCCGGTCACCTGCCGCACCCGAAAATCACACAACAGTCACCTCGCCGGCTATATCGGTGTTCATAAGCCAGCGCACCTTCTCGCGCGTATAGTTATGCCCCAACAGAAACATAAGTTTCGTTATCGTGCTCTCCACCGTAGCGTCGCGCCCGTTTATTATTCCCGTTTCAAGCAGTTGCAGACCCGTGCGGTAACGTTCCATTTCTATGGAACCCTCGCTGCATTGCGTCACTCCTACCACGAGAATGCCCCGTTTGTCGGCCTCTTTCAAGAGTTCTATGAACCATTTGCGCTGCGGCGCGTTGCCCGAGCCGTAAGTACGCAGCACTATAGCCCGCAGTCCCTCGATATTGACTATCGCCGATATTATTTCGCGGCGTATTCCCGGAAACAGCGTAAGCACAACCACATTGGTGTCCATAAGATAATGCGGCTTGAACGACATTCCCGGAAGCGGACGCCTTATAAGCTGATGTTCATACTTTATATGAATGCCTGCATGGGCGAGCGATGTATAATTGAACGAGCGGAAAGCGTTGAATCCCTCGGCGTTTATCTTTGTGGCACGGTTACCTCGTAGCAGGCGGTTTTCGAAAAAGATACACACCTCGGGCACCACAGCTTCGCCGTTCTCGTTTTTTGCGGCCGCTATCTCTATCGACGTGAGCAGGTTTTCCCGTCCGTCGGTACGCAACTTGCTTATAGGCAGCTGCGAGCCAGTGAGTATAACAGGCTTTGCAAGCCCCTCGAGCATGAAACTGAGCGCCGACGCCGTGTACGACATCGTGTCTGTGCCGTGAAGAATAACGAAGCCGTCGTACTTTTCATAATTATCGGCTATAACCTTTACCATAGCGGCCCAATATGTGGGCTCCATGTCGCTCGAATCTATCGGCGGGTCGAAAGCATACGATTCTATATTGTAGTCGAATTCCTCGAGTTCGGGAATCCAGCGGCGCACATGCGAGAAGTCATAATTCTCGAGCGCTCCGGTGCGGTGGTTTTCCACCATTCCTATAGTACCGCCCGTATATATAATAAGGATAGACGGCGTGGATTGTTGCGGTTTCATACTGCAAATGTAGCATTTTGTTTGTTTACACACGTAATTCGACTTAAAATAAAGCCCTCGCGCTTTATTTTTGACAGCACAATGCCATGCGGACTTTTAAAAGCCTTACTTCCTCCGGCACTTCCGCATATCTCTACAAAAAATCCCTTTCACACCACAGCCTTTACGACGCCCTGAAAATTATGTCTGAGATATTTTAAAATATGTCAGACATAATTCAAATTATCTCAGAGATAATTTGAATTACATGCGGGAGCTGTTTTCCGTTTTCTGTTGCCCGAACGGAAAAACATCAAAAACAATCCGCCGTTCTGCATTTTTTTACACTCCGCCACGCAAACGATGCACCAAAATAACTATATTTGAGCTAAAGCTCCAATATAGATTGCGGCTCGGCATAAGAAATGAGCTTGCTCATTTTGTTCTGCACTCGCCTTTTACTATATTTGCCTGTAATATAAGGACAACCGCATTCTTTACAACACATAAAATCCAAACTGAATGAAAACTAAAACGATAATTGTTTCGGCGTGTTCGGCAATAACCCTCCTGTACGGCTGCACCGACCGGCAATTGGCCGGAACAGTGGCAGGCACAAGCATAGGCGGCGTGTTCGGCTCCAGCATAGGCGGCCTCATGGGCGGCCCCCGCGGAAGCGACGCCGGCACAGCCATAGGAATGCTCGTAGGCGGCGTTATAGGCAACGCGGCAACAAGCACAACAGGAAAATCGGAAGAACAATACGACCGGAACGACCGTAACAGATATGAACGCAAGCGCGACAGATACGAACAAAACCGGCAAAGCAGCAGGCAAACCGCTCCCCAACCGGAAAGAATACAGGGATTGAGCGTAGAAAACATACGTTTCATCGACGGCAACCGCAACCAATGCCTCGATGCCGGAGAAAAAGCCAGCATTCTGTTCGAAATACACAACCGCGGCAACGTGACGCTTTATGACATCGCTCCCTCGCTGTCGTGCGACAACCCAAAACACATAAGTATCTCGCCCACGGCTATAATAAGCAACCTCCGCTCCGGCGGCGGAGTTACATATACCGCCGCTATCATGGCTTCGCCACGCCTGAAGAGCGGATACGCCACTTTCGAACTGGCATTCAGCACTGCAAGCGGTACCGTGGTCTACAAAACCTTCAGCATTCCCACCGCCGCAAAGAGATAACACGGCTCGGTTGAAATAAATACAGTCGACAAACTTATCCCGATAAAACCAGAAAGCGTTTTTTCGGGATTTTTCTTATGCTGCCGCATTCGCACAGCTTACAGGCAAATGCACACGCCGCGTCTCGGCCGCCCCGAAGCCGGAACCGGAATTGGACTTTTCAGAACATGACATTTTTGTCAGGTGCCCGAACCTCCCGTCGGCAC
>CAJKQZ010000099.1 GCA_905202115.1 uncultured Prevotellaceae bacterium | reverse complement strand
GAGATAATCGAAAATATGTCTGAGATATTTTAAATTATCTCAGACATATTTTTTGATACATATACACCTGCTGATTTTCAAGTGCTTGACCGCTGACCGTTTTTGTCTGCAAAACTCTACGGAACGGCGCCGCGGATTTTATGAAACGTATTCTCTTTTTCCACCCAAAGACATCCGGGCAGAAAAGAATGAACAGACTGGAATCATCTCCAATAAATCTTACGCCAACTCCTAAAACGTCGTCCAGACACGAAACATCCCGCACCACGGTTCAAGAACGCAGCACGGGATGTTCAACTATGACAGGCGTATCGTATTACTTATCCAGCCATTTCCGCACAGAATCCTCATCTGCACCGTTAAGCAATCGTCCTTCCTTCCAATCGATTTCCGGATATGCCTTTTTCAGCTCTTTCACGCTGTTTTCGATTGTGCTACCGCCCGAAGTGGCAAAAGGAACAACCGTCTTACCTTTCAGACTATGCGCTTCGACAAACGTATTGACAAGAGTCGGAGCGATATTCCACCAGATAGGATATCCGAGATAGATTACATCGTAATCGGCAATGTCGGCCTTCTTTCCTTTCAAGGCGGGCCTAAATTTCAGGTCGTGCATTTCCACAAAACAGCGCGACTGCTCATTGCGCCAGTCAAGATCTTCGTCGGTATAACGCGTCTCGGGAGCAATCTCATAAAGCTCACCTCCGGTCACATCGGCCAACAGTTGCGCAACTTTAGCCGTGTTGCCCGTCATCGACACGTAGGCAACAAGAACTTTCCCGCTGCCGGCCTTTTCCTTTTGCTCGCCTTTCTGCGCACAGGCGGCAAGGCACATAACAGCAAAAGCCGCCAACGACAACAATAATTTCTTCATTGTATTTCCTTTTTTATAAAATCTGATTTTCCGTTGTTTCAATAGGTTTACGTTTCCGGAGTTTCTCTTTGAACGTTTTACTTTAATTCTTTATCGCCAGTTCATGAACATGCGCGTGGTCTCGGCGTCGTGGTGGTCGAAAAACAGGCTGCGGCCCGTGTCGAGCGTTGCAATTGTCTGCATTTCCGCATCAGTAAGCTCGAAATCGAAAATTTCAAGGTTCTGCCGCATGCGCTCCACGTGCGTGGATTTCGGTATGATTATCACACCGCGCTGAATGAGCCAGCGAAGCGCCACCTGCGCCACGCTTTTACCGTGCATGGCACCGATGTGCGCAAGCGTTTCATTGGTAAAAAAGTTATTTCGCCCCTCGGCAAAAGGTCCCCACGACATGATATGCGTGCCGAACTCTTTCATAATGCGCTGCGGCTCGCGCTGCTGGTCGAACACGTGCGTCTCCACCTGATTGACGGCCGGAACAATGTCCATATTGCTGGCTATATCGATAAAGTGGTCGGGATAAAAATTGGAAACGCCTATAGCCCTCAGTTTTCCTTCCCTGTAGGCGTCCTGCAACGCGCGGTATGCGCCGTAACGGTCGCAGAAAGGCTGATGCAGAAGCATAAGGTCGATATAATCGGTCTGAAGTTTACGCAAACTCTCGTCGATAGAAGCCTTAGCCTTATCATAGCCATAATTGGAAATCCAGACTTTTGAAACAAGGAATATATCCTCGCGCGGAACACCGCTTTTCTTAACGGCATGGCCCACTCCTTCCTCGTTGTGATAGGCCTGCGCCGTATCAATCATGCGGTAGCCCACACTCAGCGCGTCAGAAACGCAACGTTCGCATTCCTGGGGAGAAACCTGATACACTCCGTAACCCATTTGCGGCATTAATACGCCATTGTTCAGTTTAATGTAATCCATGATTCTTATTGTTTTTAGATTTTATGCCTGTCTTTTCATATTCCGTGCAACAGATTCACCGCTACCTACATTTTTCCGAAAACTCTCCGGCACGAGAAAAAAATTATCTCTGAGATATTTTAAATTATGTCTGAGGTATTTTAAATTATCTCAGACATATTTTCGAACAGAGATTTCGGGAACATATTTTTCTCAGGAATCATCTGCACATAAATGCAGAGAGTACCTTTAAAGAGCGATACCGGTTCATTCTTTCTTATTCTCATTTTGCGACAGCGGTTCTTTTACAACGCAAAAGTAATGACCCGCAAGAAATGCAGCATTATACAAAACACGTATACAAATACCTTTTTTGCAGATTCATTCTCTGTACTCCGTAGGATTCACACCAAGATTATGCTGTACGTACCTGCTGAAATAAGCAGGCGAAGAAAAACCGAACATATCGGATATGCGGACAAAAGTAAGCGACTTGTCACGCAGCAGGCGGGAAATGTCAAGTGCAGTATAGCGGTTTATCCAATAATTCGCAGCGTATCCGCTTACTTTCTTCGACACCTCGGACAAATATTTAGGCGTGACGCAAAGGCGGTCGGCATAATAGCTCACCTCGCGGTGCTCGCGATAAACTCCGTCCTCCAGCATAGAAAGAAATCGGTTCATTATCGAGGCATATTGCGTGGATATGTCCGTTTCGCCATAAAGATGCGAATGAAAATCGAAGAAATCGAGAATCAGCATTTGCACGGAAGCTATGAGCATGTTGCGATAAAAATGATGCTCCGTGGCGCGCAGGCGTTGCTCCACCATGCGGAAATCGCTGCGGCACACCTCCTGCTGCTCCGGCCTGAGCCGCATTACGGGATTGAGAAACAAAGCCAACTGCCCTTTCATGCCGTAGTTGCTCTGGGGGGTACACAGTTCTATAAAGCCCGGCGACACGTAAATCACCGTCACGCGAAAATCATCAGACGGTTCTATACGTTCCACCAGCTTGGCCTTGCGCACAATCATAAGATCGCCCTCATGCAATTCGAACTCCCGCCCGTTAAACAGGAATCTGCACGAGCCTCCGGTGCACAAAGCATGCGCCAGATAGCCTGGATATGCAAAAGTTCCCAAGCCGTCAAGAGTATCCGACATTATGACATTTTCCATGTTACTCATTGCATATTTCTTTATAGGAATCATCGCAAAAATACTGTTTTCAATCATATAGCACATTGCCGCATGAAAAAAACATTGCGTCGTTCACTCTTTTTTAAACAAGAAAAACAGAAATAAATATATCAGCAACAGTAATCCTTATAATACTGTTCAGATGTGCTCCGCTTACTTTTGCATTTGAACAACAAAAAAACGAACGATGAACTACAGAACATTAGGAATACGCAAGCTACGCGTTTCGTCAATAGGATTAGGCTGCATGGGAATGAGCCACGCATACGGAAAGCCCGCCGACAAACGCGAGATGACCGATTTGCTGGCCTACGCCGTGGAAATGGGATACACCCTCTTCGACACCGCCGAAGTATACGGCACGACCCTCAATCCGCACGACAACGAAGAGCTGCTCGGCTCCGCCCTGAGGCCTTACCGCGGGCACGTGGTAATCTCCACCAAGTTCGGAATCTCCTTTGGCGGGTCAAACGAACAGGGAACGCACGACATTCTAACATGCTCGCGCCCCGATGTCATACGCCGGTCTGTGGAGGGCTCCCTGCGCCGGCTGCAAACAGACCACATCGACCTGTATTTCCAGCACCGCATAGACCCCGACGTACAGCCTGAAGAAGTGGCACAGGTAATGTCGGAGCTGATTGGCGAAGGCAAGATTCTGCACTGGGGCATATCGGAAACAACAGAGGAATATCTGCGCCGCGCCCATGCCGTGTGCCCTGTAACAGCCATACAGAACCGCTATTCCATGATGGCTCGCCGGTACGAAAGTCTTTTTCCCGTGCTCGAAGAGCTTGGCGTCGGCCTCGTGGCCTTTTCGCCTCTTGCAAACGGATTGCTTAGCGCCTGCTACAATGCCGACAGCCGTTTCGACGCTGCTTACGACTACCGCGCGTCGATGCCGCAGTTCCGAAAAGAAAGCTATGAGCAGAATCACGACCTTTTCGCCCTTCTCGACCGCCTTGCTTCAGAACACCATGCCACCCCCGCGCAAATATCCCTGGCCTGGATGCTTTGCAAACATTCATGGATAGTGCCAATTCCAGGTACCCGCCGCCTTTATCGCCTGAAAGAAAATATAAGCGCAACCGACATAAAACTGACGGCCGAGGATGTCAGAAATATAGATAAAGAACTCGATAACATGAAAATGAGCGAAGTATTCGGCGGCTCGCCCATAAAAAAATCCGAGTGAAAGTACCGCAAAAATGCAAGGCTTTCGCTTTACTTGAAAAGCCTTATGGAATATTTTCCAAAAACACCATAATGTTTAAAAAAAGTTCCCGTTGAAAAAAAATATTTTTTTCATGTAGTAAAAAACTTACCGCAGCAAATTGAAAATACAAGGGAGATAATTCAAAATATGTCTGAGATAATTCAAAATATCTCAGACATATTTTTTGCTACATATACACATGCTGATTTTCAAGTGCTTGACCGCTGACCGTTTTTGTCTGCAAAGCCCTAAGGTTTCAGGGGCTTTAATGGTTTTAAAAACCTCAAAGTCGTTTAAGGCCCATGAAAATAGTTCTAAAGACAGGCTCATGAATAAAATAAATACTTAAAAAGAGTTTTATTTCGCAACGGGTATGCAGAATTTCGTAATTTTGCATTTTGGCTTGGTAATACCACTTTGTATATCCGGTTTTGAAAAAATATACATCGATTCTAACTGTATTTGCGACGGCGACCATAATCACCGTCTGCGGAATGCGTCCGTCGCACGGAGCCGCTTTCGTACAATATGCCGCCGAAACAAACGACAGCATAGCAGACACTCTGGCTCCGCAGCGGCCCGACACCGCCGGCAACGTAACCGCAAGGCCCGACACGGCGGCAACGCGTCGCGATACGGTTATCGTTTTCGGCGACACAGCCGTTGCAGACACCGCGGCCAGCGACTCGGCACACAAAAAGAAAGGTGCGCTCGAGGCTCCGGTGGAATACACCGCAAGCGACTCGATTACATACGACGCCGAATCGAAACGGGCTTTTCTTTACGGCGACGGCAATGTGAAATACGACGGCATGGAACTGAAAGCCGAACAGATAGAGATGAATCTGGACAGTTCGGTGGTACATGCCTACGGCGTGGAAGACACCACAGGCAAATGTATAGGCCGGCCAGTTTACACACAAGGCTCCGACAAATACGACAGCGACGTGATGAGCT
This sequence comes from uncultured Prevotellaceae bacterium, assembly GCA_905202115.1. Classification (GTDB taxonomy): domain Bacteria; phylum Bacteroidota; class Bacteroidia; order Bacteroidales; family Bacteroidaceae; genus UBA6398. The sequence goes on along the minus strand of CAJKQZ010000099.1, from coordinate 4,150 downwards.
TCAACTTCAAGACAAAGAAAGGTTTCATCAACAATGTCAACACCGAGCAGGGCGAAGGCTTCCTGCAAAGCACGAGTTCGAAACGCACGAACGACGGCACACTATATTTGGAGCACGCAAAGTACACCACATGCAACGCCAAGCACCCTGACTTCTACATAGCCCTTTCGAGGGCAAAAGTACATCCAGGGAAGGAAGTCATCTTCGGTCCTGCATACTTGGTTGTGGCCGACGTGCCCCTGCCTCTTGCCATTCCCTACGGTTTCTTCCCGTTCAAGAAAAAATATTCGAGCGGCTTCCTCATGCCTACCTACGGCGACGAGACAAGGCGCGGATTCTACCTGCGCGACGGAGGATATTATTTCGCTTTCAACGACTGCATGGACATGCGCCTTACCGGAGAAATCTACACCAAAGGCTCCTGGGGCGTGACTTTGGAATCCGATTACCTGAAACGCTACCGCTACTCGGGAAATATATTCCTTAGCTATCTGAATACGATAGAAGGCGAGAAAAACATGCCCGATTACGAAAAAACCACGAGCTTCAAGATACAATGGTCGCACCGGCAGGACTCGAAAGCCCTGCCCAACTCCACTTTCTCGGCAAGCGTGAACTTCGCTACCGAGAGCTACGAACGCAAGAACCTGTCGTCGCTCTACAATCCTACGGCGCTCACGCAATCGACACGCACCAGTAGCGTATCCTACTCGCACACGTTCGAAAACATCGGCCTCACACTCTCGGCCACGACCAACCTGAACCAGAACATGCGCGACTCGACAATCGACCTCACCCTGCCTGACCTCAACATATCGCTGTCGCGCCTTTATCCTTTCAAGAGAAGAAAACTGAGAGGCAAGGAAAAATGGTATGAAAAGATTTCTATGAGCTATACAGGACAGCTGAGCAACCGCATTAGCACGAAAGAGGACAAGTTGCTTCACTCCAACCTAATAAAAGACTGGCGAAACGGAATGAATCACCAGATACCCATTTCGGCAAGCTTCCAGGTGTTCAAATACATCAACATATCGCCTTCGTTCCAGATAAACGACCGCATGTACACCAACAAAATCATGCGTTCGTGGGACACGGAACGGCAACGCGAGGTTAACGACACGATTTACGGCTTCTACAACGTCTACGACTGGCGAATGTCGCTCTCGGCAAACACCACGCTCTACGGCTTCTACAAACCGTGGAGAAAATTGTTCGGCAACGGAATAATCGCAATCCGGCACATGATGAAACCGACCGTATCGCTGAACTACGCTCCCGACTTCGGAGCCGAAAAATACGGATACTACGACTCGTACGTGAGAACAGAAAGCGACGGAACGATATCTACGGTTTCATATTCGCCTTACTCGAACGGAATGTTCGGCTATCCGTCGCGCGGGAAGACAGGAAGCATTTCCATGTCGCTTTCGAACAACGTCGAGATGAAAGTAAAAAGTTCGAGAGACTCGACCGGCGAGAAAAAGATAAGCCTTATCGATGAACTTTCGGCACGCATGTCGTACAACATGGCGGCAAAAACAAAACAGTGGAGCAACCTCAACACCAACCTGCGACTGAAGCTGTGGAAAAACTACACTTTCAGCATGTCCGCGGTATTCGCCACATACGCATACCAATACAACGACAACGGACAGGTAGTTGAAGGCGACCGCACCGAATGGAGTTACGGACGATTCGGACGTTTCCAGGGAATGTCGCAGAATCTTTCCTACACTTTCAACAACCAGACGTTCAAAAAACTATTCGGAAAGAAAAAAGGAGCGGGAAACATCGAGGAAGAAGATATAAATTCGGCTATCGAGGAAGACGATGACAATTACGACGACGAAAACGCAGTCGACAGCAACGTTGACCCGACACTTACCCAAAGCCAGAATTCGGCAAAAAAGCAGCAGGGAAAATCGAAGATAGATGACGACGGATACAAACGCTTCGAAATTCCCTGGTCTCTCTCCGTAAGCTACGGCGTAACCATGAGAGAAAACCGCAGCCGCAAGATAAATCCCAAAACAATGCGGTATCCGTTTTCCTACACGCAGTCGCTCAATTTTTCGGGTAACATACGCATATCCGACGGCTGGAACGTAAACTTCAGTTCGGGATATGATTTCAACTATCACAAACTTTCCATGACCACCGCCTCGCTCTCGCGCGACCTTCACTGTTTCATGATGACCTGTTCAATGGTTCTGCGCCCATACACGAGCTACAATTTTTCTTTCCGCGCCAAGACATCCACCCTTGCCGACGCTCTTAAATGGGACAAGCGAAGCAGTTACTCCACAAACATCGACTGGTATTGACAAGCATATAATAATGGGGCGCACGTTATCCATACTCTTATGCATGTCGTTTTTGCTATGCGACAAAAGCTTCTCGCAATCATCCTACGGCATTGCCCCGCTTGAGAAGCCGCTTGTAAACTGTGCCGCCCTGGCTGCAAAAAGCATCACTTCCGACATTCCTGTATACGAAACAGAACGCACAGAAACCACAGTGCAGATTGCCGCACCCGATGACGGAAAAAGCAAAAAGAAATCAAAAAAGAAACTGCAGGAAACCATTTCCGTAAAGCAGCTGAACGTTACCGCAAAAAAGACAGACAATCTTTACGACCCTAACGAGGTTCTGCGCAACGGATTCACCGTAACGCTGTGGGTAATGCCGCAAAAAACCGGAACCGAAAGACAAGGATACATTCTCTACCCCCTCGACGGCTGCAGCACCAATGGAGTAATGCAGTCGCAATGGGGAATAACAGTAGACAAGCAGTTCATCCGCATTTACGAAAGATACACCGAAGAACGTTTGCTGCTCGAATACCATCACCACGAGGAACAAGACTTCTTCATAGCGTTTACGTGCCAGAACAGCACCCCCGCACTCTACGTCAACGGAGAGCTCGCAAGCACGGGCGTACAATCCGACTACCGGCCCCACCCCGCTTTCGAAGGAATGCCGCAGTGTCCCGACGCCGCAAAGTTCTCGGGCAAATACACATGGCTCCATTATTTCTGCAACGTACTAACAAATTCCGACATATCGGGGCTTTACAGAACCGAATACGCGCAGCTGCACAAGGAACCATGACAAAACGTCCGCCTTTCCATAACAATATATAACATAAGTAACATACACAAACCGAAAACACAATTAATTATTATTACTACCTTTGTGCGGAAACAAAAACACATTCATAATGAAAATTTCAAGAATTATTTATCTAAGCATTGCCGCTTTCATCGCAACAGCATGCAGCAAGAGCGAAAGCGAATACCATTATTTTAACGTATCCTCGCCTTCGTCGGTCATTTATGCAGACCAATACACCGACACCCTCGGAATAGAAAGCACCGATTCGTGGAAAGCAAACACCGATGCCTCGTGGTTCACACCCACATCGTTCAGTTTCGACATAGGTAAGGAAAGTTTCTCGCATGAAAAGAAGCCTATCAGTATCACTCCCAACACTTCGGGCACAGTCAACGGCAACTATATGACAATAACCAGCGACGGACGCACCTACCGCAAGAGCCTCATACAGGTTTACTGGCTTAACATCGTGCGCCCCGACCCGATTTACAAAGGAACTGAAGGAGAAATCAGCTCATTGCAGAACATAAGCAATCTTGCCGAACTAAAGGCAGAATTCACAATGACGAAAAACTCCGACGACACCGAAGATAACATCATATTCAACCTCTACGACCGCTCCGCCACACTCTCCACTCCCGACAGCTGGATAACGCTCGGGGAAACCTCGGTTACACACACCAGCTACTCATTAAGCCAGCAGTTCAAGGTTTCATTCACAATGGAAACCAACAGCACAGGAGCCGACCGCACCGGAACAATCACCATAACCACTGCCAACGGAGCCAAGACAGACATAAAAATCATCCAGAAAGGATAAAATAACGCTGTTCACTCAGAAAAACAGACATATACAAATAAAAACAAACCCACAAACGGAACTGCCGGAGCGGCGGTTCCGTTTTTTCATACCCGTAAGAGCGAAAACAGAAATCGTCCCATGCAGAAAAAAATATTTTTTTGTACAGTTAAAAAACTTCCCGCAGATAATTAAAAATACAAGGGAGATAATCGAAAATATGTCTGAGATATT
>CAJKQZ010000098.1 GCA_905202115.1 uncultured Prevotellaceae bacterium | reverse complement strand
AAAATATGTCTGAGATATTTTAAAATATCTCAGACATATTTTGAATTATCTCAGATGTATTTTTTTCTATGTGCGGGACGGTATTTTTTACGAGCCTTACGGATTGTTTTAAAATGTGAAAATATGTTCACGCAGCAAGGTGCTTCCTCACCCTGTACTATTCGGCGAGCACCTTACGGCCGTCTTTGATATATATTCCCTTTTGCGGCGCCGCATTAAGTCTGCGCCCCTCCAAATCGTACATCACGCCCGAATCCTTTCCCTGCGCGGGAATGAGCGTATTGTCGTCTATGCCGGTAATACGGCCGGCGTCGATAAAAGGAATGCGGTTGTGAGCCGAAATGCACACGTCTACATCGTCAACGCCGTTGCCCGAATACGAAGCCGAGGCACCGAGGAAGCTCCTTACCTCGCCCGTCTTGCGGTTGCAGAAAGTTATGCGCGCCACCTCGCCGCCGGTAGCGGCCGTAATGCCTCCGTCTTCGCGCAAGACCGAGGCTTTGGCAAAAGCAACTGGCTTTTCAGTGTATATGCGCATGCTCGGATCGCCGAAGCAATGGTATATCTCTTTCGTTACCTTGCGGCAAAATGCGTCATTCTTTTCGTTCGAACTTATCTCGGGGTCGGGAGAGCCGAATGTCTCGGACACTCTTATCTGCGCCTGGTCGAGAATCTGCCCCAACTCATAGGTAGGCTCGGGAGTGACGCCTCCAATGCTGTTTACTCCAGGAAATGTGGCGCGTAATCCAGGCGACGGCCATATTGCGTCGAACATGCCGTAGGCCAAAGCGTCGTTATATCCGGAATAGCTCATGTCGGAAGCCGCAAAAACGGCCACCGCTCCCCCGCCCTGCTTTCTCAGGAAACTTTCGGCAAGGCTGTTGTCCTGGAAAGCCCCGTTGTCGCAGTTTATGCAGAACACCACGGGCAGAAGGTCGCCGTTGTTGAGCTGTTCAACGTGCTTTGTCGAGAAAAACGGATTTTCCCAGCAGTTGAAAAGGCCGTGGTCGCGGTGCATTACGTAGAAAACCCCGCGGTCAATGGCGCCGCGAATATCTTTCTCGCTGCCATTCCATGCAAAGTCGGGCTTGAGAAGCTCCTGCGGTATAGGCTGCCCGAACGAAAGCACCCCTCGGTTCCAATACATGGGAGTTATTTCATATTTGGTGGTATATACGCGCTCCACCTGCTTGCCCTGAAGAAGCATATAGTCGCGTATTTCCTCGGCAGTCTGCACATAACGTCTGTCTTCGTAATGATCGCTCCAGCCTTCTTCGTCATCGATGAAATCGGCGCAATTAACTCCTGCCGCATAAAAGGAATCGTCGGCCGGAGGCGCCTGCTCGTATTTAATAATCTTGTCAACGACAACCGCGGCTTCCTCGGGCGTGGAAACAGACAGGCGACCGCGGTAAATATCGGGCTGCATATCGTCACCGCCGTCCATGCAACCGTAATAGAAATCGGTATAATGCGCTGAGAAATCACCGTCGTCGGCATGTATTTCGGAATATTGCCCCGGCACATCCTCGTGATCGCCCACGATAAGCAGATAATACAACGCTTCGCAGTTGTCGTAGACATCCTTTACCGCCGCCTTTATCTCGTCGCTGCCGCTCCAACTGTCTTTCAGCACCGTGTGCACGCGGAATCCGAGCATTTCTTTCCACTTTGCGAATCTGCCAACCGCGTCGGCAAACTTATCCGTCGATATTATAAGATAATCCCTTGCGGCATCGGCAGTAGAAAAGCCCGTTGCCCTCTGCGTCATTCCGCCCTGCGTTGCGGCCGTACCGTTCAGAGTAACATTGGAAAGGAAGCTGTCGCCGGCGGCCATTTTCGGGGTTACCGTAACATCGGCGCCCGCCGTGCGGACCTCCTTCGAAGGAACGAATCTCACCTTATACTTTATATATGTATAAGCCCGCACGGTTTTCGTAGACGCGTCATACTGCACAGGACACACCTGCACATTCAACATCCCGCGACCGCGGTAAACAGCCGGCTTCTCATATATTCCTGCAACCGAAAGAGGATAAAAGCCTATACGTTCCGCAGTCAACGGTTCCGGTTTGCCGGCAACAACGAGAATGTCGTTCCGTTCCTTAATCCTGCGTGCCGGAGCAAGACTGTAACGATAGTCATTGAAAGCCGAATCGACCACATCAACGACCGCCGCGCAATTTTCGGGCACCGAAAAGATGTCATTTCTAAACGGACGGGCATAATCGCCGAAAACATCGCACGTTCCAAAACCGCCGGTTTTCCAAAAATAAGCATCCTCACGCTCCGGAGAAGGCGTGAGCAGAGCGCTTTTAAAAGAATAAGCCACAGTAATTCCGTCGTACGCGTATTCTATGCTGCGCTCCGGCATTGCAGCTTCCGCAGCCGCCGACACACTACCGTCTGCAAGCGACAACGTAAACTGTGCCTTAGCATTCGCACATAAAACTACCATGCAACAAAACGCCGAAATTCTTATAAAATCTTTCATCGTCATGATTATCGTTTACATTAACGCGGTAAATGTAATAAAAAGCTATTGCAGAACAAAATGCACCTACTAATTTCATTTGCCGAGCCGTAATCGACATCAGAGCTTTGACTTAAAACACGGCAACATCTATAAAACGCGCAAGGCGTCTCTATCCACGCCGTCACGATACATAATTTTTGAAGTGACAATGAATATTAATTCAGAAAAGCATGAATTTTTATTCAAAAAATCCGTAAAAAACAACACCTCGCATGTACTTGAAAATCAGCAGGTGTATATATAGCCAAAAATATGTCTGAGATAATTTAAATTATCTCAGACATATTTTGAATTATCTCCTATGTAATTCGAAAAAAGTCCCGAACGTTTTTTCCGACAACATAATATTTATTCATTTCCGGCAGTACGCGGATTATTTCAAAGCACCGCTACAGAAACAAAACCGCAGAAAAATCTCCCAAATGAAAAAGTTAATGTCACTCGATAAGATTTTTATCGAACAATAAATTAAAATAAGAATCACATTTCAGAAAATGAACGAACCTAAATATTTATAGAATCGATAAAATCAGTAACTTTACGCCCAAGAACAAAAAGGATGAAGATTTTTCGCATAATATTAAGCATGTATCTGTTGTTCGTGGCATTCGTTCCATGCCACTGCGACATACACGCCGCATGCGAAAACAACAGAACCGTAACATATTTCACACAGGGGCAACAATGCGACAACAATTCCCTGCCCGATCTATGCACTCCGTTTTGTTCCTGTTCTAACAGCCATTCGGCAAACTATTTTTACATTTACGGAATAAATATCGCTCCAGCGAAGCACAACGAACGGAAAGTAGCCTTTTATATTTTGAAAAAAGGAGACTCTTTCCCGCAAAATTCGTACACGCCTCCCAAACAGGCCTGAAATTATTGTAATAGTAGTCGGCATACCATAAATGCGCCGCATTGAAAACTATGTAATAATTTCAAACTTAAGCACAATGTTTCAAAAACTGATTAAGTTCTCTATCGAGAACAAATTGGTTGTAGGCATATTCACGATAGCTCTCGTGATATGGGGCGGATATTCGCTATCGCAATTACCGTTCGACTCCACGCCCGATATAACCAACAACCAAGTGCAGGTAATAGCACAGGCGCCGTCGCTCGGCGCACAAGAAATAGAGCAATCCATAACCACTCCCATAGAAATGGCGCTCGCCAATATACCCGACGTAACCGAGAGGCGAAGCATAAGTCGCAGCGGGCTGGCTGTAGTAACACTTGTATTCAAAGACAACTGCGATATTTACTGGGCAAGGCAACAAGTTTCGGCACAATTGAAAGAAGCCGAGGAAGTACTTCCTAAAGAAAAGTGCAGCGTAAGCCTCGCTCCGGTAGCAACAGGCCTGGGAGAGATTTTCCATTATACAATACGAGCCAGGAAAGGCTACGAAAACAAATACTCGTTAACCGACCTGCGAACCATACAAGACTGGATAGTGCGCCGTCAGCTTTCGGGCACGGAAGGCGTTGCCGAGGTGAGCGGCTGGGGAGGTTATGTAAAACAATATGAGGTTGCCGTGAGCTCCGAGCGGCTCAATGCAACAGGAGTAACGGTTTCCGAACTGTTCTCCGCCCTGGAAAACAATAACGAGAACACAGGAGGCGGATATATAGAAAAGAACAGCAATTCATATTTCATCAGAGGATTGGGACTGGTAGAATCACTCGACGACATAAAACATATTCCCGTAAAAAACGTCAACGGAATTCCCATTCTCGTAAAAGATGTGGCCGACGTAGAATTCGGACACGCCACGCGCTACGGCGCAGTAACGCGTAACGGCGAAGGAGAAGTCGTGGCAGGCATCACAATAATGCTCAAAGGCGAGAATTTCCAGCAAGTCATAAAGAATGTAAAGCAACGCATAACACAGATTCAAAGATCGCTCCCCGAAGGAGTAATGATAGAACCTTTCATCGACCGCACACAGCTTGTAGACCGAGTAACCGGCACCATAACACGCAACCTCATAGAAGGAGGTCTCATCGTAATCCTTATTCTCGTGCTGTTCCTCGGAAACTATCGCGCAGGATTCGTAGTTGCCTCTGTTATACCTCTCTCTATGTTATTTGCATTCGGTATGATGAGGCTTTTCGGAGTGAGCGGTAACCTTATGAGCCTCGGAGCCATTGACTTCGGAATAATAGTGGACGGTGCAGTCATAATCGTCGAAGCGGTGTGCCTTCACATAACCATTAACAAAGCCAAATACGGCGGCGCCTCACTTACACAGGCGCAAATGGACGAAGAAGTGCTCTATTCAGCCTCGCGCATAAGAAAAAGCGCTGCTTTTGGCGAGATAATAATCATGATTGTGTACATCCCTCTGCTTACGCTCACCGGCATAGAAGGAAAAATGTTCAGGCCTATGGCGCTCACGATATTCTTTGCCATTTTCGGAGCGTTTCTGCTTTCGCTTACATACGTTCCTATGGCGAGCGCATTGTTCCTGAGCAAACAAAGCACACACAAGCGCAACATTTCAGACCGGCTGCTTGAAAAACTGCACAAAATATACATTCCCGTTATAAACAAAAGCCTTGACAACGGCAAAACAATAATTGCTACAATACTTGTGATATTCGGAATAAGCGTTTTTGCGTTCTACAAATTAGGCGGCGAGTTTATTCCGACGCTCGACGAAGGCGATTTTGCCGCCGAAATAAGCATGGCGCAGGGAACATCACTCTCGCAAATGGTTGAAAGCACCACACAGGCCGAGAAAATACTGAAAGAAAACTTTCCCGAAGTAAAACAAGTGGTCACCCGAATAGGCAGCGCGGAAATACCGACAGATCCAATGCCGATAGAGCGCGCCGACATGCTTATAGCCCTTCGGCCAAAGAACGAATGGACGTCTGTCTCCACAAAAAATAAAAACGACCTCATGGAAAAAATGGAAAAGGCCCTTAGTATCATTCCTGGACTTGAAGCAGAAATGACGCAACCCATTCAAATGCGCAACAACGAACTTATAACCGGAATCAGACAAGACGTAGCAATAAAAATATACGGCAGCGATCTCGATGTGCTCAGCGCCTCGGCAAAACAAGTTGCCGGTCTGATAAAGAATGTAGAAGGCGTAACCGAACCTTTCATAGAAAAAGTTACCGGACTGCCGCAAATACAAGTTAAATACGACCGCGCGCAACTTGCACGGCTCGGAATTTCAATAAAAGAAGCAAACAACGTGCTCGAAACAGCATTTGCAGGCAAACGCGCAGGCTTCGTTTTCGAAAGCGACCGACGTTTCGACCTCGTTCTACGTATGAAAGATGATTTGCGCAATGATATAAACAATCTGGAGAGATTAAGCATACCTCTTCCGGCAGGCGGAACAACAACACTCTCACAAATTGCCTCGATAGAATATGAAAACGTTCCCGCACAAGTAACCCACGAAGACGGCAGGCGACGCATTTACGTAGGATTCAATGTCCGCGGGCGCGACATCAAAAGCACTGTCAACGAAATACAGTCAATTCTTGAACGCGAACTAAAACTTCCGGCCGGTTATTATTATACTTATGGCGGAGAGTTCAAAAATCTTCAGGAAGCGGCCAACCGTCTGATGATTGCCGTACCTCTTGCTCTGCTGCTCATTTTCATTCTGCTATATGCCACTCTCAAAAACGTACGCGAAGCAATCTTCGTGTTTACAGCCGTTCCTCTTTCCGCAATAGGCGGAATATGGGCGCTTTGGCTCAGAGACATGCCTTTCAGCATTTCAGCCGGAGTGGGTTTCATTGCACTTTTCGGAGTTTCGGTGCTCAACGGAATAGTTCTGGTAGGACAATTCAACACATTAGAGCGTGAAGGTATGAGCAATGTACGCAAACGCATAGTGCAAGGCTGCATTGTTCGCCTTCGTCCCGTAATAATGACGGCGTTGGTGGCTTCATTCGGATTCTTTCCAATGGCCTTGTCAACGAGCGACGGCGCGGAAGTGCAACGTCCTCTCGCCACGGTAGTAATAGGTGGTCTTATCACGGCAACGGTTCTAACGCTTGTAATTTTGCCGGTGATTTACAATATGTTTTCAAAAAGACAAACATCATGAACAAGCACAATATCAACACAACACGCGCAATATTCTTTCTCATGTCGCTCATTGGAGCAACAGCCGGCGTTTCCGCGCAATCAAACCTCCACACATTGAAAGAATGCATTGACTTCGCAATGAAAAACAACCTTGCCATAAAAGCAGGAAACCTTTCCGTCGATAAAGCCGAGAACATGCAAGGCGCGACATTCGACATAGAAAAGACAGAGTTTGCTATCGCACAGGATCCTACTTCGGGAGGAAGTCCCGATAACAGTATCTCACTAACACAAAGCATAGATTTCCCTACGGTTTACACCGCAAGGAGAAACTTCCTAAAAGCAGGAACCGAACTTGAACGCAGTAATCTTACATTAATCAAAAACGACATTACAAAATCCGTAACCGAAAACTACTACCTGCTGCTTCACGCTCGCGAACGGGTAAAAATTCTAAGAAAACAAGACAGCATTTGCGCACGCTTCCTTTTTCTCGCCAACGCCAAATACAAAGAAGGGGCTGCAAGCCGACTTGAGAAAATCAACGCCGAACGTCTTTATAACGAAAACCGCATTGCACTGCAAAAAGAGTTGAATGCCGAGAACAACGCACTGCTTGCACTGCAACGACAACTTGGCAGCGAAGCCGACATACATCCAACTGAAACCGTACTGCCTGTAATGAACGCACCGTCGGCCTATACGCAGCCCGTTTTCGAACAAACGCCCTGGGGTAACGTATATTCAAGCAAAAAGAACGTAAGCGAGCGCAATCTAAAACTTACGCGCCAGGGTTACATGCCGAACCTCAGTTTCACTCTCAAAAACCAGCTTGTAATAAAGGGATTCAATCCCTACAACATACAACGCGACCGATTCGAAAAAGGAAACTTCATGGGCTTTGAAGTAGGTGTGGGCATTCCTATCTTTTTCGGAGCCACCAGAGCAAAAGCAAAAGCAGCCCGCAACGACATGGAAATTGCCGAGGTAGAACTCCGCGATGCCGAACTGGCCATGCAGAAAGAATATTCAGCAGCAAGAGCCGAATACAAGCGCGCTGCCCAGGCGCTCGACTATTACAAATCGGAGGGTATGGCCTCGGCTGACGAAACGATCCGACTATCCCAACTGTCGTACGAAAAAGGCGAGATAGACTACGTGGAATACATACAAAACCTGCGCTCATCGCTGGAGGTGCATTTGCAACACGCCGATGCAATCAACGATTACAACCAGGCAATAATAATGTTAAACTATTTACAAGGATACAAATGACAAGCAGATATTATATAATAGCGACACTTGCACTGTTGTTGGCAACGTCGTGCGGCAACAAACAAAAAGAGAGCGACAACCACAGTGAAGCCCACGAGCACGGAGAGCACAACGAGGAACTCGTGCTTACCGACGCACAAATGAAAGCCGTAGACATTCAACTCGGAAAAATCGAAAAGCGCGAACTGAACAGCATAGTGCGCGCAAACGGAACTCTCAGGCTCGACCCGCAGCATAAGGCCGATGTCACGTCTCTTACCGGCGGAATCGTAAACCGCATATATGTGCGCGAGGGACAGAGCGTACACAAAGGACAGACTATGGCACTCATAGAAAACACTGCAATAGTGGAAATGCAGAAAAACTATCTCACTGCACGAAAAAGACTCGTATTAGCCGAGCAAGAATACGAGAGGCAAAAAAATCTTAACGCGAACGGAGCCGGCGTTGAAAAGAACCTGCAACAGGCAAAGGCCGACTGCGACATTTCACGCGCCGAAGAACTCGGCCTACGGCAACAGCTGATACAGCTGTCCTTAAATCCGCAACACGTAGAGCAAGGACAGATAAGCCCGTGCGTTGCAGTAAAAGCGCCTATAGGCGGAATTGTGAACCGCATAAACGTAAGCACAGGCAGCTATGCCGACACACAGACCTCTCTCATGTCGATAAGCGACAACTCTGCCGTATATTGCAGCCTCAACGTTTTCGAAAACGATATATCCCAAATAAACATAGGCCAGGAAGCCTATTTTACCGTTACCGGAAAGAACGGAACACATTTCAACGGTAAAGTCGTGGAAATAAACCGTTCTATCGACAGCCAATCGAAAACTATTCCGGTGCACGTCAAGATTAACGAAGCCAAAAACGCACAACTCATTCCCGACATGTACGTAACAGCCACAATAAACACGGGAGCACAAAAGAGCGACGCCTTGCCCGACGCTGCAATAGTCTCTATAGAAGGGCGCAACTTTGTTTTCGTACTCGAAAGAAAAGAAAAACACGACAATACCACCGAATACAAATTCGAGCAAAGAGAAGTAATTACCGGAACCTCCGAACTCGGATACACACAGGTTTCATTCCCCAGTCCGCTGCCCGAGAATGCAACCATTGTCACGAAAAACGCATTCTATCTTGCCTCCATAGCAGGCGAACACGGAGAACACTAAGCAACAAGTACAGAGAAGCAATAAGCATAAATCTGCGTATAATGGCAAATGCCGTTATATGCAGATTATTTTATAAATTCAATTATAGCCTACCGGCTTATTCAGATAAAAGAAGAAAGTTTTTTTCATTATTTTTTCACGCAACTGCATTCGCGCCTTTTATCAGCAACAACGCACACTTCTTCCAACAAGTATAACGCCGAAGCTGGCATTGGACTTTTCAGAACATGACATTTTTGTCAGGTGCCCGAACCTCCCGCCG
>CAJKQZ010000097.1 GCA_905202115.1 uncultured Prevotellaceae bacterium | reverse complement strand
TCGTGCGCACCGACGGCGAAAGTATCCGCATAGATAAAAGCGACTTTCTCCGTGTCGTGGCGGAGAACTTTGTCAAGATCAAATAAACTGCGTGTATGGAATATCTACCTGCAATTGCCGCGGTGTGGTTTGCATGGGTTGACTGTTCCGCGTGCCGCTGTGCCAGTTGGCTATGGTGAACCATAACATGGCCAGCGGCGGCTCTTCGCACGTGGGGCCGGCAACTAACTTTGAAAACGCAGAATGGGAATAACTGTTGAAAATTATGGATCTCGAAATTTTAACGTCGGTAATAACCGCGATAACGACTTTGTGCAGCTGGGAGGCTGTGAAATATCTTATGCACCGTAAGGCAAACACACGCATTAAGGAGGCCGAGGCCGACATCTCCGAGTTTACCGTGCTGCGCGACACGATGCTGTTCCTGGAACAGCAGCTGAAGGACAAAGAGGAGAGGTTTGCGGAGCAGACAGAATTAGTAAGAAAACTGAATTCCGAGAACCTGGAATTAGCAAAAAAGAATGCAATGCTGGAGACGGAGCGCAGCCTGAAACTGTGCCTGCGCAGAAACTGCAAAGACCGAGAGCCGCAAAGCGGATACTAATATGCGAGAAATTAAAAACATCGTGGTACACTGCACAGCAGGAAACCAGAAACAGACAGCGAAAGAAGTAGTATATTTTCATACTGGGCCGGTAAATAAAGGCTGTAAGGGCTGGAAGGCGCCTGGCTACCACTACGTCGTAGAAGCCGACGGCACGGTAGCTAATACGTGGCCGGTAGAAAAAATCTCTAACGGCGTGAAGGGCCATAATAGTAGCATTATAAACGTGTGCTGGGTGGGCGGCTTGGATCTTACCAAGCCGAAGCCGTACCCCTCAATAGATAACCGCACGGCGGCGCAAAAAGCGTCTTTAGTCCGGCTGCTTACCGAGCTTAAAAGACGTTATCCCTATGCCAGGATTGTAGGCCATCGCGACTTCTCGGAAGATAAGAACCATAACGGGATAATCGACCCCTGGGAACGTATAAAAGACTGCCCCTGCTTCGACGCTATCCCAGAATACGCGAACCTATGAAGCATTTAGTTTTTATCCTTATGGCCCTGCTTTTGACAAGCTGCGCCGGAACACGCTGCGCCAGAGTGGCGAAGCAAACCGACTACGCCAATACGCTGCACATGGATAGCCTATTTAGCGTAATGTTACAGCGCGATAGTATCTACATGCGCGATAGTATCTACGTGTGGGAGAAGGGCGACACCGTAGCGCAGTACATAGAAAAAGTACGCTACCAGTACAAGACGCGAACCGATACAATATACAGAAACATATTGCATAGGGATACGGTCTATATTGAGCGCACTGACAGCGTAACAGTAGAGAAGCCCTGCTACATAGAAAAGTCGCTAAAGTGGTATAATAGCGGCTTTATGTGGCTGGGTAAGATATGCTGCGTGGTGTCTATTCTTTGGATTTTATTCCTATATCTAAAACGAAAGCTTTAAGGCAGTTTTATTGTTGAAGTGTGCAGCCGCGTAAGCCTGTGAAGGTGAGTGCGGCTTTTTTCCGTCGGAGTTAAAGCGCCTTGCAGTCAAACATAAAATCCAATAGTTTGAAATTTGCCTCGTTGATAGGGGTGAAGTCTTTTTTGATATACAAATCAGTAATTCTCATGCTTCTGTCTGTATGACATAGCATATCATTGACAATGTATTTGTTTATTCCGGCCTTGTTGATTGCAATTGTCGCCATTGAGTGCCTGGCCGCGTAATATTGTAAATTGTCTATTTTTAGTTCTTTTCCGATTTCTTTTAAACCTATGTTGATAGACCTGTTCAGATCGGACATAGACGAAAAGCGCTCGCAGAAATTAAAAACCCGATCTTTTCCGCGGTATTTTTCTACGATAGGCTTTATTAAGGGGTGGACTTTTATAATCATTTTCGCTTTGTCATTTCTCCTGTCTTTTGTTTTTGTCCGGTAATAAGTTATGTATTCTCCGTCGTATTCAGTTGCATTGTATAAGTCTGCTGAGTTTATTCCCATAAGGCAAAATGAAAGCATAAAGCAGTCTTTTGCCAGGTCTCTGCGGCATATATTGCCCCTGACCTTTATATCGAGGTATGGTAGGCGAAATATAAGTCTTATATCCTCTTCGTCTAAGGCCCGCTTTTCGGCCACGTTCTGCTGCTTTGGCTTGAATTTTGAAAGGCTCTGCTTGATTTTTATGATGTAATGGTCTTCATCATTATAATATTCCCTGGCTTCAGAAAACAATCGCAGGATTGCATTACAATATAGTGACTGTGCCCGCTTTTTGTCAGAAAGGAATTTTTCATATTCTTTCATCTTCTGTACCGTTACTTCGGAGCAAAGGACGGATTCACGTCCGAAAAAGGAGCAAAATGAGTTAACGGCGGACAGATAGTTTCTTATCCCTTTGATTTCGGTATGCGAGCGGCACCATTTGCGGGCAAACTCGATGAAGTCTATTCCTGCTTTCTCCTCTTTCTTTTTAAGGTGGTCTACTATCGTATCAATGTCCATGCTGTTCAGTTCAAGGTTGAGCTGGATTATTGTATTTCTATAAATTTTAATGAGCTCATCGCATTTGTCAAGTATTGGCTGATTCTTGATCTTGAAAGATGCAGTAAGATCTTTTTTTGATACATACATAGAGGTCGGTATGAATCTTGTTTTCCGCGCGTGAGTGAAACGAATAACTACATTCCAGGTTTTATCCGAGCGCATTTTACTTTTTCTAACGAGAGCTTTGAAAGTTGGCATAATTTGTGAGCTTTAGTGTAGGGTTAAACAATAAGGGGACAACTATGGGACAACAAATCTAATTTATTTGTGGATTTTAAATGCCACTTGTAACAAGCTTTTTTCGCATTTTATTTTGTGGTCTGTATACCTTCTTAAAGCTTTACAAATGCATAATGCGCTGATTTTGAGGTAAAAAGAAAAAGATAACAGTCTTATAAAACTGTTATCTTTTGATGTGAATCGGAGGGTGGATAGTGGGACTCGAACCCACGACATTCAGAACCACAATCTGACGCTCTAACCAACTGAACTATATCCACCATTTGGGCACTTTTTTAAGTGCTGCGGCTCATAAAAGCGTTGCAAAAGTAAACAAAATCTTTTATTCTGCAAATATTGCGCCGTGAATTTTGAATTTTAATGCATGTAAAGCTCCTCTTTTTTGTTTTTCTGCATAAAAAAGCAGGAAAATATAAGGACTTGTTGCCGATTCGGAGGTGCGGATTCTCTGTGCCGGCATATAGATAAGTCGTATTATAACGATTATGTATTTTATTAGTAATTTTACCTGCCATATATGAATAAATTTGATTTAGTCTCATCATACAAGCCTACTGGCGATCAGCCGCAGGCCATAGAAAAACTCACGCGCGGGGTGCGCGAGGGTATGCCCGGGCAGGTTCTGCTCGGTGTTACCGGTTCTGGAAAGACGTTTACCGTAGCCAATGTAATAGCCAACCTGAACCGCCCTACGCTTGTGCTTAGCCACAACAAGACTTTGGCAGCTCAGTTGTACGGAGAGTTCAAACATTTCTTTCCGAACAATAGTGTGGAGTATTATGTGTCGTATTATGACTATTATCAGCCCGAGGCTTACATTCCTTCGACGGACACTTATATAGAAAAGGACCTTGACATAAATGAGGAGATTGATAAGCTGCGGTTGTCGGCTCTTTCGGCTTTACTGTCGGGACGGCGCGATGTGATTGTGGTTTCATCGGTGTCGTGCATTTACGGAATGGGTAATCCTTCGGCCTTTTATCAGAATGTGGTCTCGGTGAAATGCGGCGAGTCGATAGAGCGGAATGTTCTGCTTAAACGTCTTATCGACAATCTTTACGTGCGCAACGATTTCGAACCTAAAGCAGGCGAGTTTCGCGTAAAGGGAGAAACTGTCGACGTAATGCTGGCCTACGATGATATAATGGTGCGTATTTCGTTCTGGGACGATGAGATTACCGACATAGAAGAGCGCGACCCTGTGTCGGGGCAGCTTGTGGAACGTTTCGGGGAATACAAGATATATCCCGCAAATCTTTTCGTTACTGACCCCGGAACAATAGAATATGCCATTGGCGAAATTAAAAAAGACCTGGCCGAACAGAAGACGGCGTTTGAGAGGGAAGCCAAGTTTACCGAAGCGAAGCGTTTGGAGGAGAGAGTGAATTACGATCTTGAGATGATTCGCGAAACAGGGCATTGCAGCGGAATAGAGAACTATTCCAGATATTTCGACGGCCGTTCTCCTGGCACGCGGCCCTATTGTCTGCTCGATTTTTTCCCGAAAGATTACCTTATGGTTATAGACGAGAGTCATGTCAGTGTACCGCAGATAAACGCTATGTACGGAGGCGACCGCTCGCGCAAGGTTTCTCTTGTGGAATATGGTTTCCGCCTTCCGGCTGCGCTTGACAACCGCCCGCTCAAGTTCGAGGAGTTCCAGAGTATGGCTCCGCAGGTTATATATGTCAGCGCCACGCCGGCCGATTACGAGCTTATGCAGTCCGAAGGCGTTGTGGTGGAACAGCTTATCCGTCCTACGGGACTTCTTGACCCCCGAATCTCTGTGCGTCCGGAGCTTAATGAAATCGATGACCTCGTGGAGGAAATATGTACCCGCTCGTCGCGCGGCGAAAGGACGCTTGTAACCACGCTCACCAAGCGAATGGCCGAAGAACTGACGCAATACCTTATAAATATAGGTATAAAAACGAATTACATACATAGCGATGTCGACACCCTCGAGCGTATCAAGATAATAGATGACCTGCGCAATGGGGTTTATGACGTTATTGTGGGCGTAAACCTTTTGCGCGAGGGTCTCGACCTTCCCGAAGTTTCTCTCGTTGCCGTTTTGGACGCCGACAAGGAAGGCTTTCTGCGTTCGCACCGCTCGCTCATGCAGACTGCGGGGCGTGCGGCGAGAAACGTAAACGGTCTTGTGATTATGTATGCCAATACTATAACCGAAAGTATGCGCAAGGTAATCGACGAAACGGCGCGCCACCGTGAAATTCAGATGAAATACAACGAGGAGCACAATATCGTTCCCCGTCAGATTCGCAAAGAAACCGGCGGAAACGAGCTTGTGAACCGCGCAGACCGCCACGGCGAAAAGGTTGATACTGTAAAGAGCGCGCTTAAGGTAGCCGAGGAGGTGGAACGCTATAATACGGTGCCCGATATAAGGAAAGCAATTGAGCTGACACGGAAGGAAATGACGGATGCCGCTCACAGAATGGAATTCGAGAAAGCTGCGTTGCTGCGCGACAAGATTATAGAACTCGAAAAGGCTTTGGCCGAGAAGAAAAAGGGATGACCGGAAAAAGGTTGTCCGTATTTCTCGTTCTTTTTCTGAGATGAAAAAAATGTTCCCGCTTGCGAAAAAAATATGTCTGACATATTTTAAAATATCTCAGAGATAATTCAAAATACCTCAGAGATAATTTTTTCTTCCTGCCGGAGGTTTCGTAACATCAATTACACGCAAACTGCAATTGTAAGGGAACGAAACAAAATGGCGAATCGGTTCAGCCGGATATACATATATAATATTGTGTATAACTTGTATGTTGCAAAGAATAAAAGGAAAAACTCTTACAATGAAACGATACGTATCTTGTCTTACCATTGCCGGCAGTGATCCTTCGGGAGGGGCGGGCATAGAAGCCGACCTCAAGACATTCGCGGCTCTCGGCGTTTACGGAATGGCCGTAATAACGGCTGTTACGGCTCAGAATACACTTGGCGTGCGAAGTTCGTTCGCCCTTCCGGCCAATGTCGTCGAAGCGCAGACTGAGGCGGTGTTTGATGATCTTAATCCGCAGTATGTGAAGATTGGCATGACTGCCGACATTAATATAATATGTGTGCTTTCGCGGCTTTTGCGGAAATATTCGCCTAAGTTTGTGGTTCTAGACCCTGTTATGGTTTCTACGAGTGGACATAAACTTATAGAAGATAGTGCAATAGAGGCGATGAAGTGTGAACTGCTTCCGTTGGTGTCGTTGGTTACGCCGAATCTTCCTGAGAGCGCCGTGTTGGCAGACTGTGATGAACCGCGCACTCTCGAGGAAGCCGAGGTCTGCGGACGACGCATTCTTGCTCGCGGCTGTAAGGTGGTGCTTGTTAAGGGAGGGCATTTTGAAAGTTCGCCCGATTCATCCGATTTGCTGCTTGCTCAGGGCTTTAGCCGTACTTACGCAATGCCCCGCGTGAAGACACAGAATACGCACGGCACAGGCTGTACGCTGTCTTCGGCTATTGCGGCATATTCTGCCCGTGGCTACGGACTTGCGGAGGCTGTCGGTGAGGCGAAACACTATCTGCACGAAGCTTTGCAGGCCGGTGCGGATGTGAAAGTGGGAGAGGGGCATGGGCCTGTAAATCATTTTTTCAGACCATGCAAACAACTTTTCGAATAAAAACGTTTACCTTTGTACGCAAATTAACATTTTCTGTTTTTATCGGAACAGAAAAAGAACCGAATGAAACAAAAATAAAAAAGATAGTATTATATGAAAGCTTATGTTTTTCCCGGCCAGGGCGCTCAGTTCGTAGGAATGGGCAAGGACCTTTACGACAATAACGCTCAGGCAAAGGCTTTGTTTGACGAAGCTGATTCTATTTTAGGTTACAAGATAACAGATATAATGTTCAACGGAACAGACGAGGACTTGCGTCAGACCAAAGTGACTCAGCCCGCTGTTTTTCTGCATTCGGTAATAAGCGCAATCTGCGGTTCCGAGGAATTCAAGCCCGACATGGTTGGCGGTCATTCTCTCGGAGAGTTTTCCGCGTTAGTGGCAGCTAAGGCTCTTAGCTTTGCCGACGGACTGCGTTTGGTTTATGCCCGCGCAATGGCTATGCAGAAAGCCTGCGAGAAAACAGAATCCACTATGGCTGCGGTTATAGGTCTTTCTGACGAACAGGTAGAAACCGTTTGCAAAGAGGTTTCCGTTGACGGAAAAGTAGTAGTTCCTGCAAATTACAACTGCCCCGGGCAACTGGTTATAAGCGGTGATATCGAAGCTGTCAACGCTGCCTGCGAAAAACTTAAGGCTGCTGGTGCAAAGCGTGCACTTGTGCTTAAAGTCGGCGGAGCTTTCCATTCGCCTCTAATGGAGCCGGCACGTGCGGAGCTTGCTGCGGCAATCGATAAGACTGAGTTTTCCGCTCCCGTATGCCCTGTTTATCAGAACGTGGACGGTAAAGCATACACAGCTCCCGAAGAAATAAAGAAAAACCTTATTGCGCAGCTCACTTCGCCGGTTCGTTGGACGGAAGAAGTGAACAACATGGTTGCCGAAGGAGCTACCGAATTCATAGAGTGCGGCCCTGGAAAAGTTCTGCAGGGAATGATAGGGCGCATTTGCAAAGGAAACGAAGCAGTAACGGCACGCAGTGTAGAGTAAGCGCGTGTGTGCAGAAATATAGATTAATAGCAGAGCTATTCTCTTGAATATAAAAGAGAACAGCTCTGTTTGTTTTTGATTGTGTTACGAAAAAACAATTATGAATAAGAAGATAATAATATATCAGGTATTGCCGCGCCTTTATGGCAACAAGGTGGCAACTCCCGTTCCTTATGGTGATATTAACAGCAACGGTTGCGGAAAGTTTGCGTCGTTTACGGCAACGCGTTTAAAGGATATAAAAAAACTTGGCGCTACGCATGTGTGGTTTACGGGCGTTCTGGAACATGCCACGACTACGGATTATTCGGCTTACGGCATAGAGCGCGATTGTGGAGCCGTTGTAAAGGGAAAGGCGGGCTCGCCTTATGCGGTCAAGGACTATTATGATGTGGATCCCGACCTTGCAGAAAAGGTTCCGCAGCGGATGAAAGAATTCGAAGCCCTGGTGAACCGTACCCACAAGGCCGGTTTGAAAGTCGTTATAGATTTCGTTCCCAACCATGTGGCGCGTAAATATAAGAGCGACGCGGCTCCGAAGGGCGTGAAGGATTTCGGTGCAGGCGATGACAGTAGTTCGCGGTTTTTTCCGGACAACAATTTTTATTACATCCCTGGTGAGGCTTTCCGTTGCCCTGTGCAGTCGCACGAGGTGTACGAGGAATATCCCGCACGTGCCACAGGAAACGATAAGTTCAGCGCTTCGCCCGACGCTTGCGACTGGTACGATACCATTAAACTGAATTACGGAATAGACTATCAGAGCGGAGGAGCAAAATGTTTCTATCCGGTGCCCGACACCTGGAATAAGATGTTCGGCATTCTCGACTATTGGTGCTCGAAAGGCGTTGATGCTTTCCGTTGCGACATGGCGGAAATGGTGCCCGTAGAGTTCTGGCATTGGGTTACAGATAAGATAAAGGGCAAATACCCCTCGGTGCTGTTCATCGCAGAGATTTACAATCCGTCTCTCTATGCAGGATATGCGGGTTACGGAGGTTTTGATTATTTGTACGACAAAGTAGGTCTTTACGATACTTTGCGCGATGTAGTGTGCGGTCGTCGTCCCGCTTCCGATATAACATATTGCTGGCAGAGTGCGGGAGGTTTACAAGGCCGTATGCTGAATTTCATAGAAAATCATGACGAGCAACGAGTGGCTTCGGATTTTTACGCGGGCAGCGCTCTCAAGGGCAGAGCTCCCATGATTGCGGCGGCATTTATGAATGTGAATCCGGTAATGATATACGCCGGCCAGGAGTATGGCGAGCGCGGAATGGACTGCGAAGGCTTCAGCGGCAGAGACGGAAGGACTACTATTTATGACTACTGGAGCCCGCGAACGATTCGCAAGGCTTTGTTCGAGCCGGAGTCGCTCACTGACGAGGAGAAATCGTTGCGCGAATTCTATAAGACGCTTTTTAACGTGGCCGGTAAGGACAAGGCCGTGTCTGACGGGCTGTTTTTCGACCTGACTTACTGCAATAACGATCGTTATGGGGAATATCCTGTCGATAAGGTGTATTCTTTCCTGCGCAAGTCGGGTAATCGTCTGCTTCTTGTGGTATGTAATTTTGCGGAGCGCGATTTCCGTCTGCGGATAAATATACCTGAACATGCTTTCGAGTACATGTCGATAAAGCAGGGCGAATACAATTGCACCGATTTGCTCGGAAATATTGCTCCGTTCGCGTCGGAGCTCGCGCCCGATAGTCTTGTTACGACCGAAGTGCCTGCTTATTCGGGAGTGGTTCTCGAACTGTCGAAGTTGTAGAAATCTTCGTAAATGCGCAGTGCTTTTCCGTAGGGTTTTGCAGACAAAAACGGTCAGCGGCCAAGCACTTGAAAATCAGCACGTGT
>CAJKQZ010000096.1 GCA_905202115.1 uncultured Prevotellaceae bacterium | reverse complement strand
AATATGTCTGAGATATTTTAAAATATCTCAGACATATTTTTCGCTATATATACACGTGCTGATTTTCAAGTGCTTGGCGGATGACCGTTTTTGTCTGCAAAGCCACACGGAAAAGCACCGCGGATTTAACGGAAAACAGTATACTCTATCCACACGAGGGAAAGGTCAGAATATACGGCTCACACCATTTTCAAACCGATTACCGAAACGACTAAAGTAAAAATAAAGAATAACCGCCAGAACGACACCGGTTCGTGAAAAAGAAATATGCCGAGCAAAACAGTGCCAACGGCACCGATTCCGGTCCATACTGGATAGGCCGTGCCCACAGGGATAACCTGCGTGGCCTTTGCCAGCAAATACATGCTGAAAAATGAAGAAACAAGGAATGCCCCTATCCAGAGATACATCGACGTACCCGACGTCTCGCGAATCTTATTCAGGCAGAAAGTGAAGCCCATCTCGAAAAAACCGGCCCCAAAAAGTATAAGCCAACTCATAACATTATATTCCGTTTATCTGTTCCTAAAAACAGTAATATATAAATTTCACATCAGAAATACGTTCCAAAAAATACCCTCACCGTAAAAACACACGCCGGAAAGGCCGATAGCAATACATAATAAGCCGCCCTGTCTTCCCCGCAGGGACAACAAGACGGCTTGTTTTATTCAATTGAGAAAACCTAAAAGCACACCGGCCGCAACAGCCGAACCTATTACGCCGGCAACATTGGGCCCCATTGCGTGCATGAGCAGATAGTTACTACCGTTGTATTTCAAACCTAAGGTGTTGGATATTCTCGCAGCCATAGGAACAGCCGAGACACCCGCATTTCCTATCAAAGGATTCAGTTTCTTGTCCTTTGGCAGTATAAGGTTCAAAACCTTTACGAACAACACTCCGGAAGTAGTTGCGATAATGAACGAAAACGCACCGAGAAGGAAAATGAAAACGGTTTCCTTTGTAAGGAATACATTGGCCTGCGTAGAACATCCTACCGTAAGACCGAGCAACATTACCACGATCGTTCAACGCACTTCCCGCCGTCTTGGCAAGGCGCGTTGTCCTGGTACTCTCCTTCAAGAGATTGCCGAAAAACAACATGCCGAGCAACGGAAGGCCCGAAGGCACAAGAAACGTAGTGAGCAGCAGACCCACAATAGGAAAGATTATTCTTTCGGCTTGCGACACCTGGCGCACCGGCTTCATGCGGATAAGTCTCTCTTTCTTCGTCGTGAGCAACCGCATTAACGGCGGCTGTATCACCGGCACAAGAGCCATATAAGAGTAAGCGCACACGGCTATCGCTCCCATAAGATTCGGCGCAAGCTTGGACGAAAGGAATATCGCCGTTGGCCCGTCAGCGCCTCCTATTATGGCTATTCCCGCAGCCTGGTTGGGCTCGAATCCAAGCAGGAGGGCAAGCATATACGCCCCGAAAATACCGAACTGCGCCGCAGCACCTACAAGAAGCAGCTTGGGGTTGGCTATCAACGCCGTGAAATCGGTCATCGCACCTATACCGAGGAAAACAAGCGGCGGGTACCATCCTCCTTTTACACCCTGGTAAAAGATATTAAGCACCGAATTGTCCTCATAAAGGCCTATCTCCAATCCCACAGCCTTGAACGGAATGTTTCCGAGGATTATTCCGAGCCCTATAGGAATCAAAAGTAACGGTTCAAAGTCCTTCTTGATTGCAAGCCATATGAAAGACACACCGATGACAATCATCAGCAGATTTTCGTACGACGCACAAGCGAAACCGGTGTACGTAAGAAAATCGTTGAACTTGGAAGAGAGGAACAGCCCGAATTCGTGCATTTATAACAACTATCCTATTGTAAGAAGAACTGTTCCCTCCATTACAGAGTCACCCTTGTTGACAGCTATAGAGGTTACGGTACCGTCATTCTCGGCGTTAATGTTGTTCTGCATTTTCATGGCCTCGAGCACAACGACAGTCTGACCTTTCTTAACGGCGTCGCCAACAGCTACGTCAATCGAAGTTATTACTCCTGGCAGAGGCGCTTTCAACGGAGTGCCCTTACCCGTTGCCTGAACTGCGGCAGCAGGTTTTGCAGCCGCTTTGGGAGCCGCAGGAGCGGGAGCAGCTTTTGCAGAAGCAGCGGCAGCAGGCGCACTGCTTTCGGAAGCTGCTGAGATTCCGGTTATGGAAGGCAATCCTTTGCCAGCCTCGCCCTCCATTTCAACATCGAAAAAAATGCCGTTAACTTCTACTTTTGCGTTCTTGCCATTGATTTCGTTAATGACAACATCATAAGTTTGTCCGTTCACACGATACTTGTATTGTTTCATCGTCTTATTTGTTTTTTCTGATTTTCTGGTTACTTGTTCACAGCATTGAAGCTGAGCGAATGCTCATTCCATTGCGTAGGCTTGCTTTCGAGCGTGATTACATCGCTTTCCTCATCATGCACCTCGTTATTTATTGCTTCGTAGGTAGCCATTGCTACCGCGGCAAGCATTTCATCGGTACAACCGTCGGGAAGCGTAATGTTTCCGGCAGAGGAAGAGATTTTCACTATCGTACCGGCTTTCTCGTCGATTACTACCGTGAGCTCGTCGGTGCCTTGTTGGTATTTGTAAGTTCTCATTATTTTATTTTACAATAATCTTAAAGTTTATTTCAAACGAATTTCATGCAATAAAGTCAGACTATCCATAAAACGTAACCGTTTATTTTCCGCCTTTCTCCATTGCGAAATCATCAGCCTTGATTATTCGCACGTACATTCCAGTTGGAACGGTGCGGTTTTATGGTTATAATGCCGCTTTCCTCGTCGTGATTCTTCACCGCCCTGCTGAGCGCAAGCGCTATGACCGCCATGTATATTTCCTGCAAGGTTGCTTCATTGCCGGAATCGCTCCTTTCCTCAGAAATTACTTTCATCGGACGCGCGGCATTGCTTTCATTATTTTTATGAAAGAATATGCCGAACACTTTAAAGAACAAATACAAAGAAATCAAGCAACTGAAAACGATTCCCATGCCCAGGATAGCCATTCCAAAGCCGTGCGGGTCGCGTTCCTTGAACTCCGCCACCTTGTCTTCGTTCACATTTCCAAGATTGTTAGCATTGCCTGGCGTCACATCCTCGGGAGGAAGCGCTTTCCACGTGTAGGATTTCATGTTCTCGGAGAGAACACGGGCGTAGGAGTATCCTGCCGGCAAACAAGCCGGAACCGTGACAGAATCGAGCAACGTACGCGCATTTCCGTCGAACAACGCAATGAAGTTATCCTTTCCAGGCGTGAGCGTGAAGTTCGTGTGCAATGTTCCGAGGTTCGTACGCCCGTCGGCAAAGAACACGATGCGTTTCTGCGCCTCGAGCGTGGTGCGAGAATCGCCGCGCGCAATCAGTGACATAAGCTTTATGCGCTCCGGCACGGACATATCTTCAAGCGCCTTGCGGTTGTTGGTAAGATAACAGTTCTGCAGACTTATCGTTCCCCACGAAGTGTTGGCAATCTCTATCCACGGCGAGCGGCTACCGTATTCGTCGACAAGCCCGTCGGGATTATCCACCACCACCTCGCTTATCTTAAAGCTGCTTGCGTCCTGTGCGGCCGCACTTGTTGCAAACAACAGCGACAGGGATACGATAAAAAATGTTATTCTATGCGGCATTTATGTTTCGGAAAGATCTTTTACAATGGAATATTGCCGTGTTTCTTTGCAGGACGCGCCTCGCGTTTTGTTTCAAGCTGCGCGAGTGCGCGGCAAATGCGGAAACGTGTGTTGCGCGGCTCTATCACATCGTCGATATAGCCATATTTCGCAGCCTGATAGGGATTCGAGAACAAATCGTTGTATTCCTTCTCCTTCTCTGCGAGGAAAGCCTTAGGATCTTCGTGACTTTTCGCCTCTTTTGCGTAAAGAATGGCAACGGCTCCGCTTCCGCCCATTACGGCTATCTCCGAAGAAGGCCATGCGTAGTTAAGGTCGCCTTTAAGCTGCTTGCAACTCATCACGATGTGCGAACCGCCATAGCTCTTTCTGAGAGTTACCGTTACTTTGGGCACAGTTGCTTCGCCGTAAGCGTAAAGCAGTTTTGCTCCGTGGTCGATAACACCGTTGTACTCCTGTCCCGTGCCGGGAAGGAAGCCCGGAACGTCTACGAGTGTCACAAGCGGAATATTGAATGCGTCGCAGAAACGTACGAAGCGTGCACCTTTACGGCTGGCGTTGCAGTCGAGCACACCGGCGTAAACACTGGGCTGATTTGCAACCACGCCAACGCTCTGACCGTTGAAATGCGCGAAGCCCACTATAATATTGCGCGCGAAGTTCGCATGAACCTCAAAGAATTCACCGTCGTCTACGATAGCGCTTATCACCTTGTACATATCGTAGGCCTGGTTTGCGTTGTCGGGTATTATTTCGTTGAGCAAGTCTTCTTTTCTGTCGATACTGTCGGTGCAGACTTTGCGCGGAGCTTCCTCCATGTTGTTCTGAGGAATGAACTCGAGCAGCTTATGAACGAGTTGTGCGGCCTCCTCCTCGGTTTTCGCAGTGAAATGAGCCACGCCGCTCTTGGTGGAGTGCACCGAAGCGCCGCCGAGGTCTTCCTGCGAAACATCCTCGCCGGTTACGGTCTTGACCACTTTAGGTCCGGTAAGGAACATATAGGAAACACCTTCGAGCATTATCACGAAGTCGGTAAGCGCAGGCGAATAAACGGCACCGCCGGCGCATGGGCCGCTGATGAGCGAAATCTGCGGAACAACGCCCGAGCTCTCGATATTGCGCTGGAAAATGTTTCCGAAGCCTGCGAGCGAACTGATACCTTCCTGTATGCGTGCGCCGCCCGAATCGTTTATTCCAATGCAGGGCGCTCCCATTTTCATGGCCTGGTCCTGAACCTTGCATATTTTCTCGGCCATTGTTTCGCTGAGCGAGCCGCCGTTTACGGTAAAGTCTTGCGCGAAAACATACACCAAACGGCCGTTTATCGTTCCGCTTCCCGTCACGACGCCGTCGCCGAGATATTGTTTTTTCTCCATTCCGAAGTTAGTGCAACGGTGGAGCTTGAACATGTCCATTTCCTCAAAGCTGCCTTTGTCGAGAAGCAGCTCTATGCGTTCACGAGCGGTGAACTTGCCTTTTGCGTGTTGTTTCTCGATGGCTTTCTCGCCGCCGCCTATGCGGGCCTGGGCGCGCTTTTCTACCAATTCCCTGATTTTCTCGGTTTGTAGACTCATTATTATTCGTTTTTGTTATTTGATTGTTTCAATTAGGCAAAAAATCATACAGACCTTTTGATTCTCATGCAAAAATACATTTTTATTGTGATATTCAAAGCATGTACAAATTAATTATCGTCGCACAGAAGCACGCACACACCTATTATTATATAGAGAGCAGGCAAAAACGGTACTCGCACGAAACCTGTTTCAAATCCTCCCGCAGCAAGAAAAAATTATCTCAGAGATAATTTGAATTATGTCTGAGATGTTTTAAAATATCTCAGACATATTTTTTCCGGCCTGTGGAAAGGCTTTGCAAGAATACGGATACCTGGTGCGAAAAAGGTTGATATTTTACGCGCACCGGCATCAGGTAAGCCGGCTTCGCCCACGGGCGGAAAAAAGCACGTACATAATCACCGGCACACCCCACAACGACGTCACAGCGTTAAGCGGTATGAAAACATTTCCCGCGGGCAGGTTGCAGACAAAGCCGCACGCCAGCGCCACAGCCGCCCCGCACATAACGGTGAGCGGCATTAGCACGCGGTGGTCGGCCGTACCGGCCATAAAACGCGCCACATGCGGCACAGCCAGTCCTATAAATGCCACAGGGCCGCAGAAAGCCGTGACCGTAGCACCGAGCACTCCCGTTACGGCAAGCATTCTCAAGCGCACGCCCCTTACAGAAACCCCGAGATTCGCGGCATAATCGTCGCCCAAAAGCATTGCATTAAGCGGTTTTACCATTGACAGCGCGGCCGCAAGCGCCACAATTATCACAACCGCAAAAGCCGGCAACATTTCGAGAGATACGCCGCCGAAATTGCCCATTCCCCAGAAAACATACGAATGCACTCCCTCGGCCGTGGCAAAAGAACTGAGCAGACTTATGACCGCCGAAGCTACATAGCTCACCATTATTCCGGCTATAAGCAGCATGAGACTGCTGCGCAGCACAGCGGCAAAAGCGGTAAGCAGCATAAGCACCACCGCCGCGCCTGCAAACGCGGCCACAAGCACGAGCGAAAAGCCGGCAAGCGAGAAACCGCCGCCCACAAAGCCCCCGCCGAGAAGGAAGAACGCCAGCGCTACCCCCAGACTTGCTCCGGCGTTGACACCGAGTATGGAAGTGTCGGCAAGCGGATTCGCGAAACAAGTCTGAAGCATAAGTCCCGCAGCCGAAAGCGCCGCGCCGCAGAGCGTGGCAGTCATTGCCTGCACAAGGCGGGAATGCACTACGATGAAGCTCCACGCCTCATTGACTGAACGCCCGAGAAGGGCATCGCATACGCCGGCAGCGGGAATATCGACGGTTCCGAAAAACAGGCTGAGCGCAAAAAACAACACGACAGCGGCCGCACAGCAGACAAAAGCCGCCGTTGTGCGCCTTACGGCAAACGTGTTGTGAAAAATCTCCATAAAAACAGTTTATATACGGGCCGCAACGCGAGCGGCAACGCTATTTAAGAGGATGAAAATAGTGAAAACCAGTACCTATAGACATTTCAGGATGACAAATCCTCACAAAATCGTTCAGAAGATAGTCGGGGCGGAACGGCGATTCGTCGAAAAACGGCACTTCCAGCGTATTGCAGGCGTATATGCAGCGTTCTTTCCACGGACGGAAGCGGGAATACGCCTCGCGCTCCTTTTTCAGCGACGCATAAGTGAGATTGCCGGCCTCTCCCCTGCGTATTATCCACACATCGGCGTTGAGAGCCTCGTTGTATACCGCCTCGAACGTCTTGCCCACCGAACCGGCCACAGTGTCGCCGCTGAAAACATAGTCGCCTCCCGCGTCGGCAATGGCTCGACCTATTGTACTCCTTCCGCCGGGCACATACCACGCAGCCCCCTGCATAAGGTCGCACATCACACGCAGGCGGGAACGCGTTCCCGCCGCGGCCCTGCTCAGAGACAGGTAATTTTTCTCCACTACCGAAAAAAGCGAATCGGCCTCGTGCCGGCAGCCAAAAAGTATTCCGAGAAAGCGCATCCACTCGGCCCGAGCCAAAGGAGAGCTTTCCATATAGTCCGCACACTCTATGAGGGGAATGCCCGCGGTCTCGAGTTTGCCGTAACCGCCAGAACCTTCGAACGGAGAAACAAGCAGCGCGTCGGGACGGACGCCTACAATGCGCTCCACATCGGGCTGTACAGACAAGCCCATATCCTTTATCTCACCGCTTTCCACACGGCTACGCACAGCAGGAAGCAGAACGTACCGGTAATCGCACACTCCGGCCACAGCGTCGAGCCGTCCGAGCGAAGCGAGTAGTCCGCTGTGTACCGAAGTAAACACAACCGCACGGCGCAAAGGCGTTCTTACCACCGTGCCTTCGGGCAATTCCTCAGGCAGCGGCTCATCGGAAGGCACGAGTATGTAACTGTGCAGCACCTCTCCCCCGCGCCACGGATTGCTTATGCGGGCAACACTGTATCCGTTGAAATTCTCTATACGAACAAGGCGCGAATATCGGAACACGACAGTATCGTTAGAGCTGCCCGACGGTACGCTTCTGCCGCCACAAGACAGTAGCACAAACGCCGCGCACAGCAGAGAAACAGTAGCGTAGACACAGGAAACGCGCATGGAGTAAATAATCATTTAAACATTAGAATATGAGGCAAAATTAGCTTTTTTCGGAAAAGTACCCAACAATGCTCGGTCAAAACGGAACGACCGCACTCCGGAACACCAGCAAATGAATATTTATTCGCACAGAAACTACAGCTTCTGCCGAACTGAAAAAACGTTCCCGCATGTAAGAAAAATTATCTCTGAGATAATTTGAAATATGTCTGAGATAATTCAAAATATCTCAGACATATTTTTCATGCCCCGAAACACCTGTATTTTCGGTCAGAAAGCATTTCGTAAAAACCGTGGAAAAATATTCACTACGACATGAAAGAATATTCACTTTCAAAGAGCGGAACATTTCTGTCCCGAGAAAAACGGTTCGAAACGAAATCTTCGCTTCGGTGCGTAGCCGATTGATTCAATCTTTTGGCAAATGTATTTCATCTAACTATTTCAGCAGATTCCTATCTCCGCTGCCGGCGCTTTCCAGCACACTCATCTGATGAATAGCTATCCGATTGAGCTTTACAAGACGTTCGCCCTGCGGAATGCCTTGCTCAATAAAAACCGCATTCAGGTTTTCCATGTTCGACAGACAGATAAGTTCGTTGATTGTGGCATAGTCACGAATGTTGCCTTTCAGTTCGGGATTGACTTCCCTCCACTGTTTTGCCGTCATGCCGAACATCGCCACATTCAATACGTCGGCTTCGTTGGCATAGATGATGTTCGCCTGCGCCGATGTAACCTCGGCGGGGATAAGGTTCTGCTTTATTGCATCGGTATGTATACGATAGTTTATTTTCGACAGTTCGCGCTTGGCCGACCAACCCAACAACCGCTGCTCGTCCGCTTTTAAGCCGCTGGAATTCCCTAACTATGTAGATTTTGAACTCCGGACTAATCCACATTGCAAATTCAAAAGCAATATCCTTATGGGCGTATGTGCCACCGTAGCGGCCTGCTTTTGCCTGAACACATATCGCATTAGTACGTGCCACGAATTCCTTAACACTTATTTTGAAACTGTTAAGACCGGAATGATTTTTAATTATGGCGAATTCGCCATAATTAAAATAGGGATTATATACTTTCTCCCAAATGCCTATGTATTCAAGCGTATTGCGGTTACGCAGCCAATCGGTTATGAAAAAATCTCCGTCTTTGGCGCGCAGCATATCCGTAAGACATATATAATCCTCGCCATTTACTTTCATGACGTTAACCTCGGTGTTCTGAACTGTGATTTTTGCCATTCTTAATCGACTCTTTTAGTCCTTGTAGCAAATATAGCCACAATTCATTGAATTACATCCATATTAAGAACCATTTACAACGAAAAGACAGTCACTTGTATTAAAAAATCAAGAAAAAGCACCTACGGCCGAGCCGAAACTAAGGAAGCTTTTCCATGCAACAGACACACCCGATAATCGGAGCGCCTGCAAATGAATATTTATTCGCATAGAAACTACCACTTCTGCCTAACTGAAAAAACATTCCCGCACGTAAGAAAAATTATCTCAGAGATAATTTGAAATATGTCTGAGATAATTCAAAATATCTCA
>CAJKQZ010000095.1 GCA_905202115.1 uncultured Prevotellaceae bacterium | reverse complement strand
ACCTTCCGCGTCCGGCTCCCTGCGGAACGGTTACGTTTTATATAAGAATTCCG
Organism: uncultured Prevotellaceae bacterium; assembly: GCA_905202115.1. GTDB lineage: Bacteria > Bacteroidota > Bacteroidia > Bacteroidales > Bacteroidaceae > UBA6398. Next base: position 9,358 of record CAJKQZ010000095.1, on the reverse strand, counting down.
TTAAAATATCTCGGGCACAAATCTTTTACCCATAGAAAATTTTCGATTAAGCTGCATTGCATATACCTGCACTTAGCATATTGCACAAAAAAGAACAGCACATTCACACAAGCTTATAAGATCCTATTGTTTTACGATTGAATCAAAATCCTATTACGGCACAATCAGTCAGAACTACACAAAGATTGTTCAGCCCTGCTATTCAAGAATTTTATTTTCAGTGTATCTTGTAACTCATTAAATCGTGCCAACAGATAATACAAATCTGAACATTGTTTTTCCGGCTTGTCTTTAACTATCTTAATCAAATCCTCAAAAAACCAATCACATATCAAGTCGCTTGAATCGTTGCTGATCGATTTAGCAATCCGATATAATTCCGCCTTATAATTTTCTATATTGCATTTTTCATCTTTTTCAAAATATATTCCTACGAAATACTTAAAAAATTTCATAAGCAACTTATAAAAACTATCCGTTTTGTTTTTATCAAAATAATCGTTTATTTTTTTCATACATAAATTATAGCAATCATCAGCCGCTTTCTCCTTTTCTTCTTTCGACAAATTATTGTCACTGTATATATGGCTATGATAATATAATATGTTCAGTTCGATTATTGAAACATGTGCATAATTAATATTATACTTCGTATTACTATAATTGTCGATAATTGCCTTACAAAGTTCTATACCCTCATTGAATCTTTTTGTTTCATACAATAATAACAGTTCCTGGATATACGTCGAATAAATACGTTTCTGTATTCTCTCCACAAGCTTCCTACTTCTTTTCTCATGATAGAGTTTACTATAACGTTCAATAGTCTCAGGAACATATTCTTTTCTTGCCATCTGATAATTCAGAATAGCTCTATTGGGATGTTTTTCATGTTTATATGCTTCGGCCTTGATGTAATACATCTCTATTTTTGAAAACATTGTCGCCGCACAATTAATTGTACGGTTTTTACAACCCAAACGCTTATTTTCATCTGTAAGACAGCAGGCAAATCTGTCTAAATAATCAAGCGCCAATGTGTTATTCTTATATAACATATTGAATGTCCCTTTACTCAGACAATCATTACCTTCCCATGAAGACGTCTGTATTCTCTTGAATTTATTATGCGCTTCAGAATATCCGTTAATATCGGGATAAATCGTAGTTATCGAGATATTGAAGAATTGTTCCAGAACATCCAATATACCTTTCTTTGATTCGTTTTTTATACGTATTGTTATGACACCATTCTTTTTAAGATCAAACTGTTCTAACCCGAAAACAAATAAACTATCTTGATTAGCAACCCTGTTGTTGAACTTGCTTGGCTGCCAAAACCAAAATCGAAATCTATATTTTCCGTCAAAATCAACAAACCGCCGGGTATCTTTCAACAAATCCTCAATATCCCGTCCTCTGTCTTTTTCTGTTATAACAGACATAATCTGGTCATTAACCAATGCGTTATTCAAATTAACGCAATAAATAAGACCGTCTTTGTGCTCCTCACTATTAGCCTCCTCTGCACTTCCGCATGCAAACCATAATGCAGTAAGAAAACTGTAACTGAAATCCACAAGACATGTTGCGCCTCCATTATGTTGTATTTCAGCAAGAACATCCAAATCTTTCTTATTGCTATATTCACCTGGAAATTTTTCACGTGCATGATCTATCAATGCTTTATGATAATTAATATAATCAATAAAAGTATAGTCCTTTCCATAAGTACGCTCTAAACGATATGCGGCACCAGAGCGTATACCGGCATCAGCAGCCCTGCGCAATCCACGGAAGATATATTTGTCAAAATCATAAGCCGCATAATTATTCCTGTCACCGGAAGTTATACCCGCCTCTTCATTTTTAATGGAATTATCATGTGCTTTGTTGTTTTCATTAGGCTTACGGTCAAAATAAATCTCTTTTAGAAAATCCAAACATTGTTTCACAGCAGCAAATCCGTCCGTTTCATTGACTTCATAAGCATTCTTTTGTCTTGTTTTCATAATAATACATTTATCCAGGTTATTATTTTCTTAGAAAGAACCTTTTTAAAGTTCAATATATTTTCTTATAATCCAACAATGGTTACAATACTATAAATATAATTCAAAACTATGATATAAACACTATCTTCTAATCAAAAAACATACTCAGTAGAAAAATCCGCGTAAATAGATTATTTCAGTTTAAGTTCCATATTCTGCCTGAACACTTCTACAAACAGAGAAGATACCGCTTTCCGACAAATCCGCCATACCTTGCCTAAGGGTTTTACAGACAAAAACGGTCAGCCGCCAAGCAATTGAAAATCAGCACGTGTATATGTAACAAAAAATATGTCTGAGATATTTTGAATTATCTCAGACATATTTCGAATTATCTCCCTTGTATTTTCAATTTCCTGCGGGAAGTTTTTTACCTCGTAAAAAAAATATTTTTTTTCGTGCGAAAAAATTATTCCCGTAAAGCATGTGGAAGTAAAAATGCTCTTCCTCCATTTTAAAACATCTCTGATAAGTCTTAAAACAGCGGGATTGTTTCTCCTGTCTTTTTACACATCATTCAAAAAGAAACGGAAAATGTAAAAAGAAAATATCTGCCTATATGTTTTCAAACTGTTTGCGGTTAAGGCAAAGCTTTACTGTCGCATGAAGTCCGTCTGCACCTACAGGAGGATTTATTTTCGTTACGGAAACTTCTATCGACACAATTTCGTGTGCCGCCTCCAATGCCACGCAAGCCACCTTGTATGCCAAATGTTCGAGCAGGCGTACCGGTTGCCGCACTATGTGTGCCGTTTTTCTGTAAATGACAGAATAATCAGGAGCTCCGGCAAGCTCGTCTTCTACAAAAGCTCTCTCCGAAGCAATAACCTCGGCCGATATTGCGACAACGATATCCGTACCTATAGCACGCTCATCGCTACATACGCCTACAGGTACGCGAAAGTGCATGTTGTCAAGAAAAATCGTATATGTGGCAGGAAGTTTCGGCATTTTATTTGATTCCGCGTTCGTTAAGCGCTTTGCTGTATCGTGCAGCATTGGCAAGATGTTCCTTATACGTACGGGCAAAACGGTGGGTACCGGAAAAATCCTCTTTTGCACACATGTAAAGATAGTTATGCCGTGTATAATCAAGCACGGCATCGATAGCGTCTACACTTGCTATACGTATAGGTCCGGGAGGGAGTCCCTCGTTACGGTATGTGTTGTACGGACTTTTTATGTTGAGCAAATCGTGATAAATGCGACGCAAAGAGAAATCACCATGTGCGAATTTTATCGTCGGATCAGCCTGAAGAGGCATTCCGTCGTGCAAACGGTTAATGTACATTCCCGCAATATCGGGCTTCTCGGCTTTGTTTGCCGTCTCTTCATCTATGATAGAGGCGAGAGTATATACCTCATCAGGCGTTAATGGTATCGCTTCAGCCTTGTCGAGACGGTTTTTAGTCCAGAAAGCCGTGGATTCACGTTTCATGCGGTTAAGAAAATCGTCGACAGATATATTCCAATATACCTCGTAAGTATCGGGAATAAACAAACAATAGACATTGGCCGTATCAACTCCGAACTCTGCAACCTTTGCCGAATCAGAAACGACATTCATGAATTCAAGTGAATCGAGCATGAGATGTTCACCTAAGTAATGCGACAAATCGCGCATTGTGCGTACGCACGGAATGGTGAGGCTTACCGGTTCCTGCCTTCCGCCTCGTAAAACTCTAAAGACAGTAATCGCATTATCTTTTTTATGTATAGCATAGCGCCCTGTGTGCGGATTGTTGCCGTATCCGGACAAAAGAGCAAGTATTTTCAGGCCTGCGCGCTGGGGAAAATGCGTTACACTGTCAAGCTGCGAAAGGATGTTTTCACGTGTATCATTCTGACGGACGTATATATATTCGGTCTGCTCTGAATGCGACATCGGCGTAAAGAAGACATAAACGCATAAAAGAATTAAAACGAATACAGCCGAAGCTATTATAATAACAGTTCTTCTCATTGTTTTGAATTTTCAGTTTCTTTGGGTAACTCTCTGAAAAGAAGATATGCCCAATAGGTACCTGCGTATTGACTGCAATCTTCTCCTTTTTTTGTTCTCTGAACAAAATCTACATATTGTTTTTCCAGCTCGTGATCATAATCGCCTAAACTGCGGGCTGTGGTATCTTTTACAGCTAATGCCGCAGTCGCCTCGGCGTATAAGCTCGGAAGTTTTTCTCCCTCGTACAGATTAAAGTTCTTTAGTATGATTCCGAATTTGTCGACTTCCTTGCGCAACAAAAGACTGCAAAGCACGTAGTCAAGAAGTTTCCTGTTATCCTTATCGCGCTCGTAAAGACGGAACACTTCAGAGGGAATAGGATATGCACCTACTAAAGTATCACTGCGATAAGGCACTTTCGGCCTTTTCTTCGATTTAAGCGAATCGAGTCTTGCCGCATGCGAGGCAATCCATACTCCGTGAGCTGATGAGTGCTTGAGAAGATCTATATATTTCTCGGCCGTTCCCAAATCATAAGAGGCAAGAGCGTAATCAGTCTTGTGGCGCAAAGTCCGGAAGCATTCGTTCTCGCGGGCATTGACCCCATATTCGAAAGCCTGGTGGAAAGCCTCATCGTGAATTCCTATATTATCATAAAACTGTCTGTTAAAATTAACGAGAAATGATTTTGTCATATGACGGAACAGGAAACTTTCGGGGTCGTTTATCTGATATTTCATAAGATTTTGCGGAAGCGTTCCGAGAGCATTCTCTGCAAGCAAAGCATAACAAAGAAACGCTTTGTTTTTGCTATAATCTTCATACGAAATTTCGGAAAGAACTCCGTACCAGTCCTTATTGTCGGCCATATATGAAATCTTATACAGGCGTTCAATGAAAACATGCAGACTGTTTGTAGTCATCAGAACATAATACAATGCAGAAGACGCGACAACAACGGCAAAACCAATCCATTTGTTTATGTTAACCTTATATGGAACGGCCATGACAATCATCATCACCGTATAAACGGTCAGGCATTTCCATGTGACGTCCTCGCCTATTCCGCTGAACGGTCGTATTTCAAACGGAATAAAAGATATAGTGTCAGACCATATTGACGGAACAAAAAAACATTCCAGCACCGCAAGCAACATTACTACGGAAACTATTTTCTGTTTGTTTTCAAACAGCTCTATCGCAGAGAATCCTAAGAAAAGTATAGCCGCAATGCTCCACGGCATAATTGTAAAAGCAAAAAACGGGAGGAGCAGAACATAAATGCAACGGACAATGCGGTTTTTCAGAATGGTAAACACATAAAGAGCCAACGCGAACGACACTAAATACAGCAAAGGTGCCAAATCGGGAAATCTGAAAAGCACAATGGCAGGCGCAGGCAATACCGCCAAGCAGGAAAAAGATTCTTTTCCCATTTTACGCATTGAAAGAAAAAACAGTTCAGCAGCCAGCAGCATGAACAATGTATAAATAAGCGAAGCAAGCCAGGGTTTTGAAAAGAACTGCTCAACGAAATTAGCTATAAGATATGTCACTCCTTGCTGACGCTCCAAAACACCGAAGATGTATTCACGCGTAAAAAGGAAAAGGTCATCTCCTTCCAACCACATTAAAATATTAGGAAAAGCAAGCCAGAATGTTCCAAAGAACACAATGCCCGTAATAAGTTGGAAGATATGAAAACGTTTCATGTTGGTTTATACTTTAATTAACCCGTTTGACGAATTAAATGTTTATACGATAATGTTCAGTAGACTTTGTTTGAATTACACATAGGATGTTTGTCGTTGAGTGTAGTCACAACAACCGATGATAAATATAGCAAACGATTTTTTCCGTTCCGGAGATAAATAAAATTATCTCTGAGGTATTTCAAATTATCTCTGAGATAATTTAAAATATGTCTGAGATATTTTTTCGCATACCGTTCGACTGCATAAAAAGAAAGCGGCATACTTTCGTAGCCTTCGTTGCAGAAGCGACGCTTTCTTATCTGATATATTAATTTATAAAGATCGGTGTTCATAACAGTCTTTATACAAATCATATAAACGGTATCGATTACTTTAATGGTCTATCCCGTGGCAGAATTGGATATGTAATGGTTTCGTTTTACCGATGAATCTTAACTAAGTCCCAAGAAGCATCGACATTTTATCTTTATCGACAACAACTTTGGCTTTTATGAATTCCGGAATATTATATGCATTCAAACGTTGCGCATTATGATCGGGGTTACGCTGAGGTAAAAGGAATGGTTTGGTAAATCGTCCGTCTTTATAGCAATGTGAAAAGAACAGACGGGTATATCGGCCGTCCACTCTTTTCGAACTGAATACAATCCACCTGCCATTCGAGCTCCATGAGTGATAACTGTCGGAATAATCACTGTTCAGAATTTTGGTATCTACGTCCTCCAACGTTGACAAATTCTTCATTTTCAAATCAGCTTCGACATGTTGAATCGGAAACGTCGCGCAATTGGCCAAAGTGAAGAGCATGTATTTCCCGTCGGGAGAAATTCGTGGAAATGAAGCGCTGCCGCCTTCTTTGTATGCACTGTAAACAGTATCTACCTTTTCACCCAATTCTCCATTTGCTTCATTAAACGGAACACGGCATATAGCATATTTGAGATATTCGAAAAACATCGCCTTCGATTTTTTCTTTTCCATGTCAGGACACAGACTTCCTACGCAATAATACAGATATTTTCCATCGGGCGAAAACGAAGGGAATGTTTCAAAGTCGCACTCCTCATTAAAACGAGGATCGGCCAGAACTTTCCCGTTATGTACATCATAAATAATGAGGTCGGATTTGTTGTCGAACACTTCTATTTTATCACGGCTTATACCGTAAAACATCTGACGCGTCACATTCGAAGAGAAAGCGATGTAACGCCCCGAAGGATGCCACGCAGGATATGTTGCTCCTTTGAGAGGGCCTATACGTTCTATAGCTATTTTACGGGAAACGCCTTTATAAGTAATAACCGTACCTCCTGTTTCATTTCGTGAATGAAACATCCAGACAGAAGGGTCGTATTGGCAAAAATTATGGCAATTTATGCAGCCTCCGTCGTTCTGGCTGTTCTTTACTATTGCTTCTTCGTCGAAATTCGTAAGATTACGTTGATAAATACCCATACGTTTCCACAGTTCATAGCCCGGAGGAATTAAACGGTAGGCAATCCACGGATCTATTTCGTCGGCCGAAACGCTTATATTAAATGATTTGTAACGTATTCCGTGCGTGTTTTTTGAAGTCTTGGCGGTTACAATCACAGTCAGCTCTTTTCCTGCCGCTTTCTTCAAAGCATCTTTCCATTTTCCGGTCGGAAATTTTACTACCGAGTCGCTTTTTATGTCGAAAATCCGTTCGTTTTCCAAAAAGACTTCAGCTCTCACTCGTTTCGCGCCCGGCAGTTTAAAATTCAAAGGAGCGATGTTTACAGGAACCGTTACGTCGGTGTAGTCAGGGAATATGGAAGGAAGGCTTTCGGATTTTACAGGTTTTTCGAAGTCATCCTGGCATGAAAACATCGTCGCCGCCAAAAAAGCAAGCAACAATAATCTTATTGCGTTCGGAAAAAGAGTTTTCATCTTATTTATTGTTTAACGGCCCTGCCGTGCATTTTCTCTTCCAGCTTATAAACCACAAAAGAGCAATAATCAAAGCAATTGTTCCGACCGTATAAGAAACCTTAGCCGGTAATGCCATGCATTCGGAAGCTATGCAGAGATATGTTACACTCACGACTGTCATAAAGAGTGCCGGAATCAATGTGGTGACATAGTGTTTATTATACCTTACCAGGCAAACCGTAATAGCCCAAAGCGTAAATACCGAAAGAGTCTGGTTGGCCCATGCAAAATATCCCCATATAATTGCAAATCCCTTAGGCTGACTCAGATTGAAAACCAATACGAGGAATGTGCATATAAAAAGCGGAATCGCTATGTATATACGCGGCAGGATTTTCTTCTGAGAATATTTCAAAGCGTCCGCAATAATCAGGCGGGCCGAACGTAAAGCCGTGTCTCCCGATGTGATAGGAGCAGCTATAACTCCGAGAATTGCAAGCACACCTCCAACAGATCCGAGCCAGCGGTCGCACATTATTTTTACCACCTTAGGTGCAGAGACCGTAAAGTCTGTATTTCCACTCGCGGGATCAAAAAAGAAATAGCTTGCTACGGCAGCCCACACAAGCGCCACCATTCCTTCGGTAATCATAGCTCCGTAGAATATAGGGCGTCCGTATTTTTCGTGTTTGATACAGCGTGCCATTAAAGGACTTTGGGTTGCGTGAAAACCGGAAATCGCACCGCAGGCTATCGTAATGAACAAACACGGGAAAATAGGTTTCACCGCTTTATCCGGATTCAGATTATTCAGCCCGTCCGTAATTTCCGGAATAGACGGCCAATGAACGAACAGCGCAATCATCAGGCCGAGAGCCATTACAAGGAGAGCAAGAGCAAACAAGGGATATATCTTACCGATTATCTCGCTGATAGGCAACAGCGTCGCTATGATATAATAAATGAATATCACTATAATCCAGAAATACAAGTCCATAAAGGACACATTGCTCGTAAGGTCACGAAGCAACAGTGCCGGAGAACTTACAAACACTGCGCCTACGAGAATCAACAGCAGAACCGTAAATGTCAACATTATAGCTTTTGTGCGACTGCCCAGAAATTTTCCTATAATCTCGGGCAAAGACGCTCCGCCAAGCCTTATGGAAATCATTCCGCTTAAATAGTCATGCACCGCACCAGCGAAAATGCAACCGAATACAATCCATAGAAAAGCCGAAGGGCCGTATAATGCACCCATTATCGCACCGAAAATAGGCCCCGTTCCCGCAATATTAAGGAACTGAATCATAAAAATTTTCCACGTGGGCATAGGAATATAGTCTATTCCGTCCTGTTTAACGAATGCCGGTGTAGGACGGTTATCGGGGCCGAACATTTTGGTTATGAAACGGCCATATACCAGATATCCTATTATGAGGGCCAGTAAACTTATTGTAAAAGAAAACATTTTTACCTTGATTATTATATATTCAAAGTGCAAAGTTAATGTTTTTACATTTGGAACGTAGCACTTGTTTTGTGATTATTTTGACACATACGCATAGCATTGTAAGATTTCATACATATTTAACACGAATACGACATAGGCCGAAACCGTCTTGTAGAAAATCTGTGGGAAAGCTATTCTAAAAAAACTTACCTCTCATGAAAAAAAAATATTTTTTTGCACTAATAAAAAACTTCCCGCAGGAAATTGAAAATACAAGGGAGATAATTCAAAATATGTC
>CAJKQZ010000094.1 GCA_905202115.1 uncultured Prevotellaceae bacterium | reverse complement strand
GAGATAATTTGAAATATGTCTGAGATAATTCAAAATATCTCAGACATATTTTTTCCCGCGTCAGCAAAGGGATTACCGACATCCCAAACTAACCTCCGAAAAACGTTAAATAAAACTAAAAAATGCGTCTTGCACTCACCGAAAAGCCAGGGCGGTGTAAAATAACCGCCTATGCGAAAAAAATCGCGGCAGCCTTACAACTTATTCCCCAAGTTTACGTTAAAAGAAAGTATGATTACGTGCCATAACACATATAAACGCAGCCTTATCCCGCTGAAAGCGGTTCTTTTAACCATAATGGCTTTAAGCTTTGCATGCGCCGAAGCCCAGAACTCCGTAAAGATACACGGTACGGTAAACGACGCCGACGGCAATCCTATATCTATGGTTGTTGTAAAGGTTGAAAATCAGGCAGCAGGAACTCTTACCGATTTAAAAGGCAAATATTCATTCACATTTCAGAGCGCTGACAGTGTTGTCTTGACATACAGCATGTTAGGATATAGAACGCTTCGTCGCGTGCTCCTGTCGCCGCGGGATTCCCTTACTCTTAAAGTGACTCTTCACCAAAGCGACAACGTACTGACCGACGCAATTGTGAAAGGAAAGCGAATACAGACCAACACAATGCAGGACATAAAGGCAAAAGACGCACGCCAGTTGCCTTCTACCTCGGGCAACGGAGTTGAAGACCTTATTTCGACTATGGCCGGAGTGAGCCGTCACGACGAAATGAGTTCGCAGTACAATGTGCGCGGAGGCAGCTTCGACGAAAACATGGTTTACCTCAACGGACAGGAAGTGTTCCGGCCTATGCTGGTACGCTCCGGACAACAGGAGGGACTAAGTATCATAAACAGCGACATGGTGGAAAAAATAAACTTCTCCACCGGCGGATTCGAAGCAAAATACGGCGACAAAATGTCGTCGGTACTCGACATTACCTACAAAAAGCCCACTAAATTCGAAGCCACGGCCAACGCCTCGCTTCTCGGAGGCAGCGCATACGTAGGTTTTGGAAACAAAAAGTTCAGCATGATGAACAGTGTGCGCTATAAAACAACGCGTTACCTTCTCGGTTCGCTTGAAACAAACGGCGAATACAGGCCAAACTTTCTCGATTATCAGACTTACCTTTCATGGACTCCCAACGAACGCTGGGCTATAGATTTTGTAGGAAATATCTCCGACAACCATTATACTTTCAAACCCGAAAGCAGGGAAACAAAATTCGGAACTCTTTACGACGCGAAAACATTCAAGGTTTATTTCGACGGAAAAGAGAAAGACTATTTCCGCACCTATTACGGAGCGTTTACAGCAACAAGGAAGTTCGGAAAGAAAGCGGAACTGGCTTTTCTCGGCTCGGCCTACTCTACCCGCGAGCAGGAAACGTATGACATTACAGGCGAATACTGGCTCAACGAATCAGGCTCGCAGGAGGAATTAGGCGTAGGCGTTTATCACGAGCACGCACGCAATTACCTTAATGCGCGTGTTGCTAACGCCGCATTGCGTTTCAAGACATCTTTCGGCGCCCATAATCTCGAAGCAGCCGCCTCTCTGCGCACCGAACATGTGGACGAAAAGGCCTCGGAATGGGAAATGCGCGACTCTTCGGGGTATTCCATTCCTCACAGCCCTCAAGGATTGCAGCTCTACTACAATCTGCACGCAAACGAAAAGATGAATTCAACGCGCATTGAAGCATATGTGCAAGACACTTACCGCTTCCACACTTCGCTCGGGCATTTCACTCTAAACGCCGGCGTGCGCATGGCCTCATGGAGCTGGAACGACGAAACGATAATAAGTCCGCGAGCCTCGATAGGCTTCATACCCGAAGCCAACGACAACTGGGTGTTCCGATTCGCAACCGGAATTTATTACCAAATGCCTTTCTACAAGGAGTTGCGCGACACCGTCACAACAGGCTCCAATACAATAGTAAGGCTCAACCGCGACATAAAATCGCAGAAAAGCATACACTTCGTTCTTGGCGGAGATTATAATTTCAGAATGGGAAACCGTCCGTTCAAGTTCACCACAGAGATATACTACAAGGCCATGAGCAACCTTATTCCCTACAATGTAAACAATGTACGCACAATATATTACGGCCGCAACATGAGCGACGGATACGCAGTGGGAATAGACACAAAACTATTCGGTGAATTTGTGCCGGGAACGGATTCATGGGTAACTTTCTCGCTCATGCAGACCAAAGAAAAGCTCGCAGGCCGCTGGATTCCGCGACCTACAGACCAAAGATACAACATATCGCTGTATTTCACCGACTTCTTCCCCGGCACCGACCGCTGGAAACTCACTTTACGTGGAGCATTTGCCGACGGATTGCCTTTCGGTCCCCCACACACCGGAAGAGAAAAGCAGAACTTCCGTGCTCCGGCCTATAAACGCGTAGACATCGGAATGAACTACCGCCTGCTAAACAACGAAGACCGTTCCTACAAAAAAGGACTTGCGGGAGCGCTGCGCAATGCCTGGATAGGAGTGGACGCATTCAATGTATTCGACATCAACAACGTCAACTCTTATTATTGGGTTTCGGATGTTACCAACCAGCAATACGCCGTACCCAATTACCTTACAGGACGGTTAATCAATCTCCACTTTCAACTGGATTTTTAAGCAGAAACCTTACCTTTTATCAGGTTGCCTCATCCTCCCCGCCTCGCATTAAAAAAGACCTTCCGCTTGTAAAAAAAAATTATCTCAGACATATTTTAAAATATCTCAGAGATAATTCAAAATATGTCTGAGATAATTTTTCGGGCTTCCTTTCGCACCTTTTCAAAACCGCATGAAAAAATGGCTGTCAAGCAAAAAAAATTGTTTGTCTCGGCCACGGTGCATTTTCCTATAGACATTAACAATAAAATTAAGAAAGCCACTGCAATCTTAATAATACTTCTAATCCAATACCCTTATCTGTGCGAATTTAAGAAGCAGATCCTTTTCTCCTGAATTGTCAAAAGCGATACGCGCCTTTGCAGTGTCGCCCGCATCGGTCAGACTCTTCACTACTCCCCGCCCGAAACGTTCGTGTTCAACGGTCTGCCCTACTTTCACAAGGGTTCCGTTACGAGTAACCGCCGACGACAACACACCATTTTCTTCATTCGTTACAAAATTCGACGGCATTTTCGTGAAACGTCCTTTTCTCTCAGACTCAAAACCATTAAAATCCATTTTTTTGAATATCGGTTTCCCGCTATATCCGCCCGAAGAAAAAATATCGGAACCTGCGCCGTAACTATCTCGTCCCGAAAAATTCGTCCCATACGAATCTCTCTTTGTACGTACATTCCCGCTTATCTTTACACACGACTTATCGATTTCATCTATGAACCTGCTCGGCTCTGAAAAGCTCATCTGACCATAACGAAAGCGGCTGCGCGCATAACTTAAAAAACAAAATCTTTTTGCTCGGGTGAGAGCCACATAAAAAAGGCGCCTTTCTTCCTCAAGTTCACGCGTAGAATATGAAGCCGACTGACCGGGAAAAATTTCCTCCTCAAGACCAACAATTAATACGGCATCATACTCCAAACCTTTTGCGGAATGTATTGTCATAAGCGTCACATGCTCCGTATCGTCTGTATCAACATCCGCATCCGTAAGCAATGCCACTTCATAAAGGTATCTGTCGATTGTTGCATACTTTACATTTCCTTCTACTTCAAGCGTATTTTCCACGAATGTATTCACAGCAGAGAGCAATTCTTCCAGATTTTCTCGTCTACTTATGTTTTCAATCGACATGTCGCTGGTAATTTCCTTACGGATACCGCTTTCGTCTATAACTCGAAGAGCCAAAGAATATGCATCGGTTTCATCTGCCGCGTTTATAAAGTCATTCATCATTGTAACGAACGCCAATATCTTTTTCATCGTGAAACCAGAAACTCCCAACTCTTCGGCCGATAAATCATTCACGGCACGCCACATACTAATGCCTTTATCCATAGCAACAGCTGTAATACGCGCAAGTGTCGTACTTCCTATTCCTCGTGCAGGATAATTGATTATCCTACGGAAAGCTTCCTCATCGTCGGGATTCACGATAAAACGAAAATATGCAATCACATCTTTTATTTCCTTACGTTCATAAAACGACAATCCGCCCACTATTTTATAAGGAATACCATTCTTACGTAAAGACTCTTCGATAACGCGGCTTTGGGAATTGGTGCGATACAAAACAGCGATATCATTATAATTCAAATGTTCTTTAGCTGTAAGCTCACAAACCTTTTTCATAACGACATCGGCTTCCTCGAGATCGCTGTAGGCCTCTTTTATCAAAATGCTGTCACCTTGCCCAGCCAGACTGTAAACATGTTTCGGAATACGTCGTTTATTATTAGAAATGACACTGTTTGCAGCGTCTACAATGCAACGTGTGGAGCGATAATTACGCTCGAGTTTGAAAAGTTTCGCCGCAGGCAACGTTTTTGTGAAATTAAGAATATTATCGATATCAGCTCCGCGAAAAGCATATATGCTCTGTGCGTCATCTCCTACCACACATATACGTTTGTGTTCCTTTATTAGCAAAGCGAGTATCTTTGCCTGGGTAAGATTTGTATCCTGGTATTCGTCTACAAGCACAAATTCATAGCGTTCAGAGTATTTTTGTCTGACATCTTCCCTGTTGTTGAGCAAAAAAAACATCTGTACGAGCAAATCATCGAAATCCATAGCTTCGGAAGCTTTAAGACGCTGCTGATATCTGACATAAATATCTTTTACAGCAGGAATATTCACCGCACTGTCAGATTTCAATCGTTCGGTATCATTTGCATAAGCCTCTGGAAGTATAAGATGATTTTTAGCCCAAGAGATCCTCGATAAAACAGCATTTGCTTTATATTTTTTATCATCAAGTCCTAATTCTTTAACGATTTGTTTTACCAGGCTTCCCGAATCGCTGCGATCATAAATAGTAAAACGCGGAGAATATCCTATTGCTTCGGCCTCGGTTCGAAGAATACGTGCGAACACACTATGAAAAGTACCCATTTGCAGACGTTTCGCAGAATCCTCTCCTACTATACCGGCCACTCTGTCCCGCATTTCGCGCGCAGCTTTATTGGTAAACGTAAGTGCAAGTATATTCCACGGATTTATACCATTATCGATCAAATAAGCTATCTTAGTTGTAAGCACGCGGGTTTTTCCTGCTCCCGCTCCTGCTATTACAAGTGACGGCCCGTCGATATATTCCACTGCCGCACGCTGGCTATCATCAAGTAGCTCTAAATATTTGCCCGATTGCTGCATATCAAAAACGTTTGCTACGCATATCCCGACCGCAAACCTTGAGTATGTCTGACATCTGTGCTAAAGAAAAAGCCGCAGGCTTGGAACATCTGCAGGTTTCCCGAGATTTCATATCATTTGTAGATTGGTGTTTATAAACAAAACAAAGGAGAAACGCCGACGCGATACGATGAAAACTCCTATTTGATAAGATTTGAGATCCCGTCAATCGCTGTAATCTGCCTTTTCAGGTAGCGCGCCATTGATTAACGAAGCTGCCTCTGTTTTCATTTTTTTATTGATGAGTATCCCGGTCTGCCGTCAGCGGTACTCCTTATATTGCAAAAATAGTAAAATCTACGATAACGCCAAAAGCCCACAATATATTTTTATCGGTTCCACAAAACGTACAAAACACATACAAATCATGTATGTCTTTGCGCCAACACATTACGTCTACATAAAAAATCGCACTGCCACAAAAAAGAAATAAGCCGAAGTTTGATTCGGCTTATTTCTTTGCGGAAAGAGAGGGATTCAAACCCCCGGTACGGACAAAGCCGTACAGCGGATTTCGAGTCCGCCCCGATCGATCACTCCGGCATCTTTCCTTCTGCGGTTGCAAAGATAGGAACTTTTTTATATACGGCAAAATGGAAAAACAAATTTAAGCACAAATGCGAATCTGAAAATTACATTCACATCTTTGAACTGTGAAATTTTGACCCAGCAGAAAACTTGCAAAAAAGATTTCATCTTGGTCTGTTCCACACTACCCTGAAAAAACTTAACAAAAGCTATATTTGCCTGACATTCTTACTTACAGATTTGAATATTTCCATTTTTGTATATAAGTTCCAATAAGTTACCTCTCTGAATGTTGTTCCATATTTTATAAGTTTACACATTATACATAATTTTCGTACAGAATGTACAAACCTTCAAAACGCAACTCAGGCGGTAACGTCCTTTTTACCGGAACATTACCGCCTAAGTTTATAGGATTACGTTAAAATACGCTTATTCTTCTACTGCAGCCTGCGCCGCCGCCAAGCGGGCGATAGGCACGCGGAACGGAGAGCAACTTACATAGTTCAAACCTACACGGTGGCAGAACTTAACAGACGAAGGTTCGCCACCATGCTCACCACAAATACCGCATTTCAATTCGGGGCGTACTGCACGACCACGTTTTACGGCAATTTCTATAAGCTGGCCTACACCTCTCTGGTCCAATACCTGGAAAGGATCGACTT
Organism: uncultured Prevotellaceae bacterium; assembly: GCA_905202115.1. GTDB lineage: Bacteria > Bacteroidota > Bacteroidia > Bacteroidales > Bacteroidaceae > UBA6398. The sequence goes on along the minus strand of CAJKQZ010000094.1, from coordinate 2,878 downwards.
TCAATATCTTCTTTTCGAGATATACCGGCAAGAACGAAGCGATATCGTCACGCGAATATCCGAAAGTCATCTGTGTAAGGTCGTTTGTACCGAAAGAGAAATACTCTGCGCGAGAAGCTATCTTATCGGCTGTAAGAGCAGCACGAGGAATCTCTATCATCGTTCCTATCTTGAAAGGTATCTCCATTTTTTCTTCCTCAAACAAACGGGCTGCCTCTTCACGTATAATCCTTTCCTGAGCCTCGAACTCATAAAGTATACCGATGAGCGGAACCATTATTTCAGGGTGCGGGTCGTAACCTTCGCGCTTCAATTCAATAGCAGCTCCGAGTATTGCACGCGTCTGCATTTGAGTAATCTCGGGATAAGTGTTTCCTAGACGGCAGCCGCGATGTCCGAGCATAGGATTATGTTCCGAAAGACTCTCGATACGACGACGGATATACTCAACGGTAACGCCCATTTCTTTTGCCATTTCTTCCTGTCCCTTAGCATCGTGAGGAACGAACTCATGCAAAGGGGGATCAAGCAGACGAACATTCACGGGATAACCGTCCATAGCCTTGAAAATGCCCTTGAAGTCTTCTTTCTGATAGGGCAACAATTTATGCAATGCCTTTTTACGTCCTTCGGGCGTATCGGAAAGAATCATTTCACGCATTGCAACAATCTTTTCATTGTCAAAGAACATGTGTTCAGTGCGGCAAAGACCAATGCCAACGGCACCAAACTTACGAGCAACTTCGGCGTCGTGAGGAGTATCGGCATTCGTTCTTACAACGAGGCGGGTGTGTTTGTCGCAAAGGTTCATAAGCTCAGCAAATGAGCCGGACAATTCTGCTGCCTGGGTTCGAACTTCGCCTTTATAAACATCTCCCGTAGATCCGTTGAGCGAAATAAAATCGCCCTCTTTCAGAACAACGCCTTCAATCTCTACGGTGCGCGCTTTATAATCAACATTTATCGCTCCTGCGCCCGAAACGCAGCATTTACCCATACCGCGGGCAACAACTGCAGCATGCGAAGTCATACCTCCGCGTGCGGTAAGAATACCTTCGGCCACTGCCATTCCGGCAAGGTCTTCAGGCGAAGTCTCTATGCGGACCATTATCACCTTATGGCCATCTGCGCGCCATTTTGCGGCATCGTCAGCAAAGAATACGATTTGTCCCGTTGCAGCGCCCGGCGAAGCGGGAAGTCCGCGCGTAAGCGCTTTTGCAGCCTTGAGAGCTTCCTTGTTGAATACAGGATGAAGCAATTCGTCAAGCTTATTGGGCTCGCAACGTTCTATCGCTGTTTTCTCGTCAATCATTCCCTGGTGAAGCAGTTCCATTGCTATGCGAACCATAGCCGTACCGGTGCGTTTGCCGTTACGTGTCTGCAAAAACCAAAGCTTACCTTCCTGAACGGTGAACTCCATATCCTGCATATCATGGTAATGGTTTTCGAGTTTCGTCTGAATTTCGTCGAGTTGTTTGTATATATCGGGCATTGCCTCTTCCATTGAAGGGTATTTGGCTACGCGTTCCTCTTCGCTCACGCCCTGCATGGCAGCCCATTTGCGGGAACCGGCTTTTGTTATCTGCTGCGGCGTACGTATTCCGGCTACAACATCTTCGCCCTGTGCGTTAACGAGCCATTCTCCATTGAATACGTCTTCACCGGTAGCAGCGTCACGGCTGAAGCAAACGCCTGTAGCCGATGTGTCGCCCATATTGCCGAATACCATTGCCATAACCGAAACGGCAGTACCCCACTCTGCAGGTATTCCTTCCATTTTACGGTACAGTATTGCGCGCTCGTTCATCCAGCTGTCGAACACTGCGCATATTGCGCCCCAAAGCTGCTCCATAGGATCGTCAGGGAAATCTTTTCCGGTGTGTTCCTTTATGGCCTTTTTGAACAAAGCCACAAGTTTCTTCAGATCTTCGGTCTGGAGTTCGTTGTCGAGTTTTATGCCGCGTTCTGCTTTTACCTGCTGTATGATTGCTTCAAAAGGATCGATGTCGTCTTTGTTTGTGGGCTTCATTCCCATGACGACATCACCGTACATCTGCACGAAACGGCGATATGCGTCGTATGCGAAACGCGGATTGCCGGTTTTCTTTGCCAGACCTTCAACGACTTCGTCGTTCAAACCGAGGTTGAGAATAGTATCCATCATACCCGGCATAGAGGCTCTTGCGCCCGAACGTACCGAAAGAAGAAGCGGATTTACCGGATCGGCAAATTTGCTGTTCATCAGCGTTTCTATATGGACTACCGAACGTTCCACGTCATCCTTGAGCAGAGCCACCACCTGTTTCTTTCCTATGCGGTAATACTCATTGCAGGTGTCGGTTGTTATTGTAAAGCCTGGAGGCACGGGAATTCCTATAAGGTTCATTTCCGCTATATTAGCACCCTTTCCGCCCAGCAAATTACGCATTGTAGCGTTGCCCTCAGCCTTTCCGTTACCGAACAGGTAGACTCTTTTTGTTTCCATAATTTTTTCTTTTAATATCTTGCTCAATTAATCTATCAGTCGCAAAAGTAGCATAAAATTCACAATTTAAAAAGATATTTTGCATTAATGTTATGCGCGGATGTCAATTTTACCATTTTAGAATAACAAGCCATTACATACGAGCCGGATTTTATAATAAAGGACTATATTTACCAGAACAGGAAAATCATGCCATAAGCGTTTTAGAACAATATGTGTCCGACGCAAGACATCTCTTTTTTTACAATCCTAACAAGCTCTGCGAAAAAACGTCGTTGCCTTTCCTGAAGGTTTTACAGACAAAAACAGACACCCTCCAAGCACCTGAAAATCAGCAGATGTATATATAGCAAAAAATATGTCTGAGATATTTTAAAATATCTCAGACATATT
>CAJKQZ010000093.1 GCA_905202115.1 uncultured Prevotellaceae bacterium | reverse complement strand
GTGGCGGGGGCGTTTTGTCTGCTTTGCCAACGGATTTTGTGGCGGGAAAACGTTCGAAAAACGGAAAAATGTCAACTGTACATTTAATTTTGCTGTAAAATCAAGCGGTTACATGAATTATTTAGCTATCTTTGTGCGATTTTTTCGAGATTATATCGACTTACAGACGAAAGAGAAAACAATAAAAAGAAATTTTTAGATGAACGTTATTACGAAAACTGTTTCATTGCCCGACGGAAGGACAATTACCATTGAAACAGGAAAACTGGCTAAGCAAGCCGACGGAGCCGTTACGCTCCGCATGGGCAACACCGTGTTGCTCGCCACCGTTTGCGCTGCAAAAGATGCCGTTCCCGGCACAGATTTCATGCCGTTGCAGTGCGATTACCGCGAAAGATATTCGGCAGCAGGACGCTTTCCCGGAGGTTTCACCAAGCGTGAAGGACGCCCCTCCGATTATGAAATTCTTACAAGCCGGCTTGTAGACCGTGCTTTGCGTCCGCTCTTCCCTTCGAACTATCATGCCGAGGTGTATGTAAACATAATGCTCTTCTCGGCCGACGGTGTGGACATTCCCGACGCTCTTGCCGGTTTTGCCGCTTCGGCAGCCCTTGCATGCTCCGATATTCCTTTCGAGGCTCCTATATCCGAGGTGCGTGTGGCCCGCGTTGACGGCGAATACGTTATCGATCCTACATACGAACAGCTCAAGAACGCCGATATGGACATCATGGTGGGAGCCACCGAAGAAAACATCATGATGGTGGAGGGAGAAATGAACGAAGTTTCCGAACTCGACCTGCTTGGCGCGCTCAAAGCCGCACACGAGGCTATAAAGCCCATGTGCCGTCTGCAAAAAGAACTCTCGAAAGAATTGGGCACCGACGTAAAGCGCGAATACTGTCACGAAGTGAACGACGAGGAACTGCGCGAACAGTGCCGCAAGGAATGCTACGAAAAAGCATATACCATAGCGCAGGAAGGCAACCGCGACAAACATGCGCGCGAGGATGCTTTCCTTCAGATACGCGAGGATTTCAAGGAGGCTTATGCCGCAGCTCATTCGGAACTCACCGAAGAGGAGCTCGAAGAAAAGAACGCTCTTATCGACCGCTACTATAACGATGTGGAGCGCGACGCAATGCGCCGCTGCGTGCTCGACGAAGGCCGCCGTCTCGACGGACGCGCCACCACCGACATACGTCCCATTTGGTGCGAGGCAGGACCGCTGCCTGCTCCTCACGGATCGGCAATCTTTACCCGCGGAGAAACCCAGTCGCTTTCCACATGTACGCTCGGCACCAAGCTCGACGAGAAGATTATCGACGAAGTTCTCGACAAGAGTACCCAGCGTTTCCTGTTGCATTACAATTTCCCGCCGTTCTCTACGGGCGAGGCTAAGGCGCAGCGCGGAACAGGCCGCCGCGAGATAGGACACGGACACCTTGCATGGCGTGGTCTCAAGAGCCAGTTGCCCGACAATTTCCCCTATACCATACGTGTGGTTTCCGACATTCTCGAATCGAACGGTTCTTCTTCAATGGCTACGGTATGTGCGGGTTGTCTTGCGCTCATGGACGCAGGTGTGAAGCTAAAGAATCCCGTTTCGGGTATTGCTATGGGACTTATCAAAAACCCTGGCGAAGACAAGTATGCCGTTCTCAGCGATATTCTCGGCGACGAGGACCATTTGGGCGACATGGACTTCAAAACCACCGGTACTCCCAACGGTCTTACGGCAACACAAATGGATATAAAATGCGACGGTTTGAGCTATGAGATACTCGAACAGGCTCTCATGCAGGCAAAAGCCGGACGCGAACACATACTTGGCGAAATGCTCAAGACGCTTCCCGAGCCGCGCGAGGACTTCAAGCCGCAGGTGCCGCGCATCGAGGCTTTCGATATTCCGAAAGAATACATCGGCGCCGTTATCGGCCCGGGCGGAAAAATTATCCAGGGCATACAGGAAGACACCGGTGCTATCATCACTATCGAAGAGACCGACGGTGTGGGCAAGGTGCAGGTTTCGGCTCCCAACAAGGAGAGTATCGAGGCTGCCGTTGCGAAAATACGTGCAATCGTGGCTATTCCCGAAGTGGGCGAGACATACGACGCAAAAGTTGTCAGCATAATGCCCTACGGTTGCTTTGTAGAATTCATGCCCGGCAAGGAAGGTCTGCTCCATATAAGCGAACTCGACTGGAAACGTTTCGATACCGTTGAGGAAGCCGGCATACACGAAGGCGACACCATAAAAGTAAAACTGCTCGACATAGACGAGAAGACCGGTAAGTTTCGTCTTTCGCACCGTGCTTTGCTCGAGAAGCCCGAGGGTTACGAAGAGCGCCCCGCACGCCGTCCCGACCGCGGGCCGCGCCCGCAGCAGGGCCAGCGCCGCGAGCGCAACGACAACCGAGGCCCGCGCCGTGAACGCGGAGAACGCTTCGAACATCGCAACGAACGCGGTGAAACTCCTGCGCAGAACAATTCAGAAGAGTGATTTTTCACAATAGTTTTTTCATGATAGTGTTTTGGGCGGTCGGTCGTGAGATTGGCCGCCTTTTTTTGTTTTATCTCTGTTTAGTGTTAAGAAATGTAAAATTAAATCCGCTTTTTCGGGAGCCGTTTTGCCATGTGTGCAAACCCCGATTGGAAGCGGGAAAAAATATGTCTGAGATATTTTAAATTATCTCAGACATATTTCGAATTATCTCAGAGATAATTTTTCCTACGTGCGGGAAGCGGTTTTTTGTGCAGCGAAAAGCAGCGGAAAAAAGCATATTGGTTTTTACGGAAATTAACATAACCACTACGAACTTGTACATTGCTCGGCGATATTATCATGTTTATGGCAGAATGTCGCTGTGCCGCGGATAGAATTCTGTGCTTGAGCCGAAACTACAATATATAGGGCGTCCCTGCAAAGAAAACAAGCGAGTTTATTTTGCTTTGCTCTCGTCTTTTGCACAATTTGAGCTAAAGCTCCAATATAGATTGCGGTTCGGCATAAAAATGAGCAAGCTCATTTTGTTCTGCTCTCGCCTTTTGCTATATTTGCAAATATTAAATATATTATAGATATTATGAATTATCTTAAATCTTTGGTGATTTCATTTGTCGGTATTGCCGTGATGTTCGCATTCTGGGTTTTCACTATGTGTATAGGCCCATTTTATCCGTTACGGCCGTTCGAACCCGATTTACATCAGTTTTTATTCAGCTTGGGACTGCTTGTCGTGGCCGGAGGCATTTATCTTGTGGTAAAAGAGAAGTTCGAAGAATGGGAAATTTTGGGCATGGGCGTAGCGTTCGGGGCTGCTGCCGGCACTATCACGTCATTGCTCGTGTGGGTAGGCGGCGATGTCGTAGCCGAAGCCCGCGGAGGCTTCGGCACAGGGGTGCTTTTATTCCTACTTTGTATAGTGTTGGTGGGAGCTACCAGTGTTATTTTTGGTATTGCTGTGAAAAATCTGATTTTCGCATTGCTCCGGCTTGATTTTGTAATGGTGCTGCTGTCGTTTATTGTAGGCGTATCCTGTTTTTTCGGCGGTATTTCCGTTTTTGCGGGATGTTTCGAGTTTCATACTGCTTTGGGAGTGCTTGTTCTGGTTGGTCTTACCGGTTCTGCCTCGGCATATGGAGGTCCTGTGTTGTCGTCCAATGAAATCAGCGATGGCAATGGTAATAATCTTTGGGTGGTGAGCCGCAATGGCGACGGCAGTGTTACAACCACCGACGGCAAGCGCGTACGCAGAATGCCCGACGGTAATTATAAAGAGTATTAAAGCTATGAACAGAATATTATCACCGCTCAACGTAGCCTCTTTCCTTTTCACTGTCCTAACGTTCTGGATTGTAATTAACTGGAATAAATCGGAAAAAAGGAAAGAAAAGATTTCTTACGAGAAGGAATATATAGCCCATTTGTCGCAACACGAAGAAACGATAATGGCGCAGGCTGTGAATTCCTTGCCGGTCAGGCTGCCGGCACGCGACTTGACTTTCAATCGCATGGAGCGCCAGGACAGTTGCATTGTGTTCCATTGCTCGTATAGCAAGCCCGATACAAGATTCTGGAGTATGGGCGACTCGGAGTTTTCCAGGGCACTTATAGACCGCCTGCACAAAGGCTTTCATTATAATTTGGCCGATTTGATTCTCATCAAAGGTTATAGCGTAAGGGTGGTCACCACATATAAGGGCAGGCAGGTAGAAGATGTGACAATCTCGCCCCAAGAAATCATGTATGCCTATACGCGTGGGGTTTATGGCAAGGACGGCAGCGGTTCTCTTAAAAGTTGGGCTGAACACAGGTGTTAGACTTTATCATATGTTAAGAAATGTAAAATAAAATCCACTTTTTCGGGAGTCGTTTTGCCATGTGTGCAAAGTCCGATGAGAAGCGGGGAAAAATATGTCTGAGATATTTTAAAATATCTCAGACATATTTCGAATTATCTCTGAGATAATTTTTCCTACGTGCGGGAAGCGGTTTTTTGTGCAGCGAAAGGAGGCGGAAAAAAGTATGTTGGTTTTTACAGAAATTAACATCGGCCGGTGATATTGCCACGTTTCCGGCATTACGTTGCGGTGTTATGGATTAAATTCTGTAATTGGGCCGAAGCTTCGGTATAGCCGTCTGTTCGGCATGAAAAGGAGTCCGATTTATCTGAAAAAGCATACCCTAAGGCGGAGAATGAAAGCCTTAGGGTATGACTGTTTTTATTGTGTCTTATAAACGTTCGGGATATTATTGCCTGGGCGCGGATTTTTCGGCTATGGCATTGGCTATAGCTACGGCCTTAGTGATGTGATCGCAGATATGGTCGGGGCCAACGAGCTTGTCTATACCCGCATGTTGCAGTGATTCGTGCACGTTAGGCCGAACGCCCGAAAGTACCACGTGTATACCCTTCTCGAGCGATGAACGTATCACAATTTCAAGGTTGTGCAGTGCGGTGGCGTCTACAAAGGCCACCCTGCGCATACGCAGAATCCGCACGCGCGGCTTTACGTTTCCTATCGTCGTCCGCATTATGTCATCGAATTTGGTGGCTACGCCGAAGAAGAACGGGCCGTCTATTTCATAAACGCTTACGCCTTTTGCTACATTGAGAATCTCGTGAATCGGGCTGTCTGTGTCTTCGGCTACATCGAGCTGTTCGGAGTATACCTTAATCTGCGTGTTTTCCATAACACGGCGCAGGAACAGCACCACGGCCAGCAGAAGTCCCATTTCGATTGCTATTGTAAGATCGAAGATTACCGTTAGCAGGAATGTTACTATTAGCACCGATATGTCGCTCTTGGGCGAATGGAAAATGCCTATAATCGTGCGCCAGCCGCTCATGTTGTAGGCCACAACCATGAGCACCGCTCCGAGACACGCCATAGGCACATAGTTTATAAGGGGCATCATGAACAGGAATATGAGCAGCAGCACGAGTGCGTGCACTATGCCTGCTACGGGCGTGCGCCCGCCGTTGGTTATGTTTGTCATGGTGCGTGCAATGGCGCCGGTAACCGGTATGCCGCCAACGAAAGGGACGGCTAAGTTGGCTAATCCCTGTCCTATAAGCTCTGTGTTGCTGTTGGTGCGCGAGCCTGTTACACCGTCGGCCACCGTGGCCGAAAGCAGTGACTCGATAGCGCACAGCACGGCTATGGTAAAGGCTGAGGGAAGCAGCATGTTTACCGTGGACATGGTGAATTCGAAGCCGTGCGGCGTGGGGATATCGGTGGGCATGTTGCCGAAGCGGTCGCCAATGGTCTCTACCGAAAACCAGTCGGTTGCGGTGCGCAACACATAGGCTGCGGCCGTTACTATGATGATTGCAATGAGTGCGCCGGGCAGCTTTTTCGATATGCGCGGGGTGAGGATTATGATAACCAGCGACACCAGTCCGGTAATCAACGCGCACGGGTCGGTGTTGCCGAAGCTGCGCAAATACAGTCCCCACTTGGGGGTGAATTCGCCTGGTATGTCGCGCAGCCCCAGTCCGAAGAAATCGTTGATTTGGGTGGAAAATATGGTTAGCGCTATACCGGCGGTGAAGCCCACTACAATCGGATAAGGAATGAACTTTATGACTGTGCCGAGCCGGAACAGTCCCATAAGTATCAACAGTATGCCGGCCATAGCCGTGGCTATTGCTAAGCCTTGCATGCCGAACTGGCCTATTATATTGTATACTATTACGATGAATGCTCCCGTAGGGCCGCCTATCTGAACCGAATTGCCGCCGAAAAACGACACCATAAAGCCGCCTACGATTGCCGTTATCAGGCCCAGGGTGGGACTGACGCCCGAGGCTATGCCGAAGGCTATCGCCAGGGGCAGCGCAACTATGCCGACCACTACGCCGGCTGTTGCATCGGCGCGGAATTTGGTGCCGGAATAGTTTCTTAACGCGCCCCAGAGCTTAGGACGGAAATCAAGTGTACCTGTAAGATTCATGTGCTATTTTTACTTTGTATTGTTGTACTTTCTGAAAAACGGGGGCGAATTTATCCTTTTTTAATCGAACTGCAAAAAAATGTTCATGCTGTTGCGTGGCAGGCTCATCGGTTGGCGGCGCTTTGGCAGGGCCGCTTTGCATTACGGCATCTTTCTTCTCGATAGGGAGCGTGCGGCAAAATTTTGGGGAGACGGAGGTGGAGCGCATGCGGTTGCTAAATCTTTGTCGGATGTTAAGAAAGGTAAAATAAAATCCGCCTTTTCGGAGGCCGTTTTGCTATGTGTGCAAACCCCGATTGGAAGCGGGGAAAAATATGTCTGAGATATTTTAAAATATCTCAGACATATTTCAAATTATCTCAGAGATAATTTTTCCTACGTGCGGGAAGCGGTTTTTTGTGCAGTGAAAAGCAATGGGAAACGGCACGGTCTTCTTTACATAATTTAACACGCACAATATTTTTCTTTCATTGTATTTTTATATAATATTGTTAAAAATGCGTATCTTTGAACTGGCATTCCAATATAGATTGCGGCTCGGCATAGAAAATGAGCAAGCTCATTTTTCTCTGCTCTCGCCTTGCGATATATTTGTTGCGTGTTTTACTACTCGTGCGGCCACTCTTTATAGTGGCGGTGCGAGCGAATAAATAATAATTCGTGAAAATGAAAAAGGTAATATCGGCTTTATCATTGATTTTTCTTATGGTTGCGCCGTATGCTTCGGCCGGCGACGGAGCAGTACGCGGCAGAGTAAAGGTAATCACTACTACCGACGCGCGGAGCAAAGACCTCGCCGTGACAGATATACAGTTGCAGAAAGGCAGACCGTCGGGCGATAATGTGGTGACACTGCTGCCTAAACAGACATTCCAGACGATGGACGGCTTCGGGGTGGCAATTACAGGCAGCACATGTTACAATCTCATGAGAATGACCGAGGCCAACCGCGAGACTTTCCTACGCGAAACGTTCTCTGACGGCGGCGACGGCTTCGGATTCAGCTATGTGCGCGTGGCGATAGGCTGCAGCGACTTCTCGCTCAGCGAATACACGTGCTGCGACACGAAAGGGATAGAAAATTTCTCGCTTACCGAGGAAGAGAACAGATTCGTGATACCGATATTGAAAAAAATACTGGAGATAAATCCGGATTTGAAGATAATGGGTACGCCCTGGACGCCGCCGCGCTGGATGAAAACCAACGGCGACTGGACATCGGGCGAGCTGAAACCCGAATGTTACGCCGACTATGCGGAATATTTCGTAAGGTGGATAAAAGCTTTCGCGGAGGAGGGCATAAACATCTATTCCGTAACTCCGCAGAACGAACCTCTAAACAGGGGAAACTCGGCCTCGTGCTACATGCCCTGGGAGCAGGAGCGCGACTTCGTGAAAGTGCTCGGTCCTGCGCTTCGCCGTGCCGGATTGAAGACGAAAATCTTCGCTTTCGACCATAACTACAACTACGACAACATGGAAAGCCAGCGCGGATACCCCACCAAGATATACGAAGACCCCGAGGCAGCCGGACACCTGGCGGGCGCGGCCTATCACAACTACGGCGGAAACAAGGAAGAGCTTACCCTCGTTCACAATGCCGCCCCGGGAAAGGATCTTGTCTTCACCGAAACGTCTATCGGCACATGGAACAACGGGCGCAGCCTCGAGGCACGTCTCGTTAAGGATATGGAAGATGTGGCTCTCGGAACCGTGAACCGCTGGTGCACCGGAGTAATTGTCTGGAACCTTATGCTCGACCACGAACGGGGGCCTCATCGTGGCCCCGGCGCTTGCGCCACGTGTTACGGCGCAGTCGACCTGAACACCGACTATACAATAATGCAGCGCAACTCGCATTATTATATAATAGCCCATATGTCGAGCGTCGTCGACCCTGGAGCCGTGCGCATTGCCACTGCCGGATATACCGCAGAGGGACTTACGTATTCGGCGTTCCGGAATCCCGACGGAAGTTATGCGTTTGTGCTTAGTAACGGCAACGGCAATGCCGTTTCGTTCGACGTGGCCGACGGCAAAAGGCACTTCCGCGCCGAGGTTCCGCCGCGTAGCGCGGTGTCGTATCGCTGGAAAAAATAAAATGGTTGTGTGTAAAGAAAAAGGAGAAAGCGTTTCGAATGCTTTCTCCTTTGTTGTTATACGGTTTGCCGCAATAATGGCGGCGTTTATGCCTTTTCAGAGCTCCACAGTCCGTGCAGATTGCAGTATTCGCGCGCATATACTTCGGTAGCGCATGTCTTGAATTCTGCCACAGGCTTGTCGCCCGGCTTCAGGTATTTGCGCATTATCTTATCGCCCGCAACAAGCTCGATCCATTCTATGTAATGGCTTTCGAGCATAGGGTGCTCTACTGCTCCGACCGTTACCTTGTAACCGCAGTCGGTCTTTTCTATCACCGGAACATGCTTTTCGTGCGCGCCGTCCTGCGTGCTTTCCGACATGTGTTCCATTGGCTGTCCGCAGCATGAAAGCTGGCCTTGTCCTGCGTGCAGCACTTCAACGATGTTCCCGCATACATTGCAGCGGTAAACTTGCTTGCGTTCTGTCATGTTGGGTTCCTCCTCGATTATTTTTGGGTTAATGATTTTGTTTTTACGGGCGGATATTTTTCCGTATCCGTATGTCGCAAATGTAATGAATTTTCATATCGGCCGTGCAAATTTTTTTGTGGTAAGAATGGGATTTTTTTCCGGATATCTTCGCTACTGTAATCGCCACATTGCATTTATGGGTATTAGTGATACGAAGTGTGGCAAATATCTTTGAATTTTTACGATAACTTGCAATTATTATAGTGCCGCAAGCGGCTGAAATCATCTTGCCGCTGGTAATGAATAAAACGCTCCGGCATGTGGTGGAAATGTATGTAAGATAGTTTTTCTTCCGTTGGAGCGAGGCAGGTTTTGCAGACAAAAACGGTCACCCGCCAAGCACTTGAAAATCAGCACATGTATATGTAGCAAAAAATATGTCTGAGATA
>CAJKQZ010000092.1 GCA_905202115.1 uncultured Prevotellaceae bacterium | reverse complement strand
CATATACACGTGCTGATTTTCAATTGCTTGGCGGCTGACCGTTTTTGTCTGTAAACTCCTCCTGCAAGTCGTCATTTCTTTCTAATATGCCGGACGCCTTACAGCGGGTCGACATCGAAATAAATATCCACGCCGTAGCTGTTGTGTATGTTGCGGGCGGTTGTCTGCAAAAGCGAACGCACTGCCGCAACAGGCGCTATGCGCTGCACCTTCACCATTATCTGCATGATGAAAAGCGATTTTACCCGCGCCACCGGCGGAGCGGCCGGTCCGAGCAGGCTGTCGCCGAACGCCGGACGCAACGCCTCTGCCATTTCGCGCGAGGCGCAATCTGCCTTATACAGCGAGCGGTGACGTATATATATGTAAATCAAACGGCAGAAAGGGGGGTATCCGAACATCTCGCGCTCGTTCATCTGGGTATCGAACATCGCCTTATAATTGTTCGATACCACCTGCGCAATAAGCGGGTCGTCGGGCCGGCGCGTCTGTAGTATTACCGTTCCGCGCGTATTTCTGCGCCCCGCACGGCCGGCCACCTGCGCCATCATCTGAAAGGCGCGTTCGTAGCTGCGGAAGTCGGGCACATTCATCGCCGAGTCGGCGTCGAGCACGCCCACCACGCGCACACGGTCGAAGTCCAGACCCTTCGAAACCATTTGCGTACCTATCAGAATATCGGTTTTTCCGTCACGAAAAGCCGACAGGATATTTTCATACGACGAGCGCGCCCGCGTGGTATCGAGGTCGAGCCTCGCAACCCGCGCCTCGGGAAAAATTCCGTGTACGGCGTCCTCTATTTTCTCCGTGCCCAAACCACGGTCGTCCAACTGTTCCCCGTCGCAGGCGGGGCAACGTTCGGGCACACGGTAAACCGCCCCGCAATAATGGCACACCAAATTGTTCGAGGCGCGATGATACGTAAGACTCACGTCGCAATGCTCGCAGCGCGGCACCCAGCCGCACGCGTGGCACTCAAGGAACGAAGCGTATCCCCTGCGGTTCTGAAAAAGTATGGTCTGCTGCCCCGCCTCGAGCGCAGAGCGCATTTCCTGTATAAGCTGCGGCGAAAACGGTGTAGTCATCATTTTTTTCCGCTTCAGCTCCTTTACGTCCTCCACGCGTATCTCGGGCAAGCACACGGCGCCGAAACGCTCCGTAATGCCGACCAAGCCGTATTTTCCCGCCTGTGCGTTGGCATAGCTCTCGAGCGACGGCGTGGCTGTGCCCAATAAGGTTTTCGCGCCGCACATGCCGGCAAGCATTATTGCGGCGTCGCGGGCATGGTATCGCGGAGCGGGCTCCTCCTGTTTGTATGAAGGCTCGTGTTCTTCGTCAACAATCACGAGACCGAGGTTATTGAGCGGCAGAAACAGCGAACTGCGCACTCCAACGATGAGACGGTAAGGCCGGTTCGAGAGCTGTTTTTTCCATATCTCCACACGCTCGCTGTCGGGAAACTTGGAATGGAATACACCCATGTCGTCGCCGAAAAACAGACGCAGACGGCGGGTGATTTGTGTGGTAAGCGCGATTTCGGGAAGCAGATACAGCACGCTTTTTCCCTCGGCCAGAGTGCGGGCTATGAGGTGTATGTAGATTTCCGTCTTTCCGCTCGACGTTATTCCGTGAAGCAGGCACACGTTGCGGGTTGCGAAAGCCGACACAATGCCGTCGAAAGCCTTTTGCTGCGCCGGCGATAGCGAGTGCAGGGGAGCAAGGGCGGCTCCGGAACTTCGCAAACGGGTTATCTCGGCCTTGTATGTTACGAGAATGCCTTTTTTCTGCAACTGCTTTAGCACAGCCTCGCCTGTTCCGCCTCGGGCAAGTAGTTCTTTCTTGGCTACGGGACGTAGCAGTGCGGCGTTTTTCAGTTTCATTGCGGCAAGCGCAGAACTCATCTCTACGTATTCCGCAAGAAGTCTGAGCTGTTGCTGTGCGCGTCCGAACTTTTCCATTTCCTCGCTCAGCAGAGTCTCGTCCATAAGTCGTCCGGCAAGCTTCACGCGCGTTTCATAGCGTGGACGATAATTTCCGCGCAGCTCCTCGCGCATGCGCAGCACCCCCTTGTCGTAAAGCGAGCGCACCGTAGCCACAAGATTTGCATGGCCGCTCATGCGTTCGAGCGTGTCGATAGATATCTCGTCCCCGTCGGCAAGAAAACCGGCCACTTCGCGCTCGCGCGGTGTGAGATGTGCGTTGCCGTCGTAATCGGCGTTGTATCCTACAACGCTCTCGCTGGCAAGTTTCAGTCCTGCCGGTAGAGCGGCTTTCATCACATCGCCTTCAGAGCAGAGATAATACTCCGACATCCATTTCCAGAAGGAAAGTTGCAGCGGCGTAACCACAGGTTCGCAATCGATTACCTCGAGAACGGGCTTGACGGTTATTTCGGAAGGCGGGGCCACGTTGTGGCGGCGCACAACTATGCCCGAATATTTCTTTTTCGCACCAAACGGCACAACTACTCTCTTGCCCGACGCCACATCGGCGTCGAGTTCGGGCGGTACCGCGTAGGTAAACGTACCTTCAAGCGGCAGCGGCAGCAGTATGTCGGCAAAATCCATATTAATGGCGCGAAGTTCATGCAAATTTACCATTAAGCCTAAAAACAGCGGCCAGCATCAAAGAACTATGTGAAAAATTTATTACGCCGCTCCGGAAGGTGGCAATACGTCCGTGCGGTTCGGCGCACAAAATAAGTTTGCGGGAAAAATCCTCCCGCAGGAAAATAAAATTATCTCTGAGGTAATTTGAAATATGTCTGAGATATTTTAAAATATCTCAGACATATTTTTTCGGCATGCCTTTTCGGCGTGTTCAATGTGTCACTCTACGGGTTGGACAATGTTATCCCAGCTATCTATTTCTATAATGTCGAGATAAGGTTCGAATACCTCGTCTTCGCTGTCGGTTCCGGCTGCCTGCCAAATGTACCACACCGGTTTGCAGTCTAAGTTATTAAATTCACCGTCGGCAAACGAGCGCAGACCTATGCGCAGACCGAACTCTTCGCGGTTGTCGGCCCACGCGTGCCACTGCATGGCGTCTATTCCGTCAAGGCGACTTATCTTCTTCCATATCCATGCTGCTCCCGCAGCTTGGAGTCGCAGCGAGTTTTCGCTGTAATCGGGCGAATTGGTACCCTGTTCAGTGAAGAAAAGCACGCGCTTGGTGCCGTCCTTATAGAAATGGGCGGGGTTGAGAATCCACGCGTTTATCACTTCGGGATTGAGGAAGGTGACATAGGTGGTATTGTTGTTGAATTTGGCATTGTAGATGTCGTTGTTCCAGAATTCGGGGCGCGTAAGGTTTATGGGATAGGGGTGATAAGCCACTCCCCAGCGGAAATCGCCCTCTTTTTCGGAATACATAACGTTCTGTTCGAGCATTAGCCGTGGCGAGTATTCCGTTCCGGGGATGTTCCAGTTGTGAGTGTACGAGCCGAGTACCGAGGCATGCTGGTCGTATTGGCGAACTATGTTGTAGCATATGCGCATCGACTTGATGTAGCGGTCGTAATAGCGCATTTCAGGCTGGCTTCCCATGTTCGTCCACGTGTCGCCCATGTCGACTTCGTTATGCATTATCCAGTGGTGAATGCGCCCGTAGGTGGCGCCGCTGTAACGCTGTGCCAGAAAATCAAGCGCGGCGGCATAAGTGTTCACTCCTATGGCAGTTGTCATGTTGGGCATGGTGTAGTAGCCGCCGTTGTTTTCGGGGTCATCGAAAATCGATCCCGTCGACGTAAGCAGTATTCCCGAAACGATAACTCCGCGCTCGTAGGCCGCTTTTGTAACTTCGTCTAAAGTTGCAAGGTTGGCGGTGTTTATATAATATTTTCTGCCTCCGTAGGAATGCAACTTCGCCCCGACCGAGTACTTTGTGCTGATAAATGTGTTGAGAACGATGTTCTGCGTAATGCTGTGTACCTGGAGGTTGTCGAAGTCGGAAATGTATGTCGAGCCGAAGCCTGCCGCAATTCCCTTCTTGCTTTTTAGCACTCCTTCCTCGGGCTCGGATATAGTAGCCACCTCGTCGGCATAACGGGCGTGCGAGGCGAGCACATACCTGCCGTCCTCGACTTTCACTATCGCCCATTTCGACAGCAGGCGGTCGTATTGCAGCCCGCTGCGCCTTACAAATCGCGGAAGCCTTACAGTAAACGATTTGTCCTGCAAGTCGTTCACGCTTTCGAACTCGTTTTCCTCGGTAACATCCTCGTAGGGCGCCATGTCGGCAAGCAAGAATGTTCCCTCTCCGGAACATACGCCATTAATCTCGACGCTGTCTTTTTCAACGTTAACCAATGTGATTTTGGAGTTGTAAGTTGTGCTTAGATACGCTTTCAGGTTTTCAGCCATTTGGGTTTTAGCTGTCTCTATGCTGTCTCGCACATATTGCTCGCGCTGTTCCTCGTCGTTCATCGAGCGCAGGCGAATCTTTCTCAGCGATATCTCCACATCGGAAAGTGTTCCGAAATCGAACCTCATGAAATCTCCCGACTCTCCCCAGCCTAATTTATCGCGATATGTCTTTATAGGCAACGAGTAGGTGCGCCATTCCGTTCCGATGGTGGGAGCAATGTAACCGGGTGTCACCGAATAACTCTCGGCAACTGGAGGCCCGAAAAATACCTGGAAGCTGTTTATTCCCGCAGGGCAGTTGTATTCGAATGTAAGTACGCACGAATCTTCGGGCAATGCTGTGGTAAGCGTCTTGGTCTGTATGTAAGGGTCGCTGCCCGTAGTTAAGAGTTTGTATACTCCCGTTTCGCTGTCGTATGAAGGCACTATGTTGTTGTAACCGCTCAATATGTTCAACTCGGGGTAGGACGAATAGTCCTCGACGTACTTTATGGTAACGCTGTCGACCGTGCGGCGAGTGGCTGAGTAGAGCCTTGTCTTGTTCTTGTCGAACACCAAGAACGACGCTCCTGTGGTGCCGAATGCTATGCTGTCTACAAGATTTGCCTCGATACGTTTCACCACCTTTCCATTGCAGTAAATGTCGAAAAAGTGCTGGGCTTCGGTGGTGGCCGTGCTGACAAGTAGGCATACAATGAAAATTGCGCCTCTGATATGGATATATATGTTCTTTTTCATGACCTTACTTGTTCTTGGTTATTTTTTTCACCGATACCTCTTTGCCCGAGGAAACTTGCACTATGTACACGCCCGCAGGTAACCCGAGCGTAGAAAAGAACAGGTCGTTGCTGCTTGGAGATACGTCGGCCACGATGTTTCCGGCCGAGTCGATTATTCTTACTGCGTAGATTGCCTTTCCGCTGCTTATGCGTATTCCGTCATTTTCACTGACTATCGTGGTTGCCACCGTTTTTGCCGCATTCATTCCCACGGGCTTTTCCACCTTACGGAAGGTTATGAACGAGAATGCCGTGTTGCTAAGGGTGGCTGTATCGTTATCGGCTGTTATAAAGTAGGTGTATTCGGTATCGAATACCATTTTATATATATTCTCCGACACGTTCACCGGTACGTAGCTCCCATTGAGATACACATACGCGTCAAATGCGGAAGCATGGTTGCAGCATACTGTAAACAGAAATAAAAGTACGGCCGCTACTTTATTTTTCATGAAACACACATTTGTCATATCAATGTTTTTGATTGTTACAATGAAGCGCTTACAGTGGTACGAATTTCAACTGAAATTGGCCGCGGGAAACGCATGCTTGCAAAAATAAATTTTTCCAGATAAAAATATGTGAATCTGCGGAGTTATTTATATTTCATGCTAAAATAAAATTTTCCTTTTCTGCGGTAGAGTGTGCTCTGAAGGAAGTCGGAAAAATATGTTTGAGACATTTTAGAATATCTCAAACATATTTTTTTCGTGTAAAGGAGGATACAGACAATATTGCATATCTTTGTTACCTAAATATTCATGGCGCATGAAAACAAAGGGCAAACGCATAATTATAATGGGAGCCACATCGGGTATAGGGCGTGCTGTGGCCGAAATAATGGCTGCCGCGGGCTGGACGGTGGGAGTCGCGGGGCGACGTGGGGAAATGCTCGACGAATTGCGGCGGAAATATCCCGAAAACATCGTTGCTGAAACGATTGATGTGAACGACGGCAATGCCGGCGAACTGCTTACCGGACTTTTCGAGCGGATGGGCGGAGCGGAAGTGTATCTTCACTGTTCGGGCATAGGATATCAGAACCCGCGGCTCGAAGAGGAAAAGGAACTTTCCACGTTGCGTACCGACTGCGAGGGATATGCGCGTATGCTCGGGGCTGCGTTCCGATATTTCGCGGCGAACGGCGGAGGGCATATCGCGGCCGTCACTTCGATTGCCGGAACGAAAGGGCTCGGCCCCGCACCGGCATATTCGGCAGCCAAACGCTTTCAGTGCACATACCTCGACGCGCTTGAACAACTGGCCCGCATGCGCAGATTAAACATACATTTTACCGATATAAGGCCGGGTTTTGTCGACACCGCGCTCATCAATTACGGGAGCAACTATCCTTTTGTTATGAAAACGGCACAGGTGGCCCGAAGCATTGTGAGAGCCATTGAAAAACGCCGGCGCGTGAAAATAATAGACTGGAAATATGCCGCGCTTGTAGCGGTGTGGAGGCTCATTCCGCGAACGCTGTGGAAGCGTTTCCCCTTTCCTGCAGGAAAGTAACCCGCGCCGCATTGCCTTTGTGCCGCATACGTGTGGCGCAAAAGCAGACAAGCCGTCTGTTCGTGCATACAAATAGAACGTTCCCGCCGTGCGGCGGGAACGTTTGTGTTTCAATAACTGAATGTACTGCCTCCGAGAAATTCACGAAGCAGGGAAGTTGGCGGAAGTCCCTCGATAGAAATGGGACGTATGTATGAAAGGAATTTTCGCAGGCGGTAGGCCTCGGAATATTCCTCGTAGCGCTTGTCCACCTGCTCGAGCACAGGCAATACCTGCGAGCGTAGGGCCGCAAGTTCGAACAGCAGCGCCGAATTGAACATCACGTCGGCATTCTCCTGGTAGGGGAAAATCCACTTTGCCTCGCCCGCCCTCACGCTGGGCCACCTCTTTATCGTTTCGCGCGCCGAATAGCCGCGGTATTTGTAGTCGCGCACAATACGGCGCAACAGGCGGTTGTCGGTAGTGGGAATGTAATTGTGGTCGTCGAGAAGAATCGACGTCAGAGCCGACACGTACACGCGGAACTTGTTCTTGTCGGGAATCTGCGGCGTAAGCTCTGGATTAAGGGCGTGAATGCCCTCCATTACGAGAATAGTGTGGTCGTCTATCTTTAGGCGCTTGCCGCTCGGTTCGCTTTTGCCCGTTTGGAAGTTGAAGCGCGGCAATTCTATCTCCCTGCCGGCGATGAGTTCGTTCATGTGCTCCGACAGCAAAGGTATATTTACCGCGTGCAGATCTTCGAAATCATATTCTCCGTCAGGACTTTTGGGAGTTTTTTCGCGGTCTACGAAATAATCGTCGAGAGACACGGGATAAGGTTTCAGACCGCAGGCCATAAGTTGCACCGAAAGACGTTTGCTGAACGTGGTTTTTCCGCTCGACGACGGGCCCGAGATAAGCACCACGCGCACTTCGGGCTTCGAAGCTATGATGTCGGCAATGTGACTTATCTTCTTTTCCTGTAGAGCTTCGGAAACATTCACCAAAGCATTGGTATGGCCGTTCGCGCATACCTCGTTTAGATCGCCTATCGAATTAAGTCCCACGATATGTTGCCACTCGTGATGATCGCGGAAGACTTCGAACATTTTTTCCTGCTTTATTACGGGCTGAAGTTCTCCGGGGCGTTGCGGGTCGGGTACGCGGAGAAGAACTCCGTCGTGATATTTCTCCAGACCGAAGAGTTTCAGCTGTCCGGTTGAGAGAAGCAGCGAGCCATAGTAGTAATCGATTGTTTCGCCCAGCATGTAGTAGGTGGTATAAAGCGTGCCCGCGCTTTCGAGCAGCTTTGCTTTGCTCTCCTGTCCCAGGCGGCGGAAATGTTCTATGGCTTCGTCGGTGCGGCATTCTATACGTCGGAACGGCATGTCGCTGTCGACGATTTCCTTCATGCGCATGCGCAGGCGCTTCACGTCGTCGGCATTGATGTTCCGCCCCATGAACAGCCGGCAATAGTATCCGTTCGACACAGGAGTGTCGATGCGCAGCGCGGCGTTCGGGAAAATGTCTTCCACCGCCTTGTAAAGCACAAAGAAAAGCGAGCGCGTGTAGGTTCTCATACCCGAAGGGTGGGTTATGTCGAGAAATTCCACGTCGCTGTTGGTAAAAAGTACGTGGTGCAGGCTTTCCGACTTGTTGTTGACCCTTGCGCATGTGGCCTCGAGCGGCATATCCATTCCCAAAGCGTTGTAGACTTCGATTACCGAGCTTCCTATAGGCACTTCGACCGACTTGCCGTTGTTTTTACAGAATATGGTTATTGTCTTCTCCATGCTATGTTTTGTTTTGTTGTACGTCCTGGCGTAAAGTTAGCAAAAAGCGCGTTCCGCCTCTGCGAATGTTTATCAATAATAGTTAATTCGGCACAAAAGGCATGGTAAAAACGACTTTTTGAAAGCTATCTTCTGCTGCGGCACGGGCGAAATACGTAATTTTGCGCTGATAAACAACTTAAAAAAGCATTGTAATGGCAACGGTTATCTATCCTGCGCCGATTTTCGGCCCCGTTCACAGCCGCAGATTAGGAGTTTCGTTGGGAATAAACCTCATGCCGGCCGACGGCAAGGTCTGCACGTTCGACTGCATGTACTGCGAATGCGGTTTCAACGCCGAGCGGCGCCCCACCATGCGCCGGCCCACGCGCGAAGAAGTGAAAAATGCGTTGCGCGGGCGGCTCGCCGCAATGAAAGCCGACGGGCCGGAGCCCGACGTGCTCACTTTTGCCGGCAATGGCGAACCGACGGCACATCCCGACTTCAGCGGGATAATAGACGACACTGTCGCGCAGCGCGACGAGTATTTTCCGAAAGCCAGAATAAGCGTGCTGAGCAATGCCACGCTCATCGGCCGCCCCGAAGTGAGAAACGCATTGATGAAGGTGGACAACAACATTCAGAAGCTCGACACCGTCAATCCTGCCTACATCAAACAACTCAACCGTCCCACGGGAGCATACGACGTGCGCCGAACGATAGAGAACATGAAGCTCTTCAACGGGCACGTAATAGTGCAGACGATGTTCCTGCACGGCACCGACGGCGAGGAATCGCTCACAAACACGGGCGACGAGTATGTGGGCCCCTGGCTCGAGGCTCTGAAAGAGATAAAGCCGAGCGAAGTGATGATTTATACCATTGACCGCGAGACGCCCGACCAAAAACTGCGCAAGGCCACGCGCGAAGAGCTCGACGGAATAGTGAAACGAATCAACGAGGCGGGATTTCCGGCCACAGCCTCCTACTGAATATTTTTGCTCAAGAAATCGTAAAAAAATATTTTTTTCGTGGTAAAAACTTTCCC
The DNA here is from genome assembly GCA_905202115.1 of uncultured Prevotellaceae bacterium. Lineage (GTDB taxonomy): Bacteria > Bacteroidota > Bacteroidia > Bacteroidales > Bacteroidaceae > UBA6398. The sequence goes on along the minus strand of CAJKQZ010000092.1, from coordinate 50 downwards.
GCAGATAATTTAAAATACAAGGGAGATAATCGAAAATATGTCTGAGATAT